>DASWAT010000169.1:0-27400 GCA_036390995.1 Actinomycetota bacterium | reverse complement strand
CGTAGGCCCGATCGCGTCCGTCAGGCGGGGAGGAACGCCTCGAGGCGCTCCGCGAGGCGGGGGCTGAGGCCCTCGTCCTCGTGCTTGAAGTAGCAGTACACGTCGGCCCCGGCGGCAAGGGCCGGGGCGATCCGCCCGGCCCACCCGCGGAGCTCGTCGTCCTCGTACGCGGTCTTGCGCAGGCGCAGGTACCCGTAGGGCTCCCACGAGAGATCGTCGGGGCCGGGATCCTTCTCGTCGGTCTCCGCCACGCACCAGGCCACGCCCTGCTCGTGGAGGAAGCCCCGGGCCTCGTTCCACGACGGGTGCCGGAACTCCATCACCGCACGGACGTCGGGCGGCAGTCCGCCCACGAACCGCTCGATCAGCTGCCGGTCGTGATGCAGGGACGGAGGACACTGGAACAGCACCGTCCCGAGCCGGTCCCCGAGCAGCCGGGCCCGCTCGAGGAACGCGCTCACGTCCTCGTCGGCGTCGGCCAGGCGCTTGAAGTGGGTGATGCGCTGGTTCGCCTTCAGCGTGAACGCGAAGCCGTCCGGCGTGTGCTCGCGCCACGTCGAGATGCTCTTCTCCGATGGGAACCGCCGGAACGTGTAGTTGATCTCGACCGAGCGGAATCGCCCGGCGTAGTAGGCGAGCATGTCGGCGTTCTTCAGCCCCTCGGGATAGAAGACGCCGTGTTTCCACTCGTCGTAGGCGAACCCGGAGGTTCCCAGGTACAAGGTCCCGGACATCGGGGACAATCATCGCAGACATGGCGACGCCGGAGGTCCGCGGACAGTTGGTGGTGGGTGATCTCGCGGTGAGCACCGCGTGGATCGCCCCCCTGAGGGCCGTGGCCACGCTGGTGATGGCCCACGGGGCGGGGGTGGGGATGGACCATCCGTTCCTCGCAGGCTTCTGCCGCGCGATCGGGGACGAGGGCGTGGCCACGCTCCGGTTCAACTTCCCCTACATGGAGCGGGGACGCCGAGCGCCCGACCCCGAACGCGTCTTGCGGGAGACGTGGCTGGCGGCCTTCGAGGACACCGTCCGGCGTGCCGAGGGCCCCGTGCTGGCCGGGGGGAAGTCGCTCGGCGGGAGGATCGCCTCGATGTGCGTGGCCGACGGGATGCCGGCGGCGGGGATCCTGTTCCTCGGGTACCCGCTACACCCGCCCGGCAAGCCGGAGCGGATCCGCGACGAGCATCTGTACCGGATCGCCGTGCCGATGCTGTTCCTCGAGGGGACGGCCGACCCCTTCGCCCGGCCGGACGTGCTCGAGCCCGTGCTCCAGAGACTCGGCTCCCTCGCCGAGCACCACCCGGTTGAGGGCGGGGACCATTCCTTCCGGGTGCGAGGACGGCGTGCCGACGATCGCGAGATCGGTGCGGGTCTGGCCTTCCCGGCCGCTGCGTTCGCCCGGCGCGTGGCGGGAGCCCGCTGATGCCGCGGAAGAACCGCCGAGCGCCGGAGCAGCCCGAGCCCGTGCGGATGCCGCAGTCGACCGCCCCTTCGTGGGCGCTCGTGCCGGGGTTCGACGTCCGCCGGGTGAGCGGGGACAAGCGGTACGTGTGTCCGGGCTGCCAGCACCCGATCCGGCCGGGCCTGTGGCACCTGGTCGTCGTGCCTGAGGGCGCGCCGGACGAGCGACGGCACTGGCACGAGGCGTGCTGGCGCTCCGACCTTCGCCGCACCGGCCGGGCGTGAGGCGACGCGTGCGGGCACCCCATGGAGCCCGTGCCCGCCCACCACACGTTCCCCGCGCGCGGCTACGTCCAGCCCTGCTGCGATCGGAAGCCATATCGCTATCATCGAGCCCGTGCCCGGCCGGCCGATCCGCGCGATCATGACCCCGTCTGCGGAGGGGTGGTCGGGGCGCATCCCCTCGACCGGCGACGTGATCCGGGCCCGGACCCGTGGCGCGTGCCTGTCGGCCTTGCGAAGGAAGGCGGGCCCGGATGCCGTCCTCACGGTCGAGGTGACGCCCGCCCTCGCGGGCGTGGCCGAGGCCGCGGCCATCCTGGGCTGGGACAAGCGACGCGTGATCACGTACGTCGATCGCGGCTCGTTCCCCGAGCCCGTCGCGCACCTGGCCTCGGGGCGGGTGTGGCGCAGCGAGGACGTCGAGGCGTTCGCGCGGGCGCGGGCCAGGACGGCATCACACACGCGGACCCGATGAGCGAGCCCCGGACGTTGTTCCTGATCCGCCACGGGCGTTCGGACGAGTCCTCGAACGACCTGGTGGAAACCCCCCGCGGCCCACAGTGGGACCCTCCGCTGGACGCCACCGGCCGCGAGCAGGCCGAGCTGCTCTCCCGGCGCCTGGCCCTCGTGCACCCCGCGCCCGCGGCCGTGTACTGCTCACCCCTGCGTCGCGCCCGGGAAACGGTCGCGCCCTACGTGGAACGCAGCGGGGTGGAGGTCCGGATCGAGGACGATCTCATGGAGGCGCACATCGGCGACTGGGAGAACAAGCCGTTCGAGGAGATCGTCGCCTCGGACGAGGAGATCCTCCACCTGGTCCGGACCCAGCGAGCCATATGGCACCGCGCCCCGGGCGGGGAGACCGTGAGCGGGTTCCGCGACCGGGTCCATGGAGCCCTGGAACGCATCCTCGAGCGCCACCCGGCGGGCGACGTACTCGTGATCTGTCACGGCGGCGTGATCAACGCCTACCTCGGTCCGCTGCTCGGCATCCGGCACTCCGAGATGTTCTTCCTCCCCGACAACACGTCGGTGAACTCCGTACAGGTGAACGGCGCGACGCGGAGCGTCCAGTTCCTGAACGACGTGCTCCACCTGACCGACCCGCAGTTCTTCCCGTTCGACTGAGCGAGCTGCGCACCCGCCCGTGTCCGAGGCGCCGGGCAGCCTCTCACCACCCCCTGGCTATACTGCCCGGAACGCCGATCCCAACGTGCTGAGGAGGCCACCGTGCCCGTGCAGTTCCTTTCCGACGAGTGGAGCGCGGAGCTCAACCAGCGCCTGAACGCCGACGAGGAGTTCAAGGAGAGCATCCTGAACAAGAGCGCGAAGCTCCTCCAGGTGATCTCCGGTGGCGACGGCGAACGGCGCTACTGGATCCGCATCGAGGACGGCACGATCGCCCTCGGCCTGGGCGACATGGACGGCGCCGACGCGACCATCACCGAGGACTACGACACGGCGGTCGGGCTGGCGACGGGGCAACTGAACGCCGTCTCCGCGTTCATGAGCGGCAAGCTCAAGATCTCCGGGAACATGATGCTGCTCATGCAGCTCCAAAGCGCCCTCTCCGGCCTCCCAAGGGTGATGCAGGAGATGGACGTCGACTACTGATCGCCGCGCTCGGGCCTGACGGCGAAGGTCGCCGCCGCCCTCGCGAGAAGCGCCCCGTCGCCGGCCACGACGTCGGCCTCCGCGTATCCGAACCGCCGCCCGGTCTTGACCACGCGACCGCGCGCGACGACGGTGCCACCCGTCCCAGGCGCCAGGAAGGTGATCGAGAGCTGCGTGGTGACGTGGGTATCTCCCGGCTCGAGCACCGTGCGGAAGGCCAGGCCCGTCGCGGTGTCGGCGAGCGTCCCCAGCAAGCCGCCGTGGGCGATCCCCACGAGGTTCATGTGGTGCGGCTCCAGGTCCAGCGCGACGTCGACCGCTCCGGGCTCGACACGATCCAGGCGCATCCCGATCCACCGGTGGAACGCCGAGCGCGCGAATCGCTCGCGAACCTCCTCGACCTGCGGATCGCTCGCCAGCCTCCTACTCCTTGATGTAGGGCTGGCCGTCCGCTGCGGGGATGTGCGTCTTCCTCACCGCGCCGGCCACCACGAAGATCGTCACCAGGTAGGGCGCCATCAGCAGGAACTCGGACGGGATCGGCACCTGCAGGATGGACAGCTTCGTCTGCAGGGAGTCGGCGAACCCGAACACGAGCGCGGCCAGGAACGCGCCCACCGGGTTGTAGCGGCCGAAGATCATGGCGGCCAGGCCGATGAAGCCGCGGCCCGCGGTCATGTTCTCGTCGAACCGGCCGACCGATCCGAGCGTGAAGTACGCGCCGCCGATGCCAGCCACGACCCCCCCCAGGATGACGTTGCGGTACCGCGTGAACAGCACCCGGATCCCCACGGTGTCGGCCGCGCGGGGGTGCTCCCCCACCGAACGGACCCGCAGTCCCCATCGCGTGTAGAAGAGCCCCAGGTACGAGGCGACCACGATCAGGAACAACAGGTAGATGAAGACGTTCTCGTCGAAGAGCACAGGTCCGACGATGGGGATCTTCGACAACCCCGGGATCGCGAACGGCTCGAACCGCCCCGGGTTGTTCAGGCTCTGATATCGCTCCAGGACCCGTGCCGACAAGAACCCCGTGATCCCCAGCGCGAAGATGTTGATCACGGTTCCACCGATGATCTGATCGACCCGGTAGCGGATCGACAGTACGGCCAGGACCCACCCGAGCAAGCCGCCGATCAGCGCGCCACCTAGGAGCCCCATCCACAAGCTCCCCGTCGCGCTGCCGACGATGGAACCTGTGAAGGCCGCCGACAGCAGCATCCCCTCGATCCCGATGTTGATCACCGCCGTGCGCTCACACAGCACCCCGGACAGCGCGCCGAAGGTGATCGGGACCGACCGGAGCAGGGTGCTCTCCAGCATGCCAAGGAGGTTCAGGGACCGATCCCGCGCGGCCCACGTGAGGAAGGCGAAGATGAACAGGAACACGACCACCCCGAGGATGAGGTTCGTTCGCTTGCCGAACCCCCGGGTGAGCTGCGCACCGGCTAGGAACGCGCACACGGCGGCAAGGAGGAATGCCGTGGCCCGGGACGGGACGACGAGATCAGGGATCCTCCACGCGGTGGTACCCGTGCCCGTCTGGTTCAGCCCGAATCGGGTTTGTATCCCGCCGCTGGCACCCAAGCCGAACAGCAGGGCGATGGCCACGGCCATGAGGAGGAAGAAGATGCCGAGGATGCGCGCCCGGGTGATCGATACGGGCCTTCCGACGGTGACCGCTGCAGCGCTCATGCCCCGAATCCCTTCATGACGATCTCGAGTCCCTCCGCCCTGCGCGCCTTGATCCGGTAGATGGCCCGTACGAGCGACGGAGCCGCGATGAACACGATCACCAGCGCCTGGATCACCACCACGATGTCGACCGGTGTCGCCGTGGCGGCCTGCATCGACCGCGAGCCGGCTCGCAGGGCGCCGAACAGGAACGCGGCCGCGACCACGCCCCACGCATTGGATCGTCCGAGCAGGGCCAGGGCGATGGCATCGAAGCCGAACCCCGAGGAGAACCCGGGCGTCAGGCTCGGCGAAACCGAGAGGAGCTGGTTCGAGGCCGCCAGTCCGGAGAGACCACCGGCGAGCGTCATCACCAGCACGAAGATCCGCGTGGGGTTGATGCCCGCCGCCCGCGACGCGTCGGAGTTGAACCCGACGGCCCGGAACTCGAAGCCCACGGTGGTCCGGTTCACCAGGTAGGCCACGCCGGCGGCCACGGCCAGCGCCACCAGGATCCCGATGTGCACCCGCAGGTCCGACCCCAGAAGGTGCGGGAAGGCGGACACGACCGGCTTGGAGATCGGGTCGGTCCGGTCCGGCCTGCGGAAGAACGTCGTCGACAGGCAGTAGTCGGCCAGCCGGTACGAGATGTAGTTCAGCATGATCGTGGTGATGACCTCGTGGGCCCCGGTCTTGGCCTTCAGGAGACCGGGGATCGCTCCCCAGATCGCCCCGCCGACGAACCCGGCCAGGACCACGACCAGGACGTGGATCGGCCCCGGCAGGCCGGTCATCGTGAAGCCGGCCGCCGACCCGACGATGGCTCCCACGGTGATCTGACCCTCGCCCCCGATGTTGAACAGACCCGCCTTGAACCCGACCGCCACCGAGAGGCCGGCGAAGATCAGCGGCGTGGCGGTGACGACGGTCTCGGAGAGCGGGCTCAGGGCCGACTGGATCTCGTGCCAGCTCCCCGAGGAGATGCCTTGCCAGAGCTGTGCGGGGCTCCCGAAGGCGCCGGTGAACAGGGCCCGGTACGAGTTGGCCACCACGTCCCAAGAGACACGGAGGGTGTCGAGCGGATGCCGGAAGAACCCCGCCCAGCTCTTCAGGATCTCGGTGTCCGAGAACACGATGACCAGGGCGCCGATGGCGAGCGCCGTGACGACGGCCAGCACCGGGACCACCAGCGGGTCCCACCAGCGTGCCTTCTCCTGGGGCGGTTCCTCCGGCTCCGGCGGGGCCTGCTCGCGCGGCGGAGAGACCACCTGTTCGCTCACGCGCTCATCGCCTCCTCCGGGCTCACACCGGCCATCAGGAGTCCGAGCCCCTCACGGGTGGCCTGCTCTCGGGCAAGCACGGCGACGACGCGCCCTCGGTACATCACGGCGACGCGGTCCGCGAGGGCAAGGACCTCGTCGAGCTCGGAGGACACGATGAGCACCGCGATGCCCTCGTCACGCTGCTTCACGATCTGCTCGTGGATGTACTCGATCGAGCCGACGTCGAGCCCCCGCGTGGGCTGGCTCGCGATGAGGAGGGAGATCGGGCGCGAGAGCTCCCTCGCCACGACGACCTTCTGCTGGTTGCCACCCGAAAGGGTGGACGCGGGGATCCCGACGGACGGTGTGCGGATGTCGAAGGCCCGGACACGATCCTGAGCGGCATCGAGCACCGCCTCCCTGTTCCGCACGATCCCGTTCGCGAACGGTGGCTGATCGTAGGTGTCCAGGACGAGGTTGTCGGCGATCGAGAACTTATCGATCAACCCGTCGCGTTGCCGGTCCTCGGGAACGTGCGCGACGCCCGCGTCGAGCACGTCGTTCGGCGACGCATGGGTGATGTCCCGCCCGTTCAACGCGACCCGCCCTTCCACCTTCGGCCGCAGTCCCGTCAACGCCTCCACCAGCTCCGTTTGTCCGTTCCCCTGGACGCCGGCCACGCAGACGATCTCGCCCGCCCGAACGTCGAACGACACACCGTCGACCGCCCGGTGTCCCCGGTCGTCCATGACCACCAGATCGCCCACCTGCAGGACGGGATCCCCAGGCTTTGCGGGGCCCTTCTCGACCGTGAGCGAGACGGCCCGCCCCACCATCATGGCCGCGAGCTCGTCCTCGTCTGCCTCTTCGGGGCGTGTGGTGCCGACCACCTTGCCGCCTCGAAGGACGGTGATGGTGTCCGCGACCGCCAGAACCTCCTTGAGCTTGTGCGTGATGAAGATGACCGACTTGCCGCCATCCTTGAGGGAGCGCATGACCGCGAAGAGCTCCTCCGTCTCCTGGGGTGTGAGCACCGCGGTGGGCTCGTCCAGGATCAGGACCTCGGCCTGGCGATAGAGCGCCTTCAGGATCTCGACCCGTTGTTGCACGCCGACGGGGAGCTCCTCCACCATGGCATCGGGTGGGACCTCGAGGCCGTAGCGGGCGGACAGCTCCTCCACGCGCGTGCGGGCTCCACGACGGTCGATCCACCCGAATGGGCCGGTCGGTTCGACGCCGAGGATGATGTTCTCGGTGACGGTGAAGACGGGCACGAGCATGAAGTGCTGGTGGACCATGCCGAGCCCGGCCGCGATGGCGTCCCCCGGGCCGTCGAACGTGACGAGCCGCTCGTCGATGAGGATCTCGCCCTCGTCGGCGTGGTAGAGGCCGTAGAGGACGTTCATGAGTGTCGTCTTGCCTGCGCCGTTCTCGCCGAGCAGCGCGTGGATCTCGCCGGACTCGACCACCAGGTCGACCCGGTCGTTCGCGATCACGCCGGGGAAGCGCTTCGTGATCCCCTTCAGCTCGAGACGCACCTACCGGACCCCCAAGCCGCGCCCTTCAGCGTAGGAGCATACGGGAGGGGCGCCGGGTTCTGCCCGGCGCCCCTGTCCTCGATCTCATCGCGACCTACAGGTAGTCCTTGTAGTCCGCGGACACGGTCCCGTCGATGATCCCCTGCTTGAGCTCGTCGATCTTGCTCTTCAGGTCCGCCGGGATCTTGCTGTCCCACTCGTGGTACGGAGCGATGTCGACGCCGCTGTTCTCCAGGGTCCCCGAGTAGACCCCGCCCTGGAACGTGCCGTCGATCACGGCCTTCATCGAGTCGAACACCGCGACGTCCATCTTCTTCTCGACGCTCGTCAGGAACAGCGGGCAGTACTCGGAAGCGCTCACGCAGCCGTCGGTATCGACCCAGATGAGGTTGACGTTGCCGGCGTCCTGCGCCGCGGCCGCCGCGCCCAGGCCCACCGGGCCGGCCACCGGCAGGATGATGTCGGCGCCCTCACCGATCAGGTCCTCGGTCACGCGCCGCCCGTTGTCCTGGTTCTCGAAGTCGCCGGTGAACGTCCCGTTCTGCTTCTTCGCGTCCCACCCCAGGACCAGGACACTCGTGCTGTTGTCCTGGTTGTACTTCTGGACGCCTGCCCAGAACCCGTTCATGAAGATCGAGACGGTCGGGATGTTCAGACCTCCGAACGTGCCCACCTTGTCGGTCTGCGTCATCCCGGCGGCCAGGTAGCCGGCCAGGAACGCGGCCTGGTCGGTCTGGAAGGTCAGGCCCAGGAGGTTCGGGTAGGTCTTCTCGTACGCGAAGTCCACGATGGCGAAGTCCTGGTCGGGGTTCGCCTTCGCCGCAGCCTCCGTGGCGTCACCGAGCAGGAAGCCGACCGTGATGATCAGGTTGCACTTCTGGTCGATGAACGCCTGGATGTTCGGCTGGTAGTCCTGCTGGGTCTGGGACTCCAGGTACTTCGCGGTGATCCCCAGTTGGTCCTGAGCATCCGTGAGGCCCTTGTAGGCGGTGGCGTTGAAGCTCTTGTCGTCGATGCCACCGGTGTCGGTGACCTCGCAGCCCGACATCCCCTCCCCGGGCTTGGCTGCCCCCGAGGTCGTGCCGCCGCCACCCCCGCCGTTCTCGTTGCTGGCACACGCGGCGGCCAGCATGGCGAAGACGGCGACAACGGCGACGAGTCGTGCGATCCGACTCATGTGCGTGCCCTCCTCTCTTGCCCCTCGCTGCATCTTACGTAGGGAAGGCGCCCGGCGGGTGGGGGCCCTTGGACCCCTCAAGGACGGGACCCAGCTCGCCCGTGCCTGTTCCGCCGATCCGGTCCCCCGACCGCACCGCAGCGCCGGGCAGCCTGCTCATTCCGTCCCGAATAGCCGGTCGCCGAAGTCGCCCAGGCCCGGCAGGATGTATCCGCGGTCGTTCAGCTGCCGGTCCACGGCGGCGGTGAAGATGGGCACGTCGGGGTGCTCCTCCTGCATCTTCGCGATGCCCTCGGGAGCCGAGACCACGCAGACGAAGCGGACGGAGGCGGGCGATCCTTCCTTCACCGAGTGGCAAGCCGCCGAGCCGGACCCTCCGGTCGCGAGCATCGGATCGAGCACCAGCACGTGGCGTCCGGACACCGGCGGCAGCTTGCGGTAGTAGGACTGCGGGAGCAGCGAGGCCTCGTCGCGTTCGAGCCCGATGTAGCCCACGGCCACCTCGGGGAACAGTTCGGTCACGGCCTCCAGCATGCCGAGTCCCGCTCGCAGGATCGGGACCGCGACGAGCGTGTCGCTGAGGATGCGGCCCGAGGTCCGCTCGAGCGGGGTGTCGATGTCCACCCGCTGGGTGGGGAGGTCGCGGATGGCCTCGAGGGCGAGCGCGAGGGCCAGGCGTTTCGCCAGCGTGCGGAACACCGGAGGCGTCGTGCGCCGGTCCCGCAGGGACGCCAGCAGGTGCCCCGCGAGCGGATGGTCGACCACCGTGACGGACACGCGCGCATCGTAGCCGAGGGTTCCGGTGGCCGTCCGGGCCCTTCGACCTGCGGCGATCGGTTGCCATCGACCCCTTCGCCTGTCACGATGGGCATCCGATGAGGGACGTCTTCGGTTGCTGGTTCTTCTACGGCGGGCCTGGCCCGGCGTAGTCGCCTGAGCCGAGGAAGGAGCAGGTGGCCCCGGGCAACGGCCCGGGGTTCTTCGTCTCTCCGGGCGGCCCACGGGACGGTGGGAGGTCGCGATGGTCGTGGTGATGAAGAAGGACGCGACGGAAGAGGAGGTCCGCCGCGTCGCCGAGCGCGTGCGCGATGTCGGTGGGGAAGCCTTCGTGTCGCGCGGGGCCGTGCACACCATCGTCGGCCTGGTCGGGGACACGACCCTCTTCCGGGCCCTCGACCTGGACAACCTCCCCGGCGTCGATCACCTGATCCAGATCGGCAAGCCCTACAAGATGGTTGCCCGAGCCCTGCACCCGCACCCCACGACGGTCAAGGTGGGACCCGCCGCGGTGGGTCGCGACCACTTCTCCCTGATCGCGGGTCCCTGCGCGGTGGAGAGCGAGGAGCAGGCGATCCAGGCCGCCCGTGCCGCGAAGGACGCAGGTGCCACGATCCTCCGAGGCGGGGCCTTCAAGCCGCGCACGTCCCCGTACTCCTTCCAGGGTCTCGGCGCGCGAGGGCTCGAGATCCTCGCCGAGTGCCGGCGGGAGACCGGACTGCCTGTGGTCACCGAGGTCCTGGAGCCGCGCGACGTCGAGCTCGTGGCCGGCTGGGCCGACGCCCTGCAGATCGGGACCCGGAACATGCAGAACTTCGCGTTGCTCAAGGAGGTGGGGGCCGCGAGCAAGCCCGTTGTGCTGAAACGCGGGTTGTCGGCCACGGTGGAGGAGTGGCTGATGGCGGCGGAGTACGTGGCCCAGCGCGGGAACTCCGAGATCATCCTGTGCGAGCGGGGCATCCGGACGTTCGAGCCCTCGACGCGGTTCACGCTCGATCTGGCCGGCATGGCCGTGGCCCAGCAGGAGAGCCACCTGCCGGTGATCGTCGACCCCTCGCACGCCACCGGTCTGAAGGAGCTCGTGGCGCCCATGGCCCGCGCCGCGGTGGCGGCCGGCGCCGACGGCGTGATGATCGACGTCCACCCCGACCCCGGCGTCGCGCTCTGCGACGGGCCGCAGGCCCTCCGCCCGAGCGAGCTGGGTGAGCTGGGGCGGCAGCTGGCGTCGCTCGCCTCCGCCCTGGGCCGGCAGCCCGGCTGAGGGCCGTTCCGCCAGGGCGTTTGACCGCGGAGCGCGGTTCCGCGCTAGAGTTGCGCTACCGCACGCCGATGTGCCGTGTCTCCGGGGAAGGCCGGCTGAGAGGGGAGTCGCGGCTCTTGCGTCCGCGTGAGCCATCGAGACGTCGGGTCATGGCCGATGCCTTTTCCGTTCCGTCTCGCAACTCCATCCGTTCTTCGTTCCGGCACCTCCCGGTCCTCCGGACCGAGGAAGTTGTTGTCCTCGTTGCGATCGAGCCACAGGAGGAGGGCAAGCCATGCGCAGACGCACCGGTACGTCGCTCGTAGCGATCCTCAGCACCCTCGCCATGCTGGCGGCACTCGGGCCGTCGGCCCTGGCGGCCAAGTCGGCGCCGAGCGGTCCTGGGAAGCCGAGCGCATCGAAGGTGATCTTCTTCGCCTCGGACGGGATGCGTCCCGACCTCATGGAAAAGTATGCGGCACAAGGCGTCATGCCCACGTACTCCTCGCTCATGGCGCAGGGCGTGCGCGGCGCGAACGGCCTGGTCCAGGCCTTCCCGCCGAACACCGGCGTCGGCTGGTACACGCTGGCCACCGGCACGTATCCCAGCGAGCACGGGTCCACGAACAACACGTTCTTCCGCGCGGGGGATGCGTTCACGAACCGCACGAGCTTCTCGGGCGCAGGCGTCCTGCAGGCCGACACGATCGCGAACGCGGCGGAACGGGCCGGGAAGAAGGTCGCGCAGATCGAGTGGGTCGGGGGCCGGAGCGCGAACATCACCGGTCCGACGGTGGACTTCACGAACTTCTTCTCCACCCGCGGGGTGCTGGCTGCACCCCTCGACGCCACCGAGCAGGCGGGCGCGGCCGCGTTCGGCATCTCGTACCAGGTGGCATCCTTCGCCCCGGCCGCCGGGTGGACGAACGTTCCCGCCGGCGACCCTGCGGCCGCACCCAAAGAGTCCGATCTCACCATCACGACGACGTTCGCGGCGCAGAACCCGACCAGGGTCTACAACGTGTACGTCTACGACAGCGACGTCGACGGGACGGCGGCGTACGACCACGTGATCCTCGACCCGGCCTGGGCGGGCAAGGACGCCAGCCTGAAGGCCGTCGACCTGGCCGTCGGCGACTTCGAGGAGATCAGGCTCATGGGCGCCGACGGCCTGATCGGAGCCCGCGCCGGACAGACCGCAGGGTTCTACACGAAGCTGATCACGCTGGCGCCTGACCTGTCCTCGTTCAAGCTGTACTTCACGTCGGTCGAGCGCGTCATCGCCACGTGCGCGACCGCCGCCTGCAACGCGCTGCCGGCCGGCGGCGCGGGCGAGAACAGTCTGGAGAAGTACATCGCCGACAACCTGCCCACGGCCGTCTCGGCGGACTTCGCCCCCCTCGAGGCGGGGATCATCGACGAGGAGACCTACGTCCAGCAGGGCCGCGATCTGGAGAAGGCCTACGGCGACGCGGTGCTCGAGTACATCCTCGGCACCCTGCAACCCGACACAGACCTCGCGCTGGTCGGCTTCCCGGTGACCGACGAGTTCTCCCATCAGTTCATGGGCCTGGTCACGCCGACCGACATGGACGGCGATCCGAACCCCTACTACGACGACCTGAACGGTGACGGGACGAAGGACGGCCGCCTGTCGATCCGCGAGGGGTACATCCGCAGCGCGTACGAGGGCGCCGACGAGAAGCTCGCGCTCACGAGATCGTTCATGTCCAACGCCGCGGTGTTCGCGTCCTCGGATCACGGATTCGCCCCGCAATGGGAGGCCGTGAACGCTCGGCAAGTCCTGTTCGACGCCCAGGTGGGCGGGATCTCGCTCCAGGCGAGCGGCGGGAACACCGCGAGCAACTGCGGCGCTACCACGACGGACCTGGCGAAGGCATGCTGGGCGGGCGGAACCGTCCAGATCTACGTGAACCCGACGCTGCCGAGCGGCACCACGTATGAGCAGGTACGGAACGCAGCGATGGCCGCCTTCCAGAACCTGACCGACCCGGCGAACCCGGGGAAGCAGGTCGTGAGCGCCGTCCTGAAGAAGGAGGACCTGAGGGACGTCGACGGCAGCGATTCGCTGCACCCGAACCGCAGCGGCGACGTGGTGGTGGTCCTGCGGCCGCCGTACCAGTTCGACGCGGCCACGCCCGGGCAGCGGATCGCCTTCTCGCAGTTCTTCGGCCAGCACGGGTACCTGCCCGAGCTGGTCGACCTGGCCCACAACGTGAACATGCACGGCACGTTCGTGGCGGCTGGTCCGGGCATCCGCCACCAGAACCCGGTGGCCGGGATCCGCGCGGTGGACCTCGCGCCCACGATCGCGTTCCTCCAAGGCTACCCGGGGCCGCAGAACGCCCGTGGCACGATCCTCACCCAGCTCACGACGAGGCCTTCCCTGAAGACGTGGACGATCCTCAACATCAGCGACTGGCACGCGCAGCTGGTCCCGCTGACGGAGGCGGCAGACAACCTACCGGCACCGGCCACGAACCCGAGCTTCGCGATCGGCGGAGCGGCGTTCCTCAAGCCGTGGTTCGACGTGTACCGGGCGGAGGCTCCGAACGGGTCGATCACCATCGCCGGCGGTGACTCCTTCGGTGGCGCTACTCCCCCCATCTCGAACTTCTTCGGCGACAAGCCGACACCTCCGATCATGAACCTCATGGGGATCGATGCCGACGGGATCGGGAACCACAACTTCGACCGGGGTGAGCAGTACCTGCGGACCCAGCTGATCCCGCTCGCGGACTTCCCGATGCTGACGGCGAACGTCGTCTACCCCGACGGGACGACGCCGCCCGAGTGGTCTCCGTCGACGGTCTTCTCGACCACGTTCGACGGTGGCAAGCTCGGCGTCATCGGCTGCACCACGGAGGCGGCCCCCAGCTTGATCTTCCCCGGCAACCTCGGTCCCTTCGAGGTCCGCCCGATCGTCCCCGCGGTGAACGCCGAGGCCGCGCGGCTCAAGGCGAAGGGCGTGAACACGATCATCGTCGTCTGCCACGAGGGGGCGACCGGGGGGACGACCTCGGATCCCACCGGGCCGATCGTCGACATCGCCGACAGCCTGACGAACGTCGACGCCGTGATCGGGGACCACAACGACCTCCAGGTGGACGCGCTCCGCCCGAACGGCGTGCTCGTGACCGAGAACCGAGGCAAGGGCATCCGATTCACGCGGATCCGGCTCGTGATCGATCCCAGCACGAAGAAGGTCGTCTACAAGACCGCCGACTTCCACAAGCCGTGGGACATCGGCATGACACCGGACCCGGAGATCCAGGCCCGGATCGACGACCTGAACGCCCAGCTCGCGCCGATCTTCAGCACCGTGATCGGCAACTCGACGAAGCCCATCCCGCGCGCCGACCAGTGCGGGGGTAGCACCGGGCGTACGTGCGAGTCGCTCGTGGGCAACGTCGTCACCGACTCGATGCTGGGAACCTATGCCTCGATCGGCGTCGACTTCGCGATCACGAACTCGGGTGGCCTCCGTGCCGACCTCACATGCCCGACCACGGACAGCCCGAGCGACTTCTGCCCCGCCTACACTCCACCGCCCTATCCGATCACCCGCGGCCAGGTCCTCGGGGTCCTTCCGTTCGGCAACGTCGTCGTGACCCTCGACGTGAACGGGGCTGAGCTGAAGACGATGCTCGAGAACGGCGTCTCGAGGATGCCGGCCGTCGACGGCCGGTTCCCGCAGGTGTCGGGGCTGTGCTTCACGTACGACATCGCGGCGGCCGCCGGGAGCCGGGTGACATCGGCGGTCTTCGCGAACGCAGATGGGACGTGCTCGGCGACCTCCGTCGATCTGACGTCGGCGTCGACGTACAAGATCGCCGAGAACGACTTCATGGCGAGCGGTGGCGACGGATACCCCGTCTTCACAAGCCGCATGACCACCCAGGACATCATGGATCAGGTGGCCGCCGACTACATCGCGGCTCGATCGCCCCTCAGCCCGTTCGTGAACGCCGCGCCCAACGGCCGGATCAACTGCGTCGACTCGAACGGAGCGACTGCGCCGAACTGCCCCACCCTCACGCCGTCGCCATAGGCGAGCGGTGCGTGCGTCCGAGGGGGCCGGGAGCGGCCCCCTCGGACCGTCCGGTGACGAGCGTTCCCTACGAGCCGGGCACGATCGGCGTGAGCTCGCCGATCGTGCACGCACCGCGCCAGCGCTGGATCGAGTCGTCGGGCGGTCCGACACGGCTGCGGCGCCGGTCGGCCAGGATCTTCGCGGCCTCCTCCCACTCGACACCCTCGAGCGAGCGCACCGTGGCGTAGAACTCGCCGAGCGCGGTGTCGCGACCGCGGGTCTCCGGGACGTTTGCCTTGCGGCGGGTCACGACCACGACCTCCGTGGCGCCCGGGATCCCCGGGACCGTTTGTTCCTCGGGGCCCCGCTCGTTCTTCGACAGCACGTAGATCTTCCCGTTCTTGTACGCGAACCAGACGGGCGCCGTGCGCCGGTTCCCATCCTGCTCCACGCCCACGAAGATCACGTCGGACTTGCGCAGGCCGTCCTCGACCTCCTTCGGGAGCTTCACCGGCGCCTGCTGGAGGTAGACGGGGACCTCGATCTCACCGACGACCTCGCCGTCGATGACGAACGAGGCCACGTACATCCCCGACTCGTCGAGGTGGGCGTCCTCGATCAGGTCCCGTTCCTCGGTCAGATCCATCGTGCCCAGCATCCGGCGCGCCTTCGGTCCCCACCGGTAGACCGACCGCCCCGAGGGACCCCAGAACCGCACCTCCTCGGTCACCATGCCGGTGCCGACCTTCCACGCCCGGTAGATCGTGAACGGAAGTGCCCGACCCGGGGCGCCGAGGAGGTAGATCCCGGCGGGGCCACCATCGCCCTGGACGTCGTGGACGCGCTGGTCCACGACGTTCGCGAAGACGAGCTCGCCGACGGTCATCGGGCGGAAAGGATAGCGGAGGGGGCACGCGCCCGGCCGCTCACGCGATCCTGGCGAGCCACAGCCTCGGCTCCTCGAGCTCCGGCAGCGAGGGCAGCGACTCGGGCGAGTCCCACATGCGGGCCAGCGTCTGCTCGTCGGTCAGGTCGACGACCGCATCGCAGAATCTCTTCCCCATCCGGTACTGATCCCGCTTCATCTCGATCCCGAGGAGGCGTTCGAAGACCGGGTCGGCGTGCTCGGACTCCCGGTACCGGCGCATGGCTTCCTCGATCTGCCCGTAGGTGGAGAGCAGATGGCGCCCGACGGCATGCATCACATGGTCGCCGTAGCCCTCGGCCGCGGACATGAAGGCCTGGATCCGGCCGAGCTTGATCCGCTGCTCGGCGTCCAGCACCGTGCCGAACAACCCCTCCTCGCTCTCGAACATCCGCTGCATGGCCTCGGGGTCCGAGGGATCGATCGACTCGAGCCGCGCCTGCAGCGAGCCCACGTCGACCTGCAGGGTGGACAGGAAGTCGTCGAGCAGCTCCCGGAACCGGGGGAGGGCCCAGGAGCGACCGAACTCGAACCGGTGAGTCACCTCGTGCAGCGCCACCCACGTCCGGAACTCCGTGGCCTGCAGGCTCCAGTCCTTCTCGAAGGCGGCGATGTTCGGTACCACGAACAGCAACGGGTTCGCGCCCTCGCGGGGCACCGCGATGTCGTACTGCCCGAGCACGTGCTGGCCGAGGTAGCCGAGGACCGATCCGACCTGCGCGCCGAGAAGGAGGGGCGAGAGCTGCTGCATGAGCTGGCTGGTGAACCCCGCCGCCTCCTCGGGGGCCGACTCCAGCTGCGCACGCCCCACGGCTTCCGCGAGCCTCCCGGCCGCGGGCTCGATCAGTGCCTTCAACCCCTCGACGTTGGCCTGGATCCACTGGGCCCGTCGAACCGCCTCCACACGAGCGACGTCCGAGGGAGCCTCGAGACCTGTGAACCCAGCAACCTGTAGCTCGGCCACGCGGACGGCTTCCTCGAACGTCCGGCGATCCTCCTCGGTGGGAACCGGGTCCTCGCGATCCCACGAGGCCGAGGCCACGGCCACCTGTCGCGCCAGCTCCCAGTTCACCGGGCCGGTGGAGGACAGGAGGACGCGCTGGATCTCGCGGAACAGGGGGACGTCGTTCCAGATGTCCCCCATCGGCACCCCGAACGGCCCGGGCTGTCGCGGTTCCGGCTGCTGCGGCTCGCTCACACGGCCATCCTAGCCGCGACGCTCGGATCGGCCCGCGGCGCGCCCGGTCCCTACAATGGCCGGGTGCTGGAGCTGCTCGTTCGGATCACCACCGACCCCATCGCGGCGCAGGAGGCGGTCGACTTCGTCTCCGACCCCGCCTCGGGCGGGACCTGCGTGTTCCTTGGCACCGTGCGGGACCACTCGGCCGCTGGCTCGGTGACGGGCCTCACGTACGAGGCGTGGAACGAGCTGGCGGAGCGACGGCTCCGCGAGATCGCCGCCGAGATGTTCTCGAAGTGGCCCGTTCGGCGTGTGGCGCTTCTGCACCGCACCGGGGACCTGGCGATCGGGGAGGTGTCCGTGATCGTCGCGTGCTCCTCCCCGCACCGGTCGGAGGCGTTCGAGGCCTGCCGGCATGGGATCGAGCGCCTGAAGGAGGACGTCCCGATCTGGAAGAAGGAACACCTCGGCGACGGTGAGTCGCACTGGGTGATGGGGAGCTAGTGAGCCGCGAGATCGCGATCGACTTGGGCACCGCGAACACCCTGGTGTACCGGCAAGGCGAGGGGATCGTGTTCAACGAGCCCACGGTCGTGGCCATGAACGCATCCACCGGGCGCATCGAGGCCATGGGCGACGAGGCCTGGCAGATGATCGGCGGGCGTTCGGGCAGCGTGGTGGCGGTCCGGCCGCTTCGTCATGGGGTGGTCACCGAGTTCGACGTGACCCAACGGATGATCGAGGTGGTCCTGCGGCGGGTGGGCGTCTCGCGATTCCCCAAGCCACGCGTCGTGGCGTGCGTCCCGTCCGAGAGCTCCGAGGTCGAACGGCGGGCCGTCGAGGAGGCCGTGCGGTTCGCGGGCGGCCGCGGCGTGGTCCTGATCGAGGAGGCCTTGGCGGCGGCCATCGGGGCCGGACTGCCGATCAACGAGCCCGTCGGCAACCTCATCATCGACATCGGAGGGGGCAGCACCGAGATGGCCGTGGTGTCGATGGGCGGGGTCGTGAGCGGCAGCTCGGTCCGGATCGGTGGGTTCGACTTCGACGCGGCCATCCAGGATCGAGTGAAGCGCGAGTACGGCGTCGCGATCGGGGAGAAGGCGGCGGAGGAGCTGAAGATCGCGATCGGCTCCGCGTTCCCGACCCCGCACCGGCAGACCGCCACGGTGATCGGTCGGGCCCTCGACACGGGCGCCCCGGTCGAGGTGCGGATCACGGACGACGAGGTACGGCAGGCCATGAGCGAGCCGGTGGCGAAGGTCGTGGCCTCGGCCCGACGCACCCTGGCCGAGGCGCCTCCCGAGCTCACCCACGACGTCCTGGAGACCGGCATGTTCCTGACGGGAGGCGGTGGACTGTTGCGCGGCATGGACCTTCTCCTCGCGCAGGAATGCGAGGTCCCGGTGCACCTCACCGAGCGTCCGCTCGAAACGGTGGTGCTGGGCGCCGGGGCCGTCCTCGACCATCTCGACGACTATCGGGCCTCGTACCAGCTGATCCGCAAGCACCGCCCGGGGCAGGAGCGGTGGATGCGCGTGCACCGGATGTGACGGGGCTGCCTACTTCAGGAAGCGCGCGATCGTCTGGTTGATGACGTGGCCCGCCTGGTAGATGGCGCCGGCCAGCACTGCCGCGGCGACGGCCACCAGCGCGATCAGCCCGACCAGTCCGGCGACCCGGCGCTGCCACGGGGTCTCGTCGGCGGCGAGTGGCACGTACACGGACGGCGCCGGCTCGGCGGGTTCGAGCTCCCCCGCGCCGAACCCCACGGCCCGCGGCCTGTTCCGCCTCGGCCGCGACGGCGTGGCGTCCCCCTCACCGTCGTCGGGCGACGGACGCAGCGCCAGGGTCTCGTCGGCGTCCCGCAGGGACAATGCGTATATGACCGCGCCGGCGCCGAGCGCGATCCCCAGGATGGCCATGGGGTGCATCTCCAACCTCTCCGACTCGAGCGTACTCCGGTTGGGTCCGTTCTGCCGCCGGCCCCGTAGCATGGCGACGCAGTGCGTACCTACCGCAGGCTCGCGTTCGTTCTCGTCCCCCTGGTCGTGGTCTTCGTGGTCGCGACCACGGTCTGGCTGCCGTACTACTCGCTCGGCCCCGGCCCGGCTCGCGAGGTGGAGCCACTGATCCACGTCTCGGGCCATCCGGTGTACGGATCCCAGGGCCGGTTCGTGATGACGTCGATCCGGTTCAGCCAGCTCACGGCGCTCGGGGTCTTCCTCGCGTGGCTCGACCCCACGCGTTCGGTGGTCGCGCGCAGCACCTTCTACGCGCCCGGCGAGACCACGCAGCAGGAGGAGCAGCGGGCGCTGTCACAGATGGACCAGAGCAAGCTTGCCGCTGCGTACGTCGTGCTGTCGCGCATCACCGGCTATCCGAAGGAGCACGGGCGAGGGGTGCTCGTGGTGGGCACCCAGGCGGGATGCGCTGCCGACGGGAACCTCTTCCCGGGCGATCTCATCACCCGGATCGATGGGGCCCCCGTCACCGGCCGGAACCAGGCGTCGCGGTTGATCGACCGGGCCGCGTCGGGGCAGCGGCTGTCGTTCGACGTGCGTGCCGCGGGCCAGTCCGAGCAGGTCGACCTGGTCCGGCGGCCGTGCGGCGGCCAGCAGGAGCCGCTCGTGGGGGTCTCGCTGATCCCGAACTTCCCCTTCCGGGTCCTGATCGAGAGCGGGGACATCGGCGGTCCGTCTGCGGGGCTCATGTGGGCTCTCGGCTTGTACGACCTGCTCACGCCAGGAGACCTCACCGGCGGCAGGATGATCGCCGGAACCGGTGAGATCGGGTTGGACGGCACCGTCTACCCGATCGCCGGGATCGGGGACAAGATCGTCGCCGCCGCGAAGGCGGGGGCGGACGTCTTCTTCGTCCCGAAGGACAACGCGGCGGAGGCCCAGCCGGCCGGGGACCACGGGATGACCCTCGTGACGGTGGCGAGCTTCCAGGACGCGCTCGGCTACCTCGAACGGAGCGGGTGAGCCCCGCCGGTTCGGGACCCCGATGATAGGCTGGCCCGGCTTCCCGACGAGCGGAGAGGACGCGTGGCACGGATCCCTCGAGGCGCCGTTCGCCGCCGCTGGCCGATCGTGGTCGTGGTGGTGGTGGCGGCGCTCATCATCGGCTTCACCGCGCTCTCGGGCTTCTTCGTGGATCTCCTGTGGTTCAGGGAGGTCGGCTTCTCCGAGGTCTTCTGGACGATCCTGCGGACGAAGATCGCGCTCGGCCTGATCTTCGGCGCGGTGTTCTTCGTCCTGCTGTACGTGAACCTCCTGATCGTGCGCGCCGTCACGCCCCGGTACCGGGCGCTCACGCCCGAGCAGGAGATCATCGAGCGCTACCGGATGGCGTTCGAGCCCTACGCGCGGTGGCTCCTACCGTTGATCTCGGTGGTCATCGCCTTCTTCGTGGCCCTCGGCGTCGCCACGCAGTGGCGAACCTTCCTGGAGTGGCGGAACTCGTCGGGCATCACGTTCGGAAGCGTCGACCCCCTGTTCAAGCGCGACGCAGCGTTCTACGTCTTCACGCTGCCGTGGTTCGAGTTCGTCCAGGGATGGCTGTTCTCGTCGCTCGTGGGGGTCACGTTCATCACGACCGTCGCCCACTACCTGTGGGGCGGGATCCGCCCGCAGGCTCCGGTGCTCGGCGAGAAGGTCACCCCACAGGTGAAGGCGCACCTGTCCGTGCTCCTTGGCCTGATCATCCTCACGAAGGCGTGGGGCTACTACCTCGGCACGTTCGACCTGCTTGGCTCGCCGCGCGGCGTGGTTTCGGGCGCCTCCTTCACCGACGTGAACGCGCAGCTGCCGGCGCTCCGCATCCTGACCTTCATCGCCATCGCGTGCGCCGTGCTGTTCCTGGTGAACATCCGGATGCGTGGGTGGGCCCTGCCGGTCATCGCGCTCGGGCTCCTGGCCCTCGTTTCGATCATGGCCGGGGCCGCCTACCCCGCGTTCGTGCAGCAGTTCCGGGTGAAGCCGCAGGAGCTCCAGAAGGAGCGGCCGTACATCGAGGACAACATCGCCGCCACCCGGGTGGCGTTCGGCCTGGACGTGATCGACACGCAAGCCCGGCCGTACTCCGCGTCGGTGGGCCAACAGGATGTGAAGGAGAACGAGGCGACCATCCAGAACATCCGCGTGTGGCGGCCCGACGTCCTGAAGGAGGACCTCCAGGGGCTGCAGCGGATCCGGCAGTACTACGAGTTCCAAGACGTGGACGTCGACCGATACTCGCTCGAGGGCCAGCGGCGCGTGGTCATGGTCTCTGCGCGCGAGGTCGCCCAGGACCAGATCCCCGGCGGAGGGGGCACGTGGCAGAACCAGCACCTGTTCTACACGCACGGGTTCGGCGCCGTCGCGACGCAGGTGAACACCGCCACCACCGAGGGCGCCCCGAAGTTCACGCTCCAGGACATCCCACCCGTCGGGCAGCCCGAGCTCGTCGGCAACGGCCAACGCGTCTATTACGGCGAGCTGGCCCAGGTGCCCTTCGTCGTCGTGAACACCGGGACGCCGGAGCTCGACTACCAGGGAACGCCTTCGAACGACGCCCAGCAGGTGCCCTTCCGCTACGACGGCGACGGCGGGATCCCCATGGGCGGCCTCTTCAAGCGCGCCCTGTTCGCGTGGAAGTACCGGGACGTCAACCTACTGATCTCGGGGCTGATCAAGGGCGACAGCCGGATCATGATCTACCGCAACATCACGGAGCGGATCCCCAAGGCGGCTCCGTTCCTGAAGTACGACGGGGACCCGTACGCCGCCATCGTGGACGGCCGGTTGGTATGGATCCAGGATGCCTATACCTCCACCGACATGTACCCGTACTCACAGCCGATCGACATGAGCACGGTCACGCCGATGGGGCAGGGGCAGAACTCCGGTCTCACCGGGACCGCCAACTACATCCGCAACTCCGTGAAGGTCGTCGTGGATGCCTACAACGGCACGATGAAGTACTACGTGACCGATCCGACCGATCCGATCATCCGGGTGTGGGAGAACACGTTCCCCGGCCTGTTCACGCCGCTCGAGGACGCGTCGCCGGATCTCCAGAACCACTTCCGGTACCCCGAGAACCTGTTCCAGGTGCAGGCGGCGCAGTACGCGAACTACCACGTGACCGACCCCGACGTGTTCTACGGGAAGCAGGATTTCTGGCAGATCCCAACCGATCCCACGGTCGAGTTCCAGACGGGCTCGGAGGTTCCCCTTCGTCCCTACTACATGCTGATGCGCCTGCCGGGTGAAACCGACGAGAGCTTCGTACTGATCATGCCGTTCACCCCACAGGGGCGTCAGAACATGGTCGCGTGGATGGCGGCGAAGTCGGATCCGAGCGACTACGGGAAGATCGTGACGTTCGACTTCCCCTCTGGGCAGAACGTCTTCGGTCCCACGCAGGTGTTCGCGCAGATCAACCAGGACCCCACGTTCTCCCAGGAACGGACGTTGCTCGGCACAGGGGGGTCCACGGTGATCTTCGGCGACCTCCTGGTGGTCCCGATCAACGACGGTCTGCTCTACGTCCAACCGGTCTACGTCCGCTCGTCCCAGGCGAACTCGATCCCCGAGCTGAAGCGGGTCCTCGTGGTGAACGGCAGCAGCGTGTCCATCGGCACGAACCTGCAGCAGGCCCTCGCCGCGTCGCTCGGCGAGCAGCCCTCCGGCGGCGGCGGGGGGGGTGGGGGTGGTCCCGTGACCGGCACGGTCCAGCAACAGATCCGGGCGCTGCTGCAGGAGGCCGCCGGTCACTTCCAGAAGGCCGACGAGGCCCTGAGGGCGGGCGACCTGGCCACCTACCAGGCCGAGATCAATGCGGCCAAGGACGCGATCGACCGCGCGAACGCCCTGGCCTCGCAGGGCACTCCCTCCCCCGCGCCGACGCCGTCCGCCTCGCAGGGCACTCCCTCGCCCGCGCCGACGCCGTCCGCCTCGCCGAGCGCGAGTCCTTCGGCCTGACCGCCCGCCCGGGCGCGGGCGTACGGTGGGCCTCGGCCGTTCCGAAGGAGGCGAGGTGGAACCTGCCCCGAACATGACCGACTACGAGGAGACCCGCCGGACCTTCCGGCTGGTGGTCCCCGAGCGCTTCAACTACGCGCGGGACGTGGTGGACGTCTGGGCCGAGCGCGAGCCGGACAAGCTGGCTCTGCTCGCGGTGGGACCCGACGGAGGGGACGTGCGGCGGTACGGCTTCGATGACCTGCGACGCGCGTCGAACCGCGTTGCGAACTTCCTCGCGGCGCAAGGTGTCGGCAAGGGCGATCGGGTGTTCGTGATGTTGCAGCGGGTCCCTGAGTGGCACCTGACGCTGCTCGGCTGCATCAAGCTCGGCGCCGTCCCCATGCCGGGCACGCCGCTGCTCACGGATCGGGACATCGCGTACCGCGTCTCGCGGGCCGACGCGGTGGCCGTCGTCACCGACACCGAGGGCGCGGCCAAGATCGAGCGGGTCCGCGATGAGTGCCCATCGCTGAAGGCGCTCGTCTGCGTGGGGGAGGACCGCCCGTCCGGATGGCTCTCGTTCGCCGAGGGGCTCGCGCGGGGGAGCGACACCGCTCCCGAGGCCGAACCGACCGCCAGCGACGACCCGATGCTCGTGTACTTCACGTCCGGCACGACGGGCTACCCGAAGATGGTGCTTCACACCCAGGCGTCCTACGGCATCGGCCACGAGGTCACGGCGCGGTTCTGGCAAGATCTGAAGGCGTCCGACCTGCACTGGACGTTCTCGGACACGGGCTGGGCGAAGGCCGCGTGGGGCAAGCTGTTCGGGCAGTGGCGGCTGGGCGCCGGGGTGTTCCTGTGGGACGTCCGCGGCAAGCCCGACTTCGAGCTGGCGCTGCGGCTGATCGGAGAGCATCGCGTGACCACGTTCTGCGCCCCGCCCACGCTGTTCCGGGCGGTGGTGCTGTTCGACCTGACCGCGTTCGACTGGAGCTCGCTCCGGCACGTTGTCTCGGCCGGTGAGCCCCTGAACCCCGAGGTCATCAAGCGGTGGCGAGAGGCCACCGGCCGCACGATCCACGACGGCTACGGCCAGACCGAAACCGTGAACGTCGTGGCGAACTACCGATGCCTGCCGGTCCGGGAAGGGTCGATGGGCAAGCCGGCCCCCGGCTTCGACGTCCGGGTGGTGGACGAGGACGGCGACATACTGCCGGTGGGCGAGACCGGCCACATCGCGGTCCGATGGCGGCCCGAGCGGCCCGTTGGTCTGTTCAAGGAGTACTGGCGCGATCCCGACGCGACCGCCGGCAGCTTCCGGGGAGACTGGTACTACACGGGTGACCTGGCCACGGCCGACGAGGACGGCTACCTGTGGTTCGTGGGGCGCGCGGACGACGTCATCACCTCGTCCGCGTACCGGATCGGGCCGTTCGAGGTCGAATCGGCCGTCGTCGAGCACCGCGCCGTGGCGGAGGCCGCGGTGGTCGGCAAGCCCGACCCGCTCCGGGGCGAGATCGTGAAGGCGTTCGTGGCGCTGAAGCCGGGGTTCGAGGCGTCGGACGAGCTCGCCCGCGATATCCAGGAGCACGTGAAGCGGGTGACGGCGCCCTACAAGTACCCTCGCGAGATCGAGTTCATCGCGGAGCTGCCGAAGACGGTCTCGGGCAAGATCCGTCGCGTGGAGCTCCGGCAACACGAGGTGGAGCGGTCCCGGGGCACGAAGGACTAACCGGACCGGGCGGTCCGAATTTCACCCCGTCCCGGGCTGAAGGCCGCGGGTCCTCCCGCCGACACCACGAACGAGAGGCCGTCGCTGGGCGAGCGGCACTGGCAGGCGAGAAGGCCACGGCCCATCCGCTTGGTGGCCCGGGCGGCCCACGCAAGGAGCGGAAGCGGAGCGGACACGCTCCGCTTCGGCTCGCGATCCGTCCAGATAGATCCGGCGCGACGTTCCGGCCGCTGGCGCGTACCCTGTGCGCCGTGATGCCCGCGTGAACGAGCGGTTCGACCTGGTCGTGATCGGTGCCGGCCCGGCCGGCGAGAAGGGCGGCGCGCAGGCGGCGTACTTCGGCAAGCGCGTGGCGATCGTCGATCGTCGCGAAGACCCGGGGGGCTCCGCCGCCAGCAAGACGGGCGTGCCTACGAAGACGCTCCGGGAGGCGGCCCTGTACCTCACCGGGTTCCGCCGCCGCGACCTCTACGGTCTGGGTCTCGAGCTCACCAGGGACACCGTGCTGGAGCGCATGCGCGCACGGACGGCCGAGGTCGTACGGCTGTCCGTGGACGCCGTGCGAGCGAACATCGAGCGCCACGGGATGGAGCTGGTCCAAGGCGAGGCCCGCCTGGGACCCGACCGCACCGTCGTGGTGGCCACGCCGGAAGGGGAGCGGACGCTCGGGGCCGACGTGATCCTCGTCGCGACCGGCTCGCGGCCCTTCCACCTCCCCGGGATCCCGTTCGACGATCCCGACGTTCACGACTCGGAATCCATCCTGGAGCTCCACGAGATCCCCTCCAGCCTGGTCGTGGTCGGCGGCGGCCCGGTCGGGTGTGAGTACGCCTCGATCTTCCTCGCGCTCGGGGCCGACGTGACGCTGGTCGACCGCGGCGGGCGCCTGCTGCCAGCGGTGGATGCGGAGGTCTCTGGCTGCCTCGAGGAGGTCTTCGTCCGAAGGGGGATGCACCTGGCGTTCGAAACCGACGTCCGTGGCGTGTCCCGCACCTCCGGCTTGCTGTCCGTGGAGCTCTCGGACGGGCGGACGTTGGGACCCGAGGCGATCCTGTTCGCGGCGGGGCGGACCGGGACCACCGGGACGCTCGGGCTGGCCGAGGCCGGCGTCAGGACCGACGAACGCGGCCGGATCCTCGTGGACGAGACCTATCGCACCACGGCCGAGGGGATCTACGCGGCCGGCGACGTGACCGGACCACCCGGGCTCGCCTCGGTGGCGATGGAGCAGGGACGGGTCGCGGCGTGCCACGCGTTCGGCATCCCGTTCAAGGAGACCGTGGATCCCCTGCCGCCGTTCGGCGTGTACTCGGTCCCGGAGGTCGCGATGGTGGGTCTCACGGAAGCCGACGCCCGGGCTGCCGGGATGGACGTCGAGACCGGACGCTCGCCGTTCCTGGCGAATGCTCGGGCCCGGATCGCCGGGGCCACAGAGGGCCTGGTGAAGCTCGTCTTCGACCGCGACGACCGGCGCCTGCTCGGCGTGCACATCGTCGGCGAGGACGCCTCCGAGCTCATCCACATCGGTCAGGCCGTGCTGCAGGCGAAGGGGCCGATCGACTACTTCATCCACGCCACGTTCAACGTCCCGACCCTGTCCGAGGCGTACAAGTACGCCGCCTACGACGGCCTCCAGCGCCTCTCCGGCCACCAGCTGTAGCGATCTGGAGCGCCCGAGATCCGGCCGGATCGGACGGGGGGCGAGAGACTCGGGCGCCGGTCTAGGGCGCGCCGTTCCGGAGGGCCGCACCGACGAGCGCCGCGGCCAGGGCGGCGAGGCCTCCGATGGTGACGAATCGGATCCCGTCCCGCCACCAGACGCCGCCGGTCACCCGTCCGGTCCACGTGCCCAAGGCGAACAGCGCCGCCACCGAGACCGCCCCGGCCGTGGGCGTCGCCCAGCGCACGGGGAGTACGGCGAACGGGGCCAGCGGGATCGCCGCCGCCACGACCGCGGCCGCGAACGTCACGGCGCCGGCGACGATCGGTTCCCTCATCATGCGGTCCGCACTCGATCGCGAGGACGTACGCGCCGCGAGGTCGCGCTCGGCCCTGGTGGCGGTGTACAGGACGCCGCCCATGGAGACGGCCTCGGCGATCCCCGCCGCCATCCCCGCCAGCGCGATCGTCTCGAGCTTTCCCGAGCCGATCGCAACCCCCAGCACCACCGCGAGCACGGTGGTGAGGTTGTCCTGGGCCCCCATGATGATCTCGCGGAGCGTTCCCGAGCCCCGGGGCCATGAGGACGGGTCGTCGCCCGGTGACGGTACCGGCTGCAGGTTCCTCATGGACCCAGGGTCCACCTCTGCCCGGCTCGATGGGGAGGTCGAAGGGGCCGCCTGCCGGGTGACCATCGACCGTCCGGCCGGTGCCCCCGCTGCCCCGTGGAGGAGAGCATCGACCCACCGCCACGCCATCGGGCGGGTGGTCCCGGGGAGCGGTTGCTGGGTGTCTCAGTTTGGCTGAGACACTACGGGTTGCTGGACCCCCGGGTGCCTCTGCTAGCATCGTGCTGCGGGGTGGAGCAGTCCGGTAGCTCGCTGGGCTCATAACCCAGAGGTCACGGGTTCAAATCCCGTCCCCGCGACGA
>DASWAT010000168.1:0-2148 GCA_036390995.1 Actinomycetota bacterium | reverse complement strand
GAAGCCGCCCTCCGCCAGGTGCGCGCCGGGCTGGGGCTCCCCGGGGATGGCTCGGTCGAAAGCGTCGACCCCGAGAAGACCGCGCTGGTGCGCGAGGCCCGGGCGGTGCTCGAGGAGGCGCGCCTGAGCCGGGACCGCACGGCGCGTCTCTGGGAAAAGAATCTGATCGCCCGGTCCGAGGTCGACGCGTCCCAGTCCAGGCTGCTGGTCGCCGAGAGCCGCTACCAGGCCGCCCTGGAGGAGATCAGGAACCGTCAGGAACTGCTTGCCGAGCGGAGCTCGGGCCTCGCCCTGGCCCGGCAGCAGCTGTCCGACGCGGTGCTGATCGCGCCGATTGACGGGGCCGTGCGGGAACGCCGCGCTTCGGTGGGCGAGTTCCTCGCCGCCGGCGCACCGGTGTTCGGCCTGGTCCGGATCCACCCGCTGCGGCTTCGGGTGGCGGTGCCGGAACGGGACGCTCCCTCCGTCCGGGTCGGGCAGTCGGTCCGGGTCCTGCTGGAGGGGGACCCCGCGGCGCACGCCGGCCGCGTTGCCCGCCTGAGCCCGTCCATCCAGGAGCAGAACCGCACGCTGATCGTGGAGGCCGAGGTGGCGAACCGGGAAGGGAAGCTTCGCCCCGGCTCGTTCGCGCGCGCCGAGATCGTGGTCGAGGCCGACCGCACCGCGGTGATGGTTCCGGCCCCGGCGGTGGTGACCTTCGCGGGCCTCGAGAAGGTGTTCGTCGTCAAGGACGGGAAGGCGGTGGAGAAGCGGATCCGGACCGGCCGCCGTTCGGGCGACCGGGTGGAGATTCTCGAAGGGGTCGCCGCGGGCGAGCCGGTCGTGACCGACCCCGGAAACCTCGTCGGCGGGACGCCTGTCACCGTGACCCGGTAGCGCGCCCTTGCAGAAGCTCGCCGAAATCTGCATCCGCCGCCCCGTCTTCGCGGCGATGCTCATCCTCGCGCTGGTGGTCGTGGGCGGGACCAGCTACCTCCGCCTCGGCGTCGACCGGTTCCCCTCGGTGGACCTGCCCACCGTCTCGATCCGCACCCAGCTCCCCGGCGCCTCTACGGAAGAGGTGGAAACCGGGATCTCCAAGCGAATCGAGGAGGCGGTCAACACCGTCGAGGGGATCGACGAGCTGCGGTCGATCTCGGGGCCGGGCACCTCCGTCGTGATCGTCACCTTCAACCTCAACCGGAACATCGACACGGCGGCCCAGGACGTGCGGGATCGCGTCGCCACCATCCTCAGGGACTTGCCGGAGGACGCGACGCCGCCCCTGATCTCGAAGTTCGACAACGACCAGCAGCCGGTCCTGACGGTGGCCCTGGCCGGCGACATGCCCCTCCGCGAGCTGACCGAGCTGGCGGACAAGGTGGTGAAGATCCGCCTCGAGCGGTCGGCGGGCGTGGGCGAGGTGCGGATCGTCGGCGGGTTGGAGCGCTCGGTCAACGTGTGGGTGGAGGCGGACCGGCTGGCCGCCTTCGGGATCCCGATCACGGACGTGCGCGACGCGATCGTCCGGCAGAACGCCGACGCCGCCGGAGGCAACGTGACCCGGGGCGCCCAGGAGTCGACGCTCCGGACGATCGGCCGCCTGGCCGACCCCCGCGCCTTCGACGACCTGGTGGTCGCCACGATCGGCGGCGCCCCCGTGCGTGTCCGGGACATCGGCCGGACGGAGGACGGGACCAGGGAACAGCGCTCCACCGCCCGGTTGAACGGCGTCCCCACGGTAGTCCTCGAGGTGCGACGCCAGTCCGGGGCCAACACCGTCGCCGTCATCGAGGACGCGAAGCGCAGCCTCGCCATCGCCGCCGGGGAGCTGCCCTCGGGGGTCGGTCTCACGGTGGTCCAGGACCAGTCCCGGTATATCTACGCCGCCCTGCACGAGATCAACACGCACCTGATCCTAGGGAGCATCCTGGCCTCCCTGGTCGTCCTCGCCTTCATGCGAAGCTGGCGATCGACCGTGATCGCCGCGGTCGCCATCCCGGCCTCGGTGATCTCCACCTTCGGGATGATGTGGGTTCTCGACTTCACCTTGAACAGCGTGACGATGCTCGCCCTCGTCCTGATGGTCGGGATCGTGATCGACGACGCGATCGTCGTCCTCGAGAACATCTTCCGGTTCGTGGAGGAGAAGGGGATGTCGCCGTTCGA
>DASWAT010000167.1:0-13825 GCA_036390995.1 Actinomycetota bacterium | reverse complement strand
CGGGGCCGGTGAGCTCGATGGATCGCAGGCGGGGCAACAGCTCCTGGAACAGAACCTTCGTCTCCAGGCGTGCGAGGTGCGCGCCCAGGCAGAAGTGCGGGCCTCCGGGGCCGAACGTCACATGCTCGTTCGGCTTGCGCTCGATGTCGAACCGGTAGGGGTCGGGGAACGCGTTCTCGTCCCGGTTCGCGCTGATGTACCAGGTGACGACCTTGTCGCCCTTGCGGATCTCCTGCCCGCGGAGCTCGGTGTCTTTCGTGGCCGTGCGGCGGAAGTGCAGGACCGGCGTGGCCCAGCGGAGGATCTCCTCGACCGCCGCGGGGATCTTCGAGGGGTCTTCCTTCAGCGCCTGCAGCTGGTCGGGGTGCTCCATGAGCGCGAGCATCCCGTGGCTGATCGTGTGGCGCGTGGTCTCGTTGCCGGCGATCATCAGCAGCGAGAAGTAGTTCTGGAACTCGCGCTCGTTCAGGATCCCCTCCGACTGCGCCACGGTGAGCGCGGTGATCACGTCGTCCTCCGGCTCGTCCAGGCGGAGGTCGCGCTGGCGGTCGGCGTACTCGAACACCTTGCGGGCGATGGGGCTCCGGAAGGGCAGGTACCTGAACTCCTCGGTGTCGACCTGGTCCACGACGGCCGCCGAGAACTCGGGGTCCTGGTTCCCGATCATGGCATCGCCCCACTCGATGAGCATCGGGGCGTCCTCCTGCGGCACCGTGAAGATCGCGCACAGGAACCGGATCGGAAGCTCGCGGGAGATCTCCGGGACGAAGTCGAACTCCTCCCGTTCCAGGGCCCGGTCCAGGACGCCGCGGGCGACCTCGCGGATGAAGTCCTCGTACCGGCCGACGCCGCGGGCAGAGAAGCGCTTGTTACAGATGTTCCGGAGCTCGCGATGCCGTGGGGGGTCGGTCTCGAGCATGCTCCGGCGGATCTCGATCTGGTCGGGCTCGAGCTCCTCGAGGGCGACGGCGCCGACCTCGGAGGAGTAGGTCTCCCAGTCCATGTGGACGGCGACGAGATCGTCGTAGCGCGTGACGGCCCAGAAGCCGTGGTTCGGCGCCGACTCCCCGTGCCAGAAGACCGGTGCCTCGTGCCGGAGCCGGTCGAACCACTCGAAGGGGACCCGATCCACGTAGTTGTCGGGATCGACCAGGTCGATGTCGGTCGCCAGCACGGATCTCCCCCCACCATGAGGACTCGAGGTCCGGGTATCTTGCTACCGAACGAGCTCTACGGGCAAGGGGCCCTGGAGGGCCGGAGCCTGCGACCTGCCTCGCCGGGCGCGCGTCACTCCTTCGGCGTCATCTCCTTCGTGCCCCAGGGGAAGTGGTACGCGGGCATGAGGTCGAAGAACGGATCCGGGTCGAAGGCCTCCGGGCCGAGCACGCCGGTGCCCTTCCAGGCGCCCGTCTGCAGGAGCTCCATGGCGATGACGGGGTTCACCGCGGTCTGCCACACGACGGCTTGCACGCCGTAGTCGCGCATGCAGAGCTCGTTGTCGGCGACCTGGTACAGGTAGACCTCGCGAGGCTTCCCGTCCTTCGTGCCCTTCACCCACGTGCCGGCGCAGGTCTTCCCCACCATCCGGTCGCCCAGGTGTGCGGGGTCGGGCAGCACGGCCGCGATCACGTCGCGGGGGGCGACCTCGACGCCCCTCACCTGCACCGGCTCGGTCGAGTCCAGACCGAGCAGCTCGATCACCTTCAGGACGTTGATGAACTCGTTGCCGAGTCCGTACTTGAACGTCACGCGGCCCGCGTCGATCCAGCGGGGGATCAGGAGCACCTCCTCGTGCTCCACGTTCACGCACTCGATCGGGCCGATCCCCTCCGGGAACTCGAAGACCTCGGGTTCCGAGAAGGTGTCCGTGGTGAACCAGCCGCGATCCCGCTCCCACACGATGGGCGGGTTCAGGCACTCCTCGATCGTGGTCCAGATCGAGAAGTTCGGCGCGAAGTCGTAGCCCTTCACCTGGAGGTTCGCTCCGTCGCGGACCCCGATCTCGTCGATCTCGTCGAAGAGGTGCTTCGCGGCGTACTTCGCGAACACGTCGGCCATCCCGGGTTCCACGCCCATGCCGACGAGCGCGAGGAGGCCTTTGTCCTCCCACTCGGTCGAGCGCTCGAACTGGTAGTCGCCGAGCTTCACGCCGGGCTGGCGGTACGGCTCGGTTGGGTGGCGGTGCGAGAGCGACATGGCCATGTCCATGTAGTTCGCGCCCGCCTCGAACGCGGCATCGAAGATGGGCTCGTCGAAGACCGGCTCGACCGCGTTCATGATCAGGTCGGCCTCGTGCTTCCTCGCCAGCCCGGCGATCGTCTCCTTCCTGCCGGCGTCGACGAACTCCACGGGGAACCGCTCCGGGTCGCCGAGCTTGGCCTGCACCTCCTTCGCGCGGTCGACGTTGTAGTCCGCGAGCACCATGCGCTCGAGCCAAGGGCGATCCCTCGCCACGACCGCGATGGCCTCGCCGACGCCGCCGACACCGACCAACACCACCTTCATGCGATCACTCCTTCCTCCTGTCGTCCATCATCGCCGGCGGCGCTTCCCCGGAGGTAGGGCCGAGTGTCCGCAGCGAGCGGGACCAGGTGGGGAAACCGGTCGCGCTGACCGAGGGTCAGAAGAACGGGACGTAGTACTCGAGCTCCCACGGCGTGACGTCCGTCGTGCTGGGGTCATCGACGGCCTTCGTGTACCGCTCCCACTCGGCGCGTTTCAGGATGCCGAACGCCTCGACGAGCTCGGGACCGAGGAGCGCGCAGAGTTCCTTGTCCGCCTCGAGCGCTTCGAGGGCCTTCTCGAGGGTGGGCGGGATGCGCACGTCGGTGTTCGGATCGGCGCCCGGCTCCTGCGCGGGGGGTAGCTCGAGCTCGCCCTCCACGCCGAGGCGGGCAGCCAGCAGGACGGCCGCACCGGCCAGGTACGGGTTCGCGGCGCCGTCCGCGGAGCGGTGCTCGAGGCGGCTCGTCTCGCCGCGGCCGGGCGGCACGCGCACGGTGACGGTGCGGTCGTCGTATCCCCAGTTCGCCCAGTAGCCGTTCAGCATGTCGGGCTGGAGCCGCTTGTAGGCGTTCACGTGCGGGGCCAGGATCGCGGCCATGCCCTCGTGGTGCGCGAGCATCCCGGCCATGCACCGGCGGGCGAGCGTCGACAGGCCGTCCTCGGTGGCGGGGTCGTGGAACGCGTTCGAGCCGTCCTCGTTGCGGAAGCTGAGGTTCACGTGCAGACCGCTGCCGCCCCGATCGTTGAACGGGCGCCCGATGAAGGTGGTCCAGTAGCCTCGCTTGAACGCGACCTCGTGGGCCAACAGGCGGAACAGGAAGCCGTCGTCGGTGGCCGCCATGCAGTCCCGGTACTTGATGTTCACCTCGTACTGGGCGGTGTCGTACTCGCTGCCCCAGCTCTCGACCTCGAACCCGCAGTCGAGCGCCGTCCGCACGATCTCGTCGACGACGCCCGTCGGATCGATCGCGGTGCCGGTGCCGTAGACGCGGTGCGAGGGCATCGCGACGGAGCGCCAGCCGCCCTTGTCCCCGTCTGGCTCGAGGAGGTAGAACTCGAACTCGTAGGCCAGCTGCGGGGTGAGGCCGCGGTCCTCCCACCATCGCATGGCCTCGCGAAGCAGGTGCCGGGGGTCCAGCGGCGTGGGCTTGCCCCGGAACTCGGCGTCGCCCAGCCCGATCACGGTGCCCTCCTCCCATCCGGGGCGGAGGGAGTCGCGGTCCAGGTGCACCTCGATGTCCGGCAGGCCGATGTCGAACTGCGTGTTCGGGATCGGCAGGATCTCCTTGTCGAAGGTGAGGGGGTACACGCCGATGCAGAACGCCGCGGTGCCGCTCCAGTCGCCGAGGAGGTACTTCCCACGCTCGAGACCGTGGATGTCGGGGTAGAGGAGACGGAGACGCTTGCCTTTGGTTTCCATCAGGCGGCTCCCTGGGTTCGGGTCCCGTGACGATCCGCGATCGACCGACGCAGGATAGCCCAGGGCTCGTTCGGCCGCGAACGAGCGCGTCGCGCGAGGGTCGCCGGTCGCGCTAGGCCACAGGGAACCGAGGGGAGACGACCATGAAGAGGTTCGTGCCGTTCGCCCTGATCTGTCCTGAGGCTCAGTCCTTCCGCGGCGGGCGGATGCCCCGGAACTCCCAGTCGCCCCCGAACGCCGTGGAGACGACCTCCTCGGATTCGGAGGGCTGAGCTCCGACGTCCTCGCGGATCGGCTCCGTGCCCTCGACGATGCGGTTGCGGAGGAGGCCGAGCCCCTCGACCTCGACCTCGACGACGTCCCCGGGCTGCACCGGCCGTGAGTTCGCCGGCGTGCCCGACAGGATCACGTCGCCCGGCATCAGCGTGATGGTCCTGGCGATGTCGGCGACGAGGTAGTGCGTGTCCCACACCATCTCGTCGGTGGTCCCGTCCTGCCTCGCTTCGCCGTTCACGAGGGTCCGGATGCGCTTGCTTCGGAAGTCCCAGTCGGTGACGAGTCCGGGTCCCAGCGGGCAGAGCGTGTCCGAGCCCTTCACCCGCAGCATCGAGCCGGCGTCGGTGTCGCGGAAGTCGTGGAGGCCGTAGTCGTTGGCGATCGTGTAGCCGGCGATATACGCGTCGGCTTCGTCGGGCGCCACGCGCCTGCACTCCCTGCCGATCACGATAGCGATCTCGCCCTCGTAGTTCAGGAACCGGCACCGCGGCGGGCGAACGACGTCGCCCTCATGCGCGTTCAGCGCGCTCACGGGCTTGTGGAAGTACGTCGGGGCCGCCGGGAGCTTGGTGAGGAATTCCTTCACCCGGCTCTCGTAGTTCAGATGGATGCAGACGATCTTGGTCGGCTCGCAGGGGGCCAGGTGCGTGGCGCCGTCGATCGGGATCCGGCGGCCGTCGAGGGCCACGAGCTCGTCGCCATCACGGGTGACGGTGGTCGGGCTGCCGTCGAGGAGGATCCTACGGGTCTCCATGGGCCCTCAGTATGGCTCCAGCGCCGGCCGAACAACCGCGTAGGATTGCAGCCCATGGCCGAGCTGAAGGGGTTCCTGCCGCCGCGCTCGCCCGAGGGCCGAGCCTCGATCGTGCCGGGACCGCCGTGGCACTACTCGGGCGACCTGCTCACCATCGAGTACCGCGCCCGCCCCGGGGCGGTCGCGCGCTGGCTGCCCGATCCCATCCAACCGGCCGGGGACGACCCCGACGCGGTGGCCGTGATCTTCGCCGACTGGCAGTCGTGCAGCGGCACGTTCGAGGAGCTGCTGGACCCGGTGCGCGCCCAGTACAAGGAGTGCTTCGTGGTGGTGCGGTGCCGGCACCGAGGCGAGCACTACTCGCGATGCATCGCGATCTGGGTGGACAAGGACTTCGCCCTCGCGCGGGGCTGGCACCAGGGGTATCCGAAGAAGCTCGGCTCGATCTGGATGACCCGGCCGGTCCGGTTCGGGAAGGCGGGCCCTCGGCTCGAGCCCGGCGGCCGGTTCGGCGCGAGCGTGAGCGTGCACGACCGGCGGATCATCGATGCCCGGTTCACGATCACCGGCCCTTCGGACACGAGCGGGTTCGTGAACGCCCTGCCGATGCTGCACGACCGGTACTTCCCATCGATCGTGGAGGGAGCGGAGCCCTCGATGGACGAGCTCGTCACGATGAAGAGCTTCGACTGGGAGGGTTCGGAGGTCTGGAGGGGTGAGGCCGAGCTCGCCTTCGGGTCCTCACCGGTCGAGGAGCTGGAGGATCTCGCGCCCGAGGAGACGATCGGCGCCTACTACCGCAGCGTCGGCGTCACCTGGGGCGAGGGCCTCCTGCTGGCATGAGACCGAGCCCGGGCGCGCCCGGCCCGATGCGATAGCCTGCCGTTCGCCATGAGGCTCGTCCGGTTCCGCTTCGCCGACCGCATCGCCACCGGCGCCGTGGAGGACGGCTCCGACGCCGTGCGGGTGCTGGGCGGCACGTTCTTCGAGAACCCCGTGCCGACCGGCGAGGAGATCCCCATGGACGACGTGCGGCTCCTGGCGCCGGTGCTGCCCTCGAAGATCGTGGCCGTTGGCCGCAACTACCTCGCACACGCCCAGGAGTTCGGCGGCGACGTCCCCGAGGAGCCCCTCCTGTTCTTCAAGCCCTCGACCGCCGTGATCGGGCCCGGCGATCCGATCCCGCTGCTGCCGATCAGCAAGCGCGTGGACTACGAGGGCGAGCTGGCGGTCGTGATCGGCCGGCTCGCGCGCAACGTCCATTCCGAGGACGCCTATCGTTACATCCTCGGCTACGCGTGCGGGAACGACGTGACGCTCCGCGACCTCCAGCACCCGGACGACCAGTGGGCCCGGGCCAAGGGGTTCGACGGCTCGTGCCCCCTCGGCCCGTGGATCCAGACCGACCTCGACCCGACCGGGGTCCGGATCGAGACGCGCCTGAACGGCGAGACCCGGCAGTTCGCCACCACGGCCGACATGGCGTTCGGGGTGGCCACCCTGATCGAGTACATCACGTCGTTCCTCACGCTCCTGCCGGGCGACGTGATCATGACCGGCACGCCCGAGGGCGTCGGCGCGCTCTCCGCCGGCGACACCGTCGAGGTCGACATCGAGGGCATCGGGGTGCTCTCGAACCCCGTGGCGCCGTGAGCGTGCGCAGCCGGTTCGCGCCGGCGCCGTCCGGGTCGCTGCACGTGGGCAACGTGCGCACCGGGCTGTTCAGCTGGGCGTTCGCGCGGCACCACGGGGGCGCCTTCGTCCTGCGCGTCGAGGACACCGACGCCAGCCGGGTGACCGAGGAGGCCGTGCATGGCGTGATCGAGTCGCTCCGGTGGCTCGGCATCGACTGGGACGAGGGCCCCGACGTCGGCGGCCCTCACGCGCCGTACCGCCAGTCGCAGCGGACCCAGATCTACCGCGACACGACCGATCGCCTCCGCCAGCAGGGCGACGTGTACCCGTGCTACTGCACGCCGGAGGAGCTCGAGGAACGCCGGCGGGCGGCCCTGGCCCGCGGCGAGCCCCCCGGCTACGACGGCCGTTGCAGGAACCTCACGCCCGAGGAACGGACGGCCTTCGAAGCGGAGGGGCGCCCGTTCGCGCTGCGGTTCGCGATGCCCGAGCGTGAGTGGGTCGTCGAGGACCTCGTGAAAGGGGAAGTGCGGTTCGGCCCCGGAACCCTGCGCGACTTCGTGATCGTGCGCTCCGACGGGTCGCCGACGTTCCTGCTGGCGGTAGCCGTGGACGACATGCTGATGGGGATCACCCACGTGATCCGGGGCGACGACCTGCTGGCCTCCGCCCCCCGCAACGCCGCGGTGATCGAGGCGCTCGGCGGCACTCCGCCCCGCTACGCGCACGTCCCCCAGGTGCTGGGGGGGGACGGGAAACCACTCTCCAAGCGCCACGGCTCGACCTCGGTGGAGGCGTTCCGCGAGCAGGGGATCGTCCCCGAGGCGCTCATGAACTATCTCGCGCTGCTCGGATGGTCGAAGGACGAGAAGACCACGTTGCTGTCGAAGCAGGAGTTGATCGAGGCCTTCGACGTGGAGCGGGTCTCCAGCAACCCGGCGGCGTTCGACACGAAGAAGCTGCTGTGGATGAACAACCGATACATCCAGCACCTGGATGACGACGATCTGGCCGCCCGGTGCATGCACTTCCTGGCCGAGGACGGCTTGCTGCCCGAGCCGCAGACGCTCCGGGGCGCCATGCCGTTGGTGAAGGAGCGACTGCAGACGCTCCGCGAGTCGGTCGACTACCTCCGGTTCCTGTTCACCGACGACGTGGAGCCCGACGAGAAGGCCCGGGCGCAGATCGAGAAGGCCGGCGCCGACTACCTGCGCGCGGCGGCCGACGCCCTGGCCGCCGCGGAGCCGTGGACGACCGCCACGATCGCCGCCGCGCTCGACGGGGTCGCGCAGGCCCACGGCCTGAACCGGACGAAGGGATGGCAGCCTGTCCGCGCGGCCGTCACCGGTTCGACCGTCTCGCCGCCGCTCCCCGAGTCGCTCGAGCTCCTGGGGACGGAGCCGACGGTGTCGCGCCTGCGCGCGGCCGCCGAGGCCGTCTAGTCTGGTTCAGACGAGCTGACGGACGCCTACGCTCCGCATCGTGCGTGCTCCCGTGCGGTTCGCGACGTACGGCGCGCTCGGCCTGGGCGCCGAACTGACCTTCACGGGCGCGCACGGGCTCCTCGCCGGCCGGGGGCTCAAGGCCTCCGCTCGGACGAGCCCGTGGATGTTCCCCGTGTACGGCCTGATCCAGCCGCTCTTCGAGCCGGTGCACGACGCGATGCGGGACCGCACGCCGGCGCCGGTCCGGGTCGCCGCGTACGCGGCCGGGTTCCTCACCGTGGAGTACGGGGCCGGCAGGCTGTTCCGCCTGGTGCTCGCGGCGGGGGCTCCGTGGGACTACTCGCACGCGCGGTGGAGCGTGGACGGGCTGATCCGGTTCGACTACGCGCCGATCTGGGGGCTCGCCGGACTCGGCCTGGAGTGGGTGCACGACCGACTCACCGGGCCCGAGCGGAGCGGCGCGGCTAGCGAACCGGCGGCTCCATCGTGGAGAGCGCGCCGCGGAGCGCGACCGCAGCATCCTCCGGCGCGACAGTGTTGATGCTCATCGCGGAGCCGATCTCGAAGCCCGCGGGCGTGGAGAGCCTCGGCAGGATCTTGATGTGCCAGTGGAAGACCTCCTCTGGGTGACCGTCCGTGGGGGAGGAGTACACGACCAGGTTCAGGTCGGGGTCCCGACACGCTTTCCGGATGGCGCCGAGCACGCGTATCAACAGGCAGGCCAGGTCGTCCACGTCCCGGTCCTCGATGTGGCCGAACGAGCCCTCGTGCCGGGTCGGGGCGATCCACGTCTCGAAGGGCGAAGTGGCCGCGAAGGGCTCGAACGCGATGAAGCTCCCGCACTCCTCCACGATCCGTGTCTGCGCGTCGCGCTCGGCCGCGATCACTTCGTCGTACACGCACACGCCGTTCTCGTCGAAGTAGCGCGTGGCTACGTCGAGCCGCCGCAGCAGCCGGGGTAGGAAGACCGGCGTGGCCACGATCTGGGAGTGTGTGTGCAGCAGCGAGGTTCCCGCGAGCGCCCCGAAGTTCTTGAACACGACCACCGCTCGGATGTGCGGCTGGTCGATGAGCTCGCGGTACCGGGCCCGCCACACCCGAAGGACCTGCGCTACCTCGGGGATCGACATCTCGTCCAGGCGGCCGTCGTGGCGTGGCGTTTCCACCACCACCTCGTGGCTGCCGACGCCCGGCATCTCCCGGAACATCGGCGAGCCGCTGCGGGCCACGGAGCCGTCGCCAGACAGCGCGCCGTACAGGTTCGGGACCACCCTGACCTGCCAGTGGGCGCTGGACGGGTGGCGAAGGATCTCGGGCGGGGTCTGGTCCTCGTTGCCCGGGCAGAACGGGCACGAGGGGTCGAACGCCGGAAGCGGCGGGCGGCCCGGCCCCTGAACCTCCTGATGGGGGCGGTCGCCGCGCTTCGGGGCGATGATCGCCCACTGGCGGGTGGTGGGATCCTGACGCAAGGTGGACATGTCGTCGAACTACGGTACAGGAACGCGTACCGCTCTCAAGCTTTTCGGCTCGGTTCGTCCGCCCGACACACCGTCAGCGGGAAGGATCGGCCCCCCCATGCTCGCCGAGCCGTTCGGCGAGCACGCGCATGACGCCGATCGCGATGTCCGGTCGGTCGTGGACCATGCTCTCGAACGCATGCCGGCCGATCCGGATGGTCCGGACGTCGCCGTCGGCGACGAGCGAGGCGATCCTCGGCCCCCGAGTGATGAGGGACATCTCGCCGACCACCTCCCCCGAACCTCGCATCGCGATGACGGAGCCGTTCCTGTCGACCCGAACGGCCCCGCTCACGATGATGTGGAGCGCGTCCCCTACCTCGCCCTCGACTGCCAGGAAGTCGCCGTCTGTGAATGTGTCCTCCTCCGCGACCTGCGCGATCGCGTGGAGATCGGCCGGCGCCAATGCCTCGAACAGCGGCACCTTCCGCAGGAACAGCACCCGCTCCATCGCCGGCATCGACGCACGTGCTCGAGCCATGTCGTCACCTCCCCCTCGCGCGAGGAGTGCCAGTTCCCCGCACGAAGCGATGAACCGATCGTCGTCGTTCAGGACCCGCTCTAGCCAGTCATCCCACGCATCGGGACGCCGGTCGTCCGTCGGCTCCCAGAGCCGCAGGAGCGGTCGGACGAGCGCGGCGTCGGCCGTCGCCTCCAGCGTCTCGAGCGCGTTCGCCACCTGACCGGCATCGTGGGCATCCAAGCTGCCGATAGCGGCTCGCATGGCGCCCGTGTCGGTGCTGATGAGGGAGAGCGCGCCGAGCGCGATCCGGCCGCTCGTACGCGCACGGCCCATCAGCGCGACCCTCAGGAGGTCGGTGGCATCTCCGTCGTGCGGGATGTCGGCCGCGAGCTCGTGGTCGTGCGATGCCTCGGCCGTGCGGTCCGTGACGAACGCGCGAACGGTCGCATCGCGCCCGGCCAGATCGAGCCTTGCGAGCGCTTCCAGTGCAGCCTCACGTGCGCCGGGACGATCGAGCGACGCCAGTATCCGGTCGACCGCTCGGTTGCCGATCGACGCGCTCGCGTCCGCGGCGGCTTCCCGGACGATGGGGCTGGGATCCTCGAAGAGGCGCACGGCGGGTTCCAGCGCTCGGTCGGCATCTAGCGTCGCGAGCGTCAGCACCGCAGCCGCCCGAACCGACGGCGTCTCGTCCTCCAGCGCCGCGGAAGCGAGCGGAACGGCGACGTTTGCCGGCGCGTCCCGGAGGCGTTCGAGAGCGCCCGATCGAACGGCGGGGTCCAGGTCGTGGACGAGCGCGAAGAGGCGTCGGGCAGGCGAGGGATCGGGCGTGCGCCCCACCACCGCTGCCGCCGCAGAGGCAGCCACCGCCGGATCGGAGTCGCCGACCAGCGGTAGGAGTCCTTCGATCCGATCGCGGTTGCCGAGTCGGCGGGCGAGCGCCACCACGGACTCGGCACGGACCGTTGCGTCTTCGTCTCGCAGCGCCCGCTCCAGGGTCGGGCGAACCCGTTCGTCATCGGCATCTCCCAGCAGGTGCACGGCGAGCCGCCGCACGGACGGGCGCTCGTCGCTCGCAGCGTCGAGGACGGTTCGGATCGCCTGCGCATCGCGATCGAACGCGAAGGCGACGCCGGCCACCGGGAGTTCGGGGAACACCTGCGGGCGTCCCGCCCGCAACGCATCCACGAGAGACGATGCGTACGATCCACGGATCCGCCGCGTGACGTACACGGTGACCGCGGCAGCGACGAGGCCGACGAGGGCGAGCTGGCGGGCGGACAGCACCTGGTTCCCGACCAAGGCGATCAGGCCCGCGATCGCGGTGCCCGCTTGCGAGGGTCCTCCGTTCAGGAAGGCCCGCACCTGGTCGCGCCGCGTCTCGGGGACCACGTTCGTGAGCGTCTCCCAACCGGGCGAGGCGACCCCCTGGAGCCACACGCCGTCCACGAACCGGACGACGACCAGCGTCACGAAGGTCGAGCTGACGAGCAGGGTGCCGAACGTCCCCACGTACAGCACCGGCAGCACCATCACCATGGATGCGATCCCGAACCGCCCGAAGAGGCGGTTCGTCGCGAGCGCGGACACCACGAAGGCGAGGCCGGTCATCGCCGCCCAGAAGAGGCCGAGGAACGAGGCGAGATCGGCCGCGTTCGGATACCGCTCGGTGGCCGCCGTCGCCCACGGCAGGAACAGGGAGTAGAACAGGACCGAGAACAACACGGCGGCCACGCTCATCCACGAGAGCAATCGCGATCGCATGACGTAGCCCAGGGACTCGGACGTGTCGCGGAGCCCCGATGGATGAGGCCGCCGATGGCGACGCGCCCGCCCGGACGGCCTCACACCGGTGGGCGGAAGCACGACCTGGGACAGCACGAACGCGGCCGCCAGCGCGCCGGCCCAGACCACCAGAAGGTCCTCGGTCCCCACGGCCCGAACGAAGGGGTGGGTCAGCAGCCCGCCCAGGACAGACCCCAGGATCCCTCCCGCTGCGAACAGCGGGAACAGGCGCTTGGCCTGCCGGGTGTCTGTGACCGACCCTCCGATGCCCCAGGTCGACACGGTCTGAACGAGGGTCGCGAGGGGAACGGTCAGCCACAGGACCGGGTAGATCCACCGCGCTCCCGTGAGCAGCGTGGCACGTTCCGCGAGCACGATCGTCGCGAGTACCGCCGGAGCGGCGAGGTATGCGCGGCGCCGGTCGACCCGTCCGAGGGCGCCGGTGAGGCCGAGCATGAGGGCGAACGCGGTCCCGCCCTGGAGGAGGTACATCACCGGGAGCACGTCCGTCCCGATCCGTTCGAAGAACAGCGCATCGGCCGCGCTCAGGCCGATCGCCTGGCCGAACGACACCGTGAACGAGAGCCCGACCATCGCGACGACGAGCCGGGATTCACCGGTGTGGATCTTGAGCGCGCCCGCGATCGCGTTCACGTGCCGTGGCCCCCCCAGGCGAACGGCGCGGAGTCTACACTCCGACCGTGGTCACGGAAACGCGGCCTCGGACCTAGTTCAACAGGGCGTCGTCGCTTCCCGCCGGCGTCGGCTGCATCGCGAGGACCACCGCCTCCACCGGGTACCCCTTCAGCGAGAGGTGCCGTCGCTCCAGCCCGTCACCGCCGATCTGAGCCGCGGCTGCCGCCGGGTCGGTGACGAGGATCTCGCCGATCGCCGCCCGCGAGGCGAGGTGGGCTGCGATGTTCACCGGGTCGCCCAGCGCCGTGAAGTCGGTCGCCCCCTCCGATCCCACCATCCCGACGAACGCGGTTCCCGTGTGCACGCCGGCGCCGAGGGGTGCCCACGGCCCGTCGGCCGACCCGTGACCGGTCGCCCAGAGCAGGCCCTGGGCCGCATCGAGCGCTCGTCGAGCGTGCTCCTGTCCCGCCATGAACGGGAGGAACAGCCCGACCACCTCGTCGCCCACGAACTTCTCGATGATGGCATCGGCCTCGATGAGCACCTCCCTCGATACCCGGTAGAAGCGGTTCATCAGATGCGTGAACTCCCTCGTCGGCATCTGCCGGGCCAGCTTGCTCGAGCCGCGCACGTCGGCGAACAGCATGGAGAGCTCGACCTCGGCCCCGCTGACCTCATGGTCGTCCAGCTGGCTGGGGCATCGCTTCGCGTGGATCTCGAGGCCCTGGAAGCATCGCCGACAGATCTTGGGGTTCTTCTCCCAGGGGGTGAAGCCGTACCGTCGGAAGATCAGCCCGCCCGGGGCGCCGAACGGCGCGGAGCAGAGCTTGCATCTTGGGCTGGACGGGATCAGACGGAACGGGCTCCGCTGGTGCAGGTGCGGGTGGGTCCCGCTGAGGAAGTCGTGCCACTCCTGCTCGGGGGTCGGATCGGCCATCTTGGGAGGAAGCTTAGGTGCGCGCCGGTGCCGTGTACAGGCCGCGTCGGAGCGGGCTACGCGCAGTTCCGCGCACGAGCGGGGAGACCCAAGCTCATCGGCGCTCTGGTCACCTGCGGTCTGCAGGCGGTCGGGCATGCGGGATCCTCGCCGGATACTAGGACGCCGGCCCGCGCTCGCGGCACGCTGGTGGAGGATCGGAAGGAACGGTGAGTAGCGTCCGGCGCCCCAGAGATGGAGGAGCCATCCAAGCCGAGCGTCTCGAACGCCTGAGACCGGCCATCGAGCCGTGAGTCAGTCCGGACGTCGGGCGACGAAGCTCGCCACCTGACCCTGTCGCTTCGGGTCGTATCCGTTGAGCTTCACGTAGGACCCGGGATTCGCGTCCGCGCAGGCCGCGATCTCGGCGAGGATCTCATGCGCCGTTGTCGCGTCGAACATCGGCAGCTTCC
>DASWAT010000166.1:0-5902 GCA_036390995.1 Actinomycetota bacterium | reverse complement strand
ACGGGGAGCGGGAGAGGCCGCCGGGGCCTGGGCCGGGGGTTCGGCTCCGGTGGCGGGGGATGCAGGCGCGGCGGGGGCGCCAGCCGCGGCGGGGGCGCCCTCGCCGCTCTTGGCGCGGAGGGCCCGTACGGCGGCCGAGCGGGCACGGCCTTCTGCCACGCGCCGGTCGGTGCCCTTCGCGAGCTCGTCGGCCAGGACCTTGTCGAAGGTCTCCTGGTCGAGCGGTGTGTCCTCTCGCGCCATGTCCTCCCTTGCCTCTCTGTGGTTCTCTCTCGTCTACAGGGGCCCGGAGATGCCGCCGTCCTTGCGGATCCGCCAGAAGTGGACCGCCAAGAAGATCACCAGCACGAACGGAAGCGCCAGAACGTGCAGCACGTACCAGCGCAGGAGCGTCTCGGGGCCCACGACGACGCCGCCGAGGAGCAGGAAGTTCGCTTGTTTCGCGATGAACGGCGAGTAGCCGGCCAGGCTCGTGCCGACGGTGACGGCCCAGATGGCAAGCTGGTCCCAGGGCAGCAGGTAGCCGGTGAACGACAGGCCGAGGGTGAGGAACAGCAGGACCACGCCGACCACCCAGTTGAACTCCCTCGGCGGCTTGTACGCGCCCGTGTAGAAGACCCGTGCCATGTGGAGGGTCACGCTGAACACCATGAGGTGCGCTCCCCACCGGTGCAGGTTGCGGACCAGGTCCCCGAAGAACACCGAGGTGCGGATGCTCTGCATGTCCCCGTACGCGGTGGCCGAGCCGAGCTCGGCGGCCGGCCGGTAGAAGAACATCAGGAAGATGCCCGTGATCGTGAGCAGGATGAACAGGAAGAAGGACAGGCCGCCCAGGCAGAACGTGTACGTCAGCTTCAGCCCGTGACGCTTCATCTTCACGGGATGGAGGTGGTACAGGACGTTGTTCATGGTGGCCAGGGCGCGGTCGCGCGAGGTGTCCCGGTAGCCCTTCCGGAAGATCGACCCCGGCCGGAAGATCGACTTCCAGACCTCGGTCTCCCGAACGCGGTCGAGGACCTCGCCGGGAGACGGCGGCTTGAGCTTCACCCTGGCTTCCCCTCTCGTCCTTCCTCGCTACTGGTTCACGACCGCGGCTACTCGGCGTCGGCCTTCTGCGACATCGGCACAGCGGCCATATGGCGGGTGCCGCCGGAGTCCTCCGGCAGCCGCGCATAGTACAGCGTGTCCGTGGGGCAGCGCTCCACGCAGACGGAGCAGCGCGTGCAGGCGTTGTCGTCGACCACGAAGACCGCGAAGGCGTTGCCGACCTCGGCTTCCACGGCCTCGTCCTGCGCACCCTCGACGATGCCGGTGGACATCATGTAGATGCAGTTCCAGGGGCAGACGTCCTCGCACGCCCGGCAGAGGATGCAGTTGTCGGGATCGAGCATGAGGTGCTTGGGCGACTTCACGCCCTGCGACAGCCAACCGGGGTCGACGGCCTCGACGAGGTAGTCGGTGTGGATGTCGACCTCGGTCTTCGTGAAGGGCATCGCGGGCTCCTTTACGCCGTCCTCATCGATAACCGCCGGTGGGCCGTTCGGCCGAGCGTCCCCGCAGCCGGCGGCGCCAGTTCTGCATCACTGCCGCCAGCACGAACGGGATCGCGAAGAACACGGTGGTGAGGCCCATGGCCACCGCGTCGCGAAGCTCGAGCCACCAATCGCCACCGCCCGAGGGCCCACCCCACCCTAGCTTCTGCTCGGCGAAGTACATCCAGAAGGACGGGACGACGACAACGAAGACGATCATGTAGAAGGCCAAGGCGAGGGAGAACAGGACCGCCGTGGTCCAGGTCCACTCGAAGCTCTTGAGGAACGGCTCGATCCGCTGTTCGTTCAGCTCGACGAGCTTGTTCGGAACCTTCATCGACGACCCATCCTAGCGCGCAGCCGGCAGATTATAGACAAGGGTACCCACGACCCCTTCGCGTCCCCCTCGATCCATCGCACCCTCGCTTGTGAAGTGCTTCACAAGCGTCCGCGACACTATGAAACCTCGCGGCCGAGCCCGCAACCCCCGGATCCTGTTCGCCGGACGTCCGTAGACTCGACGTCGACATGGATCCATTGGTCGCCGACCTCGTCCAGCGGGGCCTGGCCTCGTGGTGGGCGCCCGGGCTGGCGTTCGCGGCCGGACTCGTCTCGTTCGCCTCTCCGTGCGTGTTCCCGCTGGTCCCCGGCTACCTCTCGTTCGTGTCGGGTGGACAGACGCGCGACGAGCGGCCGATCGTCCCCATCCTGCTCTTCATCGCGGGCTTCGCCGTGGTGTTCACGGCGCTCGGCGCCTTCACGGGTGCGGTGCAGCGGTTCCTGCGCTCACCCGTGGCCGTGCGGGTCGAGGGAGGGATCATCGTGGCTTTCGGGATCCTCATGCTCGCGTACGCGCTGCGCCTGGGGTGGCCCGGGCTCTACGCGGAGCGCCGGCCGCTCCTCGAGAGGGTCCGGCCCGGTCCGGGGTGGGCGTTCCCGCTCGGCGTGGCATTCGGGGCCGGGTGGACGCCGTGCATCGGCCCGGTGCTGGCCGGGGTGCTCGCGATCGCCGCCGCGCAGGGAGGCTCGGCCAGGGGTGCCTTCCTGCTGCTGTTGTACTCGGCCGGACTCGGGCTCCCCTTCCTGCTGGTCGGTCTGGGGATCCGGCGCCTCATGGGGGCTCTCGACTTCGTGAAACGCAACTACCACTGGTTCGCCGGTGTCTCGGGCGTGGTGATGATCGGCATCGGCGTGCTCATCGTCACGAACCTGTGGGTGCAGCTGCTGGGGCCGGTGCTTCGGGCGATCGGACGGTTCAACCCTCCGATCTGACCCCGTCCGCGACCCGGTCCCTTCCCCTCTGGGCCCCAGCCCCTACAATCGGCGTTCCGGGATGTCCTCCTCCGCCGCCAAGGCCCCGCGCATGAACATCCGCCAGTCCCTCGCGCTGGTCTGGAGGACGCTGCGGTCGATGCGCACCGCGCTCGTGCTGCTCCTGGTCCTCGCGATGGGAGCCGTGGCCGGATCGCTCGTCCCCCAGGCGGGGACGTCCGACGCGCGGATCGCGGCGATGTTCCGCGACCATCCGTTGCGGGCCCGGATCTACAACCAGCTCGGGCTGTTCGATGTGTTCGGCTCGTGGTGGTTCACGTTGATCTACACGCTGCTGCTCGTCTCGCTCGTCGCCTGCCTCATCCCCAGGACCCGCGCCATGATCCGCAACCTCCGCTCGCGGCCGCAGCCGGCCCGCGAGCTCGACTCGATGCGTCACTACGCCGAGCGGTCGGTGCGGGCCGAGCCCGACCGGGTCATCTCGGGCGCGCGCCGGGTCCTGCGGCGCCGCCTGTTCCGGGTGAACGGCTCGAACGGCTCGGGCCCGCCCTCGCTCGCCGCCGACAAGGGGCTTGCCCGGGAGGGCGGCAGCCTGCTGTTCCACTGGGCGTTCCTGCTGATCCTCGTCGGCATCGTGTGGGGAAAGGGAACCGGATTCTCCGGCCTGGCGGTGATCGTGGAAGGCCAGACGTGGACAGAGGCCCATGCGAACTACGACGGGCAGATCCACGAAGGTCGGTTCTTCCGCGAGGACCACTCGGGCGTGCAGATCCACGTGGACAGTTTCACCGCTAGGTATCGGATCCCCTCCGGCATCCCGGAGGACTTCGTGACGCACGCCGAGCTGTACGACGCCGAGGGCCGGTACGTGAAGACCGCCGACATCCGTGTGAACCATCCCGTCGAGGTCGAGGGTGTGAAGTTCTATCAGTTCGGGTACGGCTGGGCGCCCGTGATCGATGTTCGTCGGGACGGCGAGCCTTTGGCCTCGGGACCCGTCGTCTGCCAGCAGGACCCGACACCCAAGGGCGTGAGCCCGCTCCAGCTGCCGTGGAACTGCGTCGTCAAGCTGCCCACGCTGCGCCCGCAGGTCGGGATCCAGTTCCGGCTGTGGCCCGACAGCCGCGCCCTGTTCGCGCTGCTCGACAAGGGCCAGGCCATGCCGATGATCACCGAGTTCGCCCCGGTGATGACGTACACGGCCTACCGGGGTGACCTCCGTGCCGAGCTCACGCAGAGCATCTCGCAGCTCGACACCAGCGCGATGCAGCCCTTCAAGGACGGGGTGATCGGCGCCGGCGACAGGGTGAAACTCGGGAACGGCGTCACCGTGTCATTCCCCGACCTGAAGCAGTACACGGTCCTCGAGGTGAAGCGCGACCGCGGCCTGTGGATCGAGCTGCTGGCCGCTATCCTCATCCTGATCGGGTTGCTCCCGGCTCTCTACACGTCGCGACGCAAGGTGTGGGTGATCGCGGAGCCCGACGGAACGGGAAGCCGCCTGAGGGTGGGGGGATTCGCCCTGCAACGCAGGAGCCAGTTCGAGGAGGAGTTCGCGAAGCTCGTCGACGAGCTCTCGGAACCGTTCGGGGAGAAGGTGAACGCACCGTGAGCATCGACGCCTGGAGCCGGCTGTCCACCGATGCCTTCAACGTAGCGCTGTACGCATACGTTGCCGCCATGCTCGGCTACTTCTACTTCCTGGCGTTCCGGCGGACCGTCGTGTGGCGCATCGCGAGCGTCGTGGCGTCGGCCGGGCTGGCCGCGAACGTCGTCTCGGTGGTGGCGCGCGGCGTGGCGGCCGGGCGCGTGCCCTGGGGCAACATGTACGAGTACTCCACGCTGCTGGCACTGCTGGTGGTCGCCGGCCACTTGATCGTCGTGGAGGGCATCTACAAGGTCCGGGTGATCGGCGGGTTCGCGCTGGCCTTCGCCGTGCTCACGATGGCCGTCGCCGTGATGTTCCTGTACGTGGGCCCGGGCCCGCTGGTCCCCGCGCTGAACTCGTACTGGCTGAAGATCCACGTGGTGGCGGCGATCCTCGGCTCGTCGCTGTTCGCGCTGGGCTGCATCGTCACGATCCTCTACCTGGTGAAGGACCGGCGCGAGCAGCTGGCCGCGGAGCGGATCGTGCCGATCATGGGCGGTTCGCTCGAGCTGGATGCCGCGCCCCCGCACTTCGAAGCCGGGGCCGACGAGCCGGTGGGCGGCACCGTGAGGCGTGGCCTGTTGCCGGCGGCGGCCGTGCTGGACCGCATCGCCTACCGCACGATCGCGTTCGCCTTCCCCATCTGGACGTTCGCGGTCATCGCCGGAGCCATCTGGGCCGAGAACGCGTGGGGCCGCTACTGGGGCTGGGATCCGAAGGAGACGTGGTCGTTCATCACCTGGGTGGTGTTCGCCGGGTACCTGCACGCGCGCGCCACGTCGGGCTGGCGCGGTCGGCGGGCCGCGGTCATCGCGATGGTCGGCTTCGTGTCGCTCCTCGTCACGTACTACGTCGTGAACCTGTGGATCACCGGGCTGCACTCGTACGCCGGGGTCTGAGACGGACCGGTGGGGAACCGAGGGAGTCGCCCTCGTGATGTCGATCGTGACGGTGTCGTCACGTTCCTTGCGCGCAACGGGCCGGTTCGTGGATGGTACAGTGCGCCGAAATCCGGCTTCGGTGCTCGCGCGTGGCGAGGCTCGGAAGGAGTAGGGGGAACGTTGCGGAAGCTGTCGCGGCTGGTCCTGGGCGGCCTCGCCCTGGCCCTGGTCTCCGCAGCGTGCGCGCCGAACGCCTCTCAGGACTCGCTGAAGCCGGCGGGGCCGTACGCCGAGAAGATCCACGCGCTCTTCACCCCGGTCTTCTGGATCGCGGCGGCCATCTTCTTCGTGGTCGAGGGCCTGCTCATCTTCTTCGTCATCAGATACCGTCACCGGAAGGGCCGCGACCGCATCCCTCCGCAGATCCACGGCAACAACCGGCTCGAGATCGCCTGGACCATCGTCCCGGCGCTGATCCTGGTCGGGGTCACGGTGCCGACGGTGGCGACCATCTACGACCTGGCCGCCAAGCCCACGGGTCAGGTCCTCAACGTGAACGTGATCGGCCA
>DASWAT010000165.1:0-3853 GCA_036390995.1 Actinomycetota bacterium | reverse complement strand
CGAGAAGAACCAGGTCCGGCGACGCTCCCGCACGTCGTCCGCGGGGATCCGACCTCGATGCCGGCGGACGGCCAGCAGGTACTGGCCCCAGATGCCCCCGAGGACCAACCAGACGTCCGGGTGCGCATGCCAGGATGGAAGGGCCACGCCTACCCCGAGAACGCGCCGAAGGTGAGCAGGACGATGACGAACAGGGTCACAGCGCCGGCCAGGCCCATCACGAAGAATCGGGCATACGTCCGGCTGTCGAACCGCAGGTGCATGAACCACAGCACCACGAGGGAGAACTTGATCGCCGAGAACAGGAACAGCAGCGGGATCAGCATGGACCGGACCGTGTCCACGTAGTAGACCGCGACCTCTGCGCCCGTGATCACACCGAGGATCACCGCGATCCGGATGTACTCCTTCGGGCTGGGATGGCGGACCGTGTGCCCGCCGCCCGGCGGCGCCGGATGCGGCTCCTCCTGCTGCAACTCCTGCATCCCCTCCACGCGGTCCCCCTACCTGCCGGTCGGGATCAGGTATACGACCGTGAAGATCACGATCCACACGATGTCCACGAAGTGCCAGTACAGACCTACCAGCTCCACGGTCATGCTGTCGCGGGTCGTGAGCTTGCCGGTGAAGGACATCCACACCAGCGACAGCAGCATCAGGATGCCGATCCCCACGTGGGTGCCGTGGAACCCCGTCAGCACGTAGAAGGTTGTGCCGAACAGGTTCGTCGACAGGCTGAGGCCCTCGCGGTAGAAGCTGGTGAACTCGTAGACCTGCCCGCCCACGAAGGTCATGCCAAGGAGCGCGGTGGCCAGCAGCCACACCCGCATGCGCCCGAGATCCCTTCGCTGGATCGCCGCCAGCGCCAGCACCATGGTGAGCGAGCTGGCCAGCAGCACGAACGAGCTCACCGACGTGTACGGGATGTCGAAGACGTCCTTGGGGAAGGGGCCGACGACGCTGGCGCCGCGGTACAGCACGTAGGTGGTGATGAGGGCGCCGAACAGCAGGCAGTCCGACGCGAGGAAGATCCATATCGCGAGCTTCGTGTTCGGCAGTCCGGTGCTGGTGGCCTCGTGCTCGCTCTCGAAGACGTGTTCGGACAGTGCCACGCCGCGCTCCTACTCCGCCGAGGGCTCCAGGGCCCAGCCGTACAGTCCCGCCAGCACCACCACGGCGCCCGCGACGGCCGTCCACCAATGGAACACCACGCCGTAGCCGATCAGCGGCAGCCCGAGCGCTGCGATCACCGGGTAGTAGGACGGGCCCGGCATGTGGATCCCGTGGCCGCCGCCGGGGCCGCCGCCACCGTGCTCCGTCGCGCCTTCCGTCCCCGATCCGCCGGCCGGCACCGGCACCACGCGGCCCCCCTCGGTCTCCGCGTACTTGCGGTGCCAGAAGTCGTCCAGCGCGTGGATCACCGGGATCTCGTCGAAGTTGTGCGGCGGCGGTGGCGAGGACGTTGTCCATTCGATCGTGCGCGCGTCCCAAGGGTCCGCCTCGGCGTCCTTGGGACGGCGGAAGCTGGCGATCGCGTTCACCGCGAAGATCAGCACGCTGAGCGCGATGATGAACGCACCCGCGCTCACCATCAGGTTCCAGAAGCCGAGCCCGAGCGAGGCGGGGTACGTCTGGATCCGCCTCGGCATCCCCTGGAGCCCGAGGATGTGCATCGGGGCGAACGTGAGGTTCGCGCCGATCACCATGGTCCAGAACTGGATCTTGCCCCAGCGCTCGTCCAACATCCGGCCGAACACCTTCGGCCACCAGTAGTACGTGCCGGCGAAGAGTCCGAAGATGGCGCCAGCGAACAGCACGTAGTGGAAATGGGCAACCACGTAGTACGTGTCGGTCTGCTGGTAGTCGGCCGGCACCACGGCGTGGGTCACGCCGGACAGCCCACCGATCACGAACTGTGCGATGAACGCCACCGCGAAGAGCATCGGCGTGGTGAACCGGATGTCGCCCCTCCACATCGTGCCGAGCCAGTTGAAGATCTTCACGCCGGTCGGCACCGCGATGATCATCGTGGAGATCCCGAAGGCGGTGTTCGCCACCGGCCCGAGGCCGGTCGTGAACATGTGGTGGGCCCACACGCCGAACCCGATGAACCCGATGGCGATCCCGCTGAAGACCACGAACTGGTAGCCGAACAGTGGCTTCCGCGAGAAGACGGGCAGGATCTCCGACACGATGCCCATGGCGGGCAGGACGAGGATGTAGACCTCGGGGTGACCGAACAACCAGAACAGGTGTTGCCACAGCACCGGGTCGCCGCCCGCGGCGGGATCGAAGAAATGGGTTCCGAACCGCCGGTCGAACAGCATCTCGAACAGCCCGACGGTGATGATCGGCAGCGAGAACGCCAGCAGGAACTGCACGACCAGCCCCATCCAGATGAAGACCGGCATCCGGAACATCGTCATGCCCGGCGCCCGCATGTTGAGGATGGTGACGGCCAGGTTCACCGCCGATACCGTGGAGGCCACGCCGGCGATGATCAGCCCCAGCGAGTAGAACAGCATGTTGTTCCCGGGCTCCACCGTCGACAGCGGCGCGTATCCGAACCATCCGCCGTTCGGCGCGCCTCCGAGCAGGAAGCCCGAGTAGATGAAGAGCCCGGCGAACAGGAACGCCCAGTAGCTGAAGGCGTTCAGCCGGGGGAAGGCCACGTCGCGAGCCCCGATCATCAGCGGGATCAGGTAGTTGAGGAAGGCCGCCGACAGCGGCATCACGACCAGGAACACCATCGTCAGGCCGTGCATGGTGAAGATCTGGTTGTAGGCGTTCGGGTCGAGGACCTGCTGGTCGGGCCGGGCCAGCTGGATCCGGATGAGGAGCGCCTCGGACCCGCCGATCAGGAAGAACGCGAACGCCGTGATGCCGTAGAGGATCCCGATCCGCTTGTGGTCGACGGTGGTGACCCAGCTCCAGAACCCTGTCGTGGCGGAGGGCCGCCGGAGCAGTCCCCGTGCGCCCTCGGAGGGAACGCTCACGCTCGCCATGTCGGTGTGGCCTCCATCACTTCAGCGCCATCAGGTACGCGACCAGGGCGTCGATCTGGTCGGGCGTGAGGTGGTAGTTGGGCATCCACGATCCGGCCTTCATAGCCGGCGGATCCTCGAGCCACCGCTTCAGGTTCGCCTCGGTGAGGTCGAACGAGCACCCCGCGAAGCAGTCCCGACTCATGAGATGGGTGAGGTTCGGGGCCCCGATGGCCGCGGCCTGCGTGCCCTGAACCGCGTGGCACCCGATGCAGGCCCCGTTCAGGAACTCGTTCATCCCGGTCGCGGCCAGCGACCCCTGCGCGGGCGTGACGGCGTCGGCCTGCTGGTCGCGGACCCACTGGTCGAACTGATCCCGAGGCTGCGCGATCACCTTGAACCGCATATAGGCGTGCGACAGGCCGCAGAACTCGGCACACTGTCCCGAGTACGTGCCGGGCTCGTCGGCCTCCAGGACGAGGTGGTTCGTCCGCCCCGGTACCACGTCCTGCTTGCCGGCCAGCTCCGGTACCCAGAACGAGTGGATCACGTCGGCCCCGATGTTCGCGTAGGCGGGTCCCTGCTGGCAGTCGTTCGGGGCCACCTGCTTCGCGTACCCGAGCCCGCCTGCGCAGAGCGACACGTACACCGGCTCGCCGACCGGGATGTGGAGCTCGTTCGCGGTGACGATCTTCTGGCCCGGGTAGTCGAACTCCCACCACCATTGGTGGCCGATCACGTTCACGTTGAGGACCTGACCCGTGGGCTTGGCGGCCAGGTCGTAGATGGTCGCCACCGTCGGCACCGTGACCCCGACCAGGATCAGCGCCGGGACGATGGTCCAGGCGATCTCGAGCCGGTTGTTGCCG
>DASWAT010000164.1:0-1930 GCA_036390995.1 Actinomycetota bacterium | reverse complement strand
GCTGAACCTATCGGGAGGCGGCACGTGCGCGTCTTTCGTACGCCGATCGGAGGGGCTGGAGAAGTGAGGATGCGCTGCTCAGACCCGCGATGGAGCGCTCAACTCATCCCTCTGGGACCCACACAAACCCGAGGAGTCCCTTAATTACATCCTTGTAAGCCGCTCGGTCTGATCGCACACTCGGGGGTGATGGCTCCCGGAGCGTCGAGGCTTCTTCCCCCAGGAGGTGCGCGATGGCTCGAGGTCGTCCGCCCACCGTCTTCGTCCGGCCCCTGAGCAACGAGGAGGAGCGCGAGCTCGCCGGGCTCATCTGGCGAGGACGCCGGAACACCTCATCCGTGGCCTGGCGGCGAGCCCTTGTCGTGTGGAGGAGCGCTCGGGGCGCGGCCGCCACCGAGATCTCCCGCACCTGTGGATCCACCCCAGACCGGGTCCGGGAGGTCATCCACCGCTTCAACCGAGACGGCACGGCCTCGTTGGCTCCGAGGTGAGGGGGAGGGCGACCCCCGCGGATCACCGCCGCCACGCGCTCGGAGATCGCGGCCATCGCCACCACCCGGCCCCAGCTGCTCAAAGAGCCCTACACCCGGTGGTCGCTGCGGACCCTCCGGGGCTACCTCCTGCGGACCAAGGTGGTGCGGGCCATCTCCGTCGAGCGGCTGCGGGAGATCCTTCGCGAGGAAGGGGTGCGCATCCACCGGACCAAGAGCTGGAAGCGCTCGCCGGATCCCGACTTCGACGCCAAGGCCGCCCGGGTGCTCGAGCTCTACGAGAGGCTCCCGGACGCGGTGGTGTGCTTCGACGAGTTGGGCCCGGTCCGTCCCATCCCCATGCCCGGGTGGGGGTGGGCCCACGATCACCTGCCGCAGCGGCTGCCCGCCAACTACCGCAAGCCCCACGGAGTGCGGTTCTTCTTCGGCGCCTACGACGTGGGGAAAGACCAGCTCTTTGGCCGGTGGTTCGAGCACAAGGGGTCGGTCCCCACCCTGTCGGTGTTGAAGTGGGTCCGCCACCGCTACCCGCCGGAGATCCGCATCCACCTGGTGTTGGACAACCTGTCCGCCCACTGGACCGAGGAGGTCACCTCCTAGGCCCAAGGGGCGAACGTGGAGCTCGTGCCCACCCCGACCTACGCGTCGTGGCTGAACCGGATCGAGCCGCAGTTCGGGGTGATGGTCAAGTTCGTCATCGCTGGCTCCGAATACGCCGACCACGCCGAGCTCCAGGCTCAGGCGTCGGCGTGGCTCCGACGTCGCAACCACGAGGCGCGATCAGACTTCGAGCAGCGCCAGTTGGCCAAGGCCAAGCGGCGGGAGCGACGGGCCGCCCGCAAGCGGGAGTGGCAGGCAGCATCTGTTCCCCAGGCGGCATAATCGTCTCCGACGTGCAGATCCGAGACTCCGTCCGAGCGTCGCTTCTTGCGCGGCTACAGGCCCGCCAGCGGGAGCGGTGGCCCCAGCTGCAGGAGATCCGGGTGCGGTTCCGGGCCCCCTTCGCCTACGTGGACGCCGTGGTTGAAGGTGGTGAGGTCCTGCCCTTGTGCCGGCTCCGGTACACCGGCTCAGCCGAGGCGTGGGGGTTCGCCCCCTACCTCGCCAGCAAGGACGGGTACGAGACCTCGGTGCTGCCGAACGGCTCGTTCAGCGGCGCCCCAGAGCACGCACTGGACGCCACCTGCGGTCTCTACCTCGGCGACATGTCAGCGTGGACGGACCTATTTGCCCCCAGACGTTCCCCGCCGACGCACTAGTGGACATGTCGAGGAAGGAGCGGGGCTTCGGCGCGGCGCGGCGAGCGGTCCGCCGGCGGGGCGGGGGTGAGCTCGCGAGATCCTCCGCGAAGCGGTTCCGGGAAGCCGACGGCACGAGTCACGTCCGGGCGCTCGCCTACCAGTCGATGTTCGTGCTGCTCTCTGGTTTCATCGGGCTGG
>DASWAT010000163.1:0-2455 GCA_036390995.1 Actinomycetota bacterium | reverse complement strand
TGGTCGATCGTGCCGGCCTTCGCCCACGGGCTGATGAGGATGCCCGGCACGCGCAGGCCGTAGCCGTTCGCGTCCACCCGGGGCGGCCGCACGTGGTCGTAGAACCCTCCCCAGTCGTCCCACGTGAGGAAGATGGCCGTCCGGTACCAGAGCGGACTCCGGGCGACGGCGTTCACCACCCGGGTCACCCAGCCCTGACCGTCCGTGAGCGGCGCGTGCGTTCCGGGATGCTCGCTGATCCCACCCCGCCCGGGCACGACCCAGGAGACCTGCGGCAGCGTCTGATCGGCGACCGCCGCGAAGAAGTCGTCGTGGGTCATCACCTTCCCCAGCTGCCTCGTCTGGTGCACGTCGGTGAACGAGGGCAGCGGGTTCTGGGCCGGCGTGGCCCCGCGCGAGAGGCACTGCTTCACCGGCACCTCGGGACCGCACAGGTTCTTGCCGGCGTAGTAGCCCCAGCTGACCCCCTGCCGGTGCAGCAGCCACGTGATGTCGGTCCACGCGTAGATCGACGGGTGGGAGCCGTGGCGCTGCTCGTCCAGCACCCCCCTCTGCAGCAGGTCCGACGTGCAGCTCATCGGCTTCCATGGGCTTTCGCACCCGGCCGCCCAGCCCGAGACGAGGTACAGGTGCGAGGGCAGTGTCCACGAGTCGGAGGGGGCGAACATGCGGTCCTGCAGCACGAAGCGCCTCGCGTACGTCCAGTAGTTCGGGATCTCGCGGGCGTCGTGCCACCCCATCACGTCGGGCTGCCCCTGGGGGCCGAGCGTGTCCCCGCAGTCGGCCGCCGAACGGGTGTCGGCGCAGGCGTTCGGGGAGAAGAGCGTCACCGCGCGGACGAACCCGTCCATCTTCCCGCCGTCGACGTCGACCCGCGAGTGCTTCAGGTCGTGCGGGCCGCCCTCGTTGACGAGGGCTGCCTCGTGGAAAGGGTTCACGCACTTCTTCAGCACCGGATCGGGGACGCACACGGTCGGCGTGCCGTCCTTCATCGGGATGCCGTCGGCGCCCGGGAAGGTCCCGAAGTAGTGATCGAACGATCGGTTCTCCTGCACGATGAAGATCACGTGCTGGATGTTGTCGAAGCCCTCGAGCTTCGGCGGCGGCGACGGGAGCGCGGCCGTGGTCGACTCGGCCGCCTTGGACGTGGTGCAGGCAGCGGCGATCAGGGTCAGGAACGCCAGGGCGACGGCCGGGAGCCGGGCCCGGCTCGCGGCGCGCGAACGTCCTTGGGAAGTCGGTTCGGCCATCGGGCGGCACGCACCATATCAAGCCCGGGGCCGATCTCGGGGGACGTCCGTCACGCGGGCAGGGTCGGCAGGTCCTCCACGTCGTAGAGGAGGCGCGCGCCCTCGACGCGGACGTTCGGGTGCAGGCGGTGCTGCTCGACCCGGCCGTGCTCCATCAGATGCACGACCCGCCACCCCCGCACCGTCAGCGCGTCGGCGATCATCCGCCGGTGGCAGCGCCACCACAGCGACTCGGCGCACATGACGGCGGTCGGCAGGTCCCGGGAGGTGTCCGTCAGCCATCGGAGTCCCTGCCCGAACTCCTCGGACTCCATGTGATCGGCGTAGCCACGGAACGACGCGTTGCGGATCGCGGTGTGGGGCGAATCTCCGCGCGGTCTCCGCAGACCGCCGAGGCTCTTCCGCCACTCGTACGCGATCCCCGCGGTCCCGAGCGCCGCGCTCAGCGCCTCCCTGCCGAACTGCGGGTTGCGGCGAGAGCCCGGGACCGTCCGCACGTCGACCAGGCGGCGCACGCCCGCCCCGGCGAGCAGATCGAGGAAGACCTCGACGGGGCGGGTCCCGTGACCGATGGTCCAGATGGTGGGTTCGGTCTCGACCGCCACGCATCTACCATAGAGCCGCGCCGACCCCGACCGGGAGCTCGTAGGCTCCTATCGGGCTGCCCGCTCGCCCCCGAGGGCCGGCAAGCCCTGTTCGTTCACCCTACGATGCGCTGGGACGAGGGCGGCGATCCTCCGGGGGCGGTGTCCCAGCAGCTCGCGGCGCTGCGGCGGGCGGGGGGTGGTCGAGGGCCTACCGCAACGGCCGGAGCGTGTACAGCAGCCTCACGCCCCTCGGCGAGTAGGCTCACCAGCGCTTGCTACACTTCCCCGCGGCCTCGGCGAGCCATACGGTCCCATCGTCTAGTGGCCCAGGACACCACCCTCTCAAGGTGGAGACACGGGTTCAAATCCCGTTGGGACTACCAGGGAAAACACGTCCTCGGAGTGTCCGTCTCCACCCTGGTCAAGGTGCAGACATGGGCTTTCAGGGCAGACCAAAGAGCAGGTCAACCTGGCTGAGCAGGCTGGGCCGCCTGTCTTTCGTCCCGCATTTGTCCCGCAGACGACGTCACCACGTCACGGCGCGGGTCCGAGGATTGAGCCCTCCGTGGCGCCAGGGAGGAGCGGGGCCAACGCCGCAAACCGTTCGAACGGCGCTCC
>DASWAT010000162.1:0-2740 GCA_036390995.1 Actinomycetota bacterium | reverse complement strand
TGCTGTTGGCGAGGCAGATGTTCTTCCGTAGCAAGGCGCTCGAGGAAGCCCACAGGGAACTGCAGGATCGCGAGCAGGTTCTGAAGGCGCTGTCGAACCGGATGGCCGAGGAGCGGCAGGACGAGCGGGGGCAGATCGCGGCGTACCTCCACGATGATCTCGCGCAGCTGCTCTTCAAGCTTTCGCTGCAAGTGGACATCGCACGCAGGCATCTGTCCGCGGGCAAGCTTCCGGAGACGGAGAAGACCCTCGAGGAGATCAAGGACACGAAGTCGAAGACCTCAGATCGGATCCGGGCGCTGATCCGAGACCTTCACCGCTCGCCGCTCGGCCCGGCAGGTCTCGCGGAGGCGCTTCAGAGCTTCATCATCGAGACTGCGCGCGACGCCGACATCGATTTCCACACCGACATCGCAGAGGTGGAGCTGCCGCCACCCATCGCGCTGCTGCTCTACCACATAGGCCGGGAGGGCGTGATGAACGCTCTGAAGCATGCGCACCCCTCGAACGTCTGGCTCACCGTGCAACAGGAGGGCGACGCGATCGAGCTTCACCTCCGGGACGACGGTGCTGGATTCGACCCCGAGGCGCCCTCGCCCGAGGGCCACTACGGGCTCACGATGATGCGGGAGCGCGCACTCGTGGGTGGTGGCGCCTTCGATCTGCAGAGCGCTCCTGGGAAGGGCACTTCGATCATGGTCAGCTTCCCGACGTCGTGGCTGCGGCGGGAGGGGACGGAGGCTGAGGAACGGCACCCGGTTCCGGCGAGAGGCCAGACCGGTGTTTCCCCCGGTAGTGGCCGGACTCCGACGGCAGAACAAGCCCCCGGGTCCGTCCCCGCATCACTGACACGATCAGCCATGTGAGGCCCGCGTAGACGAAGATGTCCCCGACGCTGACGACCTGGCGGATCGGTGGGCCGAGCGGGATGACGTCGGCGATAGGGGCGAAGTGGTCGGCGGAGCTCATGAGGTGGTGCTTGGCTCCTTCGTCCTTCAGCAGGAGCGCCAGGACGTCCTGCTGGTCGGACTTGATCACCGCCTCTCTGCTCACCGGCATTCCCCCGTTGGGAACGACGACCAGTGCGTTCAGGGCCAGCCCCACGAACAGGATCGGAGCCCCGGCCACGCGGAAGTTCATCCCGGTTACCAGCAGGATCAGCAGATAGGACGTCCCGAGGACCAGGACGCGGACCAGCAGGTCGGTGCCGTGTCTCGCGTCCGGTAGAGGGACCGCCTGGAGAGCGAACCCGAGCGGCGCCAGGGCCCACCAGCGGAGGCGCAGCCGCTCGAAGTTGCGCAGCCGGCCGCCGGTTGCGAACCCCAGCACCAGCGCGACGACGATGACTCCGGCGAAGAGGATCATGCCGCTTCCGTGTCGATGAGGGTCCGAGGATTCTTCCGTCGCGTCCCGTCCACGTCCAGCCGAGGCTAGCATCCGACCATGGCTCGGATGGTCCCCTTCCCGATGCTTCCGACCGAGAGCTCGGCCGAGCGGCGCCTGTACGAGGGGTTCCTCGAGCAGCTGTCCGACGAATACGTCGTTTACCACAGCGTCGACTGGGTGCTGTCCGGACCGCGGGGACCCGAGCAGGGTGAGGCCGACTTCGTGATCGCCCATCCGGTCGACGGCGTCCTGGTCCTGGAGGCCAAGGGCGGCGCGCTCGCCTACGACCCGAGGACCCGGCGTTGGAGCCAGTCGGGACGCTCCGGTTCGCACCTGCTGGACGAGGATCCGTTCCATCAGGCCAAGGACGAGATGCACTCACTGGTCGAGATCCTCGCGGCCCGACCCGGGTGGGCGCGCTGGAAGCCGAGCTACGGGTTCGGCGTGGCCCTCCCCGACGGGCGCTACGAGACGGCCGCGCACCCTGCCGCCCCGCCCGAGGTGGTCATCGATCGGGGCGACGTGGACCGGCTGGCCAGGCGGGTTCGTGAGGTGATGCGCTTCTGGCACAGGGAGGGCCGAACGTTCGGTGCCGAGGGCATGGACGCGCTGGCCGAGGCTCTCGGCTACCGGGTCGAGATCCGAACGCCCCTGAAGCTGGAGTTCGACGAGGAGGACAAGACGATCGTCGAGCTCACGGACGACCAGGCGTGGATCCTGGGGTTCGTGGCTCATCGCAAGCGCGCCGCCGTGACCGGGCCGGCGGGGTGTGGGAAGACGCTGCTGGCCATCCAGATCGCCCTCCGAACCTCGGCCGCAGGGCAGCGAACCCTCCTCACGTGCTTCAATCGGAGGCTCGCCGAGTACCTCCGCGAGTCGGTGGGGGACGTTCCCAAGCTCGACGTGATGCACTTCCACGAGCTCTGCGTGCGGACGGCCGAAGAAGCTGGTCTTGCGCTCCCCGCTGCCGACGAGGAGCCCGGATCCGAGTACTTCGAGCGCCAGCTCCCCGAGGCCCTCGCCCAGGCCGCGTCACGTCTCGGCCCGAGGTACGAGGTCATGGTGGTGGACGAGGCGCAGGACTTCCGCGACTGGTGGTGGCCGGCCCTGCTCGCCCTGCACGAGGATCCCGACGAGGGGACGCTCTACCTGTTCGCCGACGATAACCAGAACCTGTACCAGGGCGGCCGGCTACCCGTGGCGGCGGAGGCGTTCTGCCCGCCGCTGCCGGCGAACCTGCGGAACACGCGGGCGATCCACGAGTTCGTGTCGGTCTTCTCCGACGGTACTCCCAAGCCCGCGTCCAAGGGGCCCGAGGGCCGCGCCCCTGAGATCCTCGGGTATCGTGATGCCG
>DASWAT010000161.1:0-5063 GCA_036390995.1 Actinomycetota bacterium | reverse complement strand
GTGAAGCTGCGACACTGGTGCCGATGCGAAGGCGCGGCAGGATCCTGTTCGCCGTCGGGGCGCTGTTCATCGCCGCGGCGCTCGGCATCGGCGGCTATCTGGCCTGGCAGCTGTGGGGTACGGGCCTCACCACCCAGCGATTGCAGTCCGAGCTTCGCCGAGGCTTCGAGAAGAAGATCGACACGAGGGCCCCGGGGTCCGCTCCCGCCACCCCGATCCGGATCCCCGGCGGTGCGGTGGCGATCCTGCAGATCCCGCGGATCGGCCTGGACATGGTCGTGGTCGAGGGAACGTCCACGGAAGATCTGAAGAAGGGTCCCGGGCACTACGCGGATACCGCCTTCCCATGGCAGGACCAGGGCCGTGTGGGGATCGCGGGTCACCGGACCACCTATCTGCATCCGTTCTTCGACCTGGACCGGATGCGGCCCGGGGACCGGATCGTCCTGCAGACCGAGTACGGCACCTACCGCTACCAGGTCACCCGCGTCTTCGTGACCGCGCCGGACGACGGCTCGGTCCTGGACCAGACGAGGCGGCCGACCCTCGTCCTCACCACGTGCAACCCTCGCTACTCCGCCTCGCAGCGCCTCATCGTGGACGCGATCCGCGTTTGAGGGAGGTCTCCATTGGGGGGTTTCCCTCATCACTCTCGTAGGCGTCCCCCGAACGCTCTACGCTGCGTCCAAAGCTCGGAGGGAAGCACATGAAGCGGTTCTATTTCGTCATGGCCGTCGTGGGCGTCGTGGGCCTTGCCACGGCCGTCCCCGCGTCGGCGCAGGCATACGGTGGGGGTCCTGGACTGAGCTGTTCGAACGAGGTGGTGGTGGGCGACCACTTCCCGCCCAACACGACGCCCACGGTGTACGTCGACGGACAGCCGGTCGGGAACGCCCAGGTGGGTGGGGACGGCACCTTCCAGTTCCCCCTGCCGAGCAGCGTCGGGCCGGGCGTGCACACGATCACGGTCCAGGGGACCTCCGTGTCCACAACGTGCACGGTGCCGACCTCGAGCTCGGCGCCTGCGACCTCGCCTCCGCCCACCTCGCCTCCGCCGACCTCCCCCCCTCCCGGCGGGCAGCCTTCCATCGACTGCCCGGGCAACGCGGTCGTGGGCGAGGGATTCACGCCGGGCTCCTCGCTCGCCATCTACATCGACGGCGAGCTGACCGGCCACGCGACCGTCGGCAGCAACGGGAACTTCCGGTTCCGGCTGCCGAGCGCCCTCGAGGCAGGCGACCATACGGTGAGGGTGGGTGGACTGTCGCTTCGAGCCACCTGCTCGGTGAACGAGGTGGGCGGCAAGACCATCGTGAAGACCCCGCCGAAGGGCACGGCCTTCACGGGCGCGACGATCTCGCTGCTGGCCCTCGTGGCCGTCGGGCTGTTCCTGGCCGGCGCCGCAGGCGTCACGGCCGGGCGCCGTCGGGCTCGTCGGGATGGGTCGCCGGCCGGAGGAGACCGCTCGGGTTCCTGACGGGCTTCGGCACCCTCGCCTCCGCCCCGTCGTCATGAGCTCCCGCGAGGATCACGGGTCCGCCGGATCCGCCGCGCCCTCTGGCGCACGAGCCGAAGCCGCGCCCGCGGATCGGGTCCCGCCCGAGGCTCCCTCACCTCGTCGTCCTCGGCGCTGGGTCCGGGGCTCGCTCTTGGCGCTCGCGATCGTGGCGAGCGCGCTCATCGCGGTGACTGTGGTCTCTCTCATCCCGGTGCTCGGAGCCGTCCGGCATCTGCAGCAGGGAAGGTCGGCGCTCACCCGCGCGGAATCCGCCTTGCTCGACGGCGACGCCGATGCCGCGGACAGAGCCTTCTCGGACGCCGCCGAGGAGTTCACCACGGCATCGACCTCGGCGTCGAACTTCCTGACCGCGGTGCCGGCCGCGATCCCACTCCTCGGGCGCTCGTACGATGCGATCCGCACGGTCGCCGAGGTGGGAAGCGCCGTCACCCGGGCCGGATCGATGATCGCCGATCGGGTAGCCGCCTTGCCCGGTGGGGTGTCGGCCCTGGGGCCCCAGGACGGGCGCCTTCCGCTACGCGCGTACGCCGAACTGTGGCCCTCCGTTCACGAGGCGCGCACCGTCATCGACCTGGCCACGGAGCGCGCCGCTGGGATCGCCACCTCCTTCGTGCCGCCACAGGTGTCCTCGGCCGGTGACACGCTTCGACATCAGCTGGACCGGGTGCGCGGGCTCGTCGTTTCGGCCGACGAGCTCCTCCTCCGGCTCCCGGCCTTCGCAGGTGCCGACGGACCTCGAGCCTACTTCCTGGCCGCCGAGAACCCGGCCGAGCTCCGAGGCACGGGCGGGCTCATCAGCTCCTACTCGATCCTCACCATGGACCGTGGGGCGATCCGGCTGACACCGTTCCACAACATCAACGACCTGCACGACCTGCGCCCCTCACAGGCCAGGTGGCCCTCCCCAGAGGTCGAGGCGGCCTACCGATCGTTCGACTCCGCAACGCTGTGGCAGAACACGAACGTGACGCCCGACGCGCCCACCGCCGCCGCGCTGATCGAGCGCCTGTGGCAGCGGACGAAGGGCACGCCACTCGACGGCGTGCTGTTCGTCGACGTGCAGGCGCTCCGCTACCTGCTCCAGCCCCTCGGCTCGGCCCGGATCCCCGGGGTGGACCCGCCTCTCACGCACAGAAACGTCGTTCCCTTCGTGACGAACCGCGCCTACTTCTCATACCCGAACGACACGGCGAGGAAGGACTTCCTGGGCATCGTCGGCCAGGAGATCTTCACGCGATTCCTCGCCGAGGTGAACGGGACCAAGGCGCTCCGGGCCGCCGTCGAGGCCACCGCCGATGGGCACATCCGGCTGACCTCGACCGATCCGGAGGTCGAGGCTGCGTTCCGCCGAGCCGGCGTCTCCGGAAGGCTTCCGTCCGACGGAGAAGGGGTCTTCGGCGTCGTCGTGAACAACATCGGGGGCAACAAGCTCGACTACTACCTGCACGTCGACGTCTCCTACGACCTGGCGCTCCACGCCGGTGGCGGCGGCACGGCCGAGACGGCCGTCGTGCTCCACAACGACGCCCCGCGGAACCCACCGCCCGGCACCGTGTTCGGGCCGTTCGAGGGGAAGGCGATCCGGCAGCTCGGCCTCGTCGCCGGCGAGACCTACCTCCAGACGTTCATCTACTGCGGGACCGGCTGCACCTTGGAGGCCGCTACGGCGGATGGGCAGCCGCTGCCGCTGCAGCAGTTCGAGGAGAACGGGCTCCAGCTGTACTCGACCTCGCTGCGGATCCTGCCCCAGGAGTCGCGGACGATCCGGCTCCGTCTGGAGCTCGATCGGGCGTGGCACGACGACGGCTCCGGCGGCACCGTCTCGCTCACGATCCCCGCGCAGTCTCTGTTGAACCCACTGAGCGCCGATGTTGCGATCACGGTGCCGGGTGGCACGGCCGTCGCCTGGGCCGGGGGCGGGGCGAGGGTGGAGGGTCGAACCGCGACGTGGAACTCCGATCCCGCCCCCGAGGCGAGCTTCGAGCTCCGGATCCAAGGCGGGTGGCTCGGACGCCTGTTCGCGGGCATCTGAGGCTAACGGCGCAGCTGATAGAAGAACATGACCGCCTAGAGGTGTACGCTGGTCTTACTTGACCTGCGAACGGATATCACCGGTCATCCTGGGAGGGACCCGTACCGTGGCGGAGAGGACGTCCGGGTCGGAGGCGGAGACCGTGCCCGGGGACCGGCCACCGGCCCCGGGAGGCCTCGAGCTGGTCCAGGCCTTCCTGAACACGTCGGGCAACCGGCTCCAAGGGGAGCAGGACCGGCTCGACACGCCAGAGGAAGCCGTGAGCTGGCTGACCTCACACCGCCTCCTTGATCCCGGGTCCACCGTGTCCGAGCAGGGATGCGAGCGACTCCAGGCCTTCCGAGAGGCCGTACGTTCGTTGGTGCAAGCGAAGCCGGGCTCGCCGATCGACGCGGAGATCCTTCGCCTCTTGAACGACGCAGGCGACGGCGGGCTTCGGGTGATCGTCGACACAAGGGGCCGGCTCTCGCTGGAACCGATCGCCTGGGGGGTCGATGGGGCCATGGTGCAGCTGCTCGGGCTGTGTCACGATGCGTGGCTCGACGGCACGTGGACGCGTCTCAAGGGATGCCGGCGATGTGGGCGTGCCTTCTACGACCGCTCGAAGAACCGGTCGGGCAGTTGGTGCTCGATGTCGACCTGCGGCAACCGGACGAAGAACCGGACCTACCGTCTCCGCCGGTCGGCGGGAATGTCGACCTGACCGATCACTCCCACTCGATGGTGCCCGGCGGCTTCGACGTGACGTCGAACGCCACCCGATTCACGCCGCGGACCTCCGCGATGACCCGGCTCGAGATGCGGTCGAGGACCTCGTAGGGCAGGCGAGCCCAGTCGGCGGTCATGGCGTCCTCGCTGGTGACGGCTCGGATCACCACCGGGTGCTGGTAGGTGCGGCCGTCGCCCATGACCCCGACGCTCCGAACGTCGCCGAGCAACACGGCGAACGCCTGCCAGATCTCCAGCTCCAGGCCGGCTCGCCGGATCTCCTCGTGGACGATCCGGTCGGCCCCGCAGACCACGGCCAGGCGCTCGGCGGTCACCTCTCCCACGATCCGAACCGCGAGGCCCGGGCCCGGGAACGGCTGGCGCCACACGATCTCTTCCGGCAACCCGAGCTCCGACCCGACCCGGCGCACCTCGTCCTTGAACAGGTCCCGGAGTGGCTCGACGAGCTCGAACGCCATGTCCTCAGGCAGTCCGGCGACGTTGTGATGGCTCTTGATCCTCGCCGCCGTCCTGGAACCGGACTCGATGACGTCGGGATACAGGGTCCCCTGCACCAGGAACCCTGCGCCGATCGGCGCGGCTGCCTCCTCGAACACCCGGATGAACTCCTCCCCGATGCGCTTGCGCTTGTCCTCGGGATCGGTCACCCGCGCGAGCTTCGCCAGGAAGCGGTCCGCCGCCTTCACGTGGATCAGCGGGACGTGGAAGTGGCGGCCGAAGGTCTCCTCGACCTGCTCGGGCTCGCCCTCCCGGAGCAGCCCAGTGTCCACGAACACGCACGTC
>DASWAT010000160.1:0-5982 GCA_036390995.1 Actinomycetota bacterium | reverse complement strand
CGCGATCTCGCGGTCGGTCGGGGGTCTGGCCATCACGACCCGCTCCTGCGGCAACGAGGTATCCAGGCGCTGGGCGACGATCTTCGTCGTGCCGTCCTTGCTCATCGACACCCCGTACATCATCTGCGCGACCTCCATGGTCCGCTTCTGGTGGGTGACGATCAGCACCTGCGAGTCGGCGGCGAAGCCCTGGATGAGCCGGAGGAACCTGTGGAGGTTCACGTCGTCGAGCGCAGGCTCGACCTCGTCCATGAGGTAGAACGGGCTGGGTCGGGCCTTGAAGATGGCGAACAGGAAGGCCATGGCCGTGAGGGCACGCTCACCCCCCGAGAGCAGCGAGATGCGTTTCACGCGCTTGCGACCGGGCCGAGCCTCGATCTCGATGCCGGTGTTCAGCAGGTCCCCGGGCTCGGTGGCCACCAGACGCCCCTCGCCGCCCGGGAAGAGCTCCTTGAACAGGCGCTCGAACTCGGCCGCCACGTCGCGGTAGGCCGACTCGAACGTCGTCGCGATCTCCTCGTCGATCCGCTGGATCACCTCGACTAGGTCGCGGCGGGCCTTCTTCACGTCGTCGAGCTCTCGGGCGAGGAAGTCGTGGCGCTCCTGCAGAGCCTCGAACTCTCCTCCGGCCAGAAGGTTCACCCGGCCGAGCAGTGCGAGCCGCCGCTGGACCAGCTCGGCCCGTTTCTCCAGCGAGGAGACGGTGTCCTCCTCGGAGAGCCCCGCCATGGCTTCCTCGGGGTCCCGCTGATGGCCCTCGCGCAGCAGCCGCTCGGCGTCGCGGACCCGCCGTTCCAGATCGCCCCGGAGGCGATCCTCGTCCTCGTACTCCTCGCGCAGGCGCTCGAGCTCGGTGGACGCCTCGCGCCACTCCCGGTTCGCGTCGGACTCGGTCTCGGCCGCCCGCCGCTCCCGCTCGGCTGCCGCCTCCCGCCGGGCCACGGCTTCCCGCAGCTCGACCTCGGCCCCGCCGAGCGCCTCCTCGGCCGCCGATCGTGCGACTTCGGCCGACTCCAGCGCGGCACGAAGGACGACCGGATCCTGCGCGGCCAGGGCTTCGCGCTCGGATCGCAGCGCGGACAGCCGCGACTCGAGCGACGCTCGGTCGCGCCGCAGGGTCTCGACGGTCACGCGTTGGTGCATCGGGGCCTCTGCCGGACGAGGGAGCTCGGGCAGCTCGTGCGTCACGTGCTCGGCGGCGGCCAGGCTCTCGCGCCACGCGGCCGCGCCGTCGTCGAGGCCGGCGAGGCGCTGGGAGAGGAACTGCCCCTCCTTCGAGAGCGAGAGGGCGTCGGCCTCCAGGCGCGCCATACGCTCGGCCGCCTTCGTGATGGCGGCGTCCACCTCTTCGATCCGGCCGGCCACGTCCTCCAGCTCGGCCGCGATCCGCTCGAGCCGCTCGCGCCGGGGACGGAGGGCGGCCGTGGTGTGGGCCAGGTCGTGCTCGACCACGGGCAGCTCCCGCACGATCTCGGCGGCCCGCTCGTCGACCTCGCCGGCCGTGCGGATCGCCGCGGGCCCGAGCACCACGCCTTCGCGAGTGGCGAACCACGCCTTGGGATAGCGCCGGTGCTTACGGACAGCCTCCTTCAGATCCTCCGCCACGTAGACGTCCTTCAGGATCGTGCAGATCAACCCTCGAACGGAGGCGTCGACCGTCACCAGGGAGAGGAGGGTTCGCTCGCCCGGCAGGACGAACGCGGCCGGACCTCCGCCGGCGAGCGCGAGGATCGCGCCGCGGCCGTCCGGGGCGTCCGTGATGGCCTCCTCCTCGTCGCGGTAGACCACCGCATCCGCGAAGTGACCGAGCGCGGCGACGAGCGCCCGCTCCCACCCCCTCTCCACCTCGACGAGCTCGCCGAGCCGCCCCAGGGACCGCCCGGGATGCCGCTCGACGAAGCGGGAACCGGGCGTTTCCTCCAGGTCCTTCCTCCGGGCCTCGAGGATGTCCCGGCGCGTCCGGTGTGCCCGCAGGGCTTCCTCGAGCTCCGCCACCTTGCCGGCCAGGCCGTGGCGCTCGCGCTCCAGCTCGGAGCGACGTTCGGACAGCGGCGAGGCCTCGGCGTCCAAGCGCTCGATCTCCTCGCCCAGCCGGTCCCGCTCAGACTCCGCCTCGATCCGGCGCTCGCCGATCGAGGTGATCTGCTCCTCCAGCCGCGCTCGATCCCGCTCGTACGAGGCAAGCGACCGACGGAGCGTCTCCATCTCGGCCCGGTGCGCGGCGGCCTCCTCGCTGATCCGTCGCCGCTCCTCCTCCACCTGCCGCCGGGTCTCGAGCTCGACCGTGAACGCGTGCTCGGCCTCGGCGAGCTCCCGCTCCCGCTGCTCGAGCTCGGCCGCGACCTCGCTCGACCGCCCCAGGACACGCGCACGCTCCTCGTCCAGCGCGGTGAGCCGGAGGGTCCTGGAGGCCTCGGCCGCCAGCTCGGCTCGGGCCGCGGACTCCGCCTCGACCGCGTGCCGCAGATCCAGCTCGGCCTGGGACTTCTCAGCCTGCACCCGGCGGAACTCCGCTTCCATCTCCTGGAGGGAGTCCACGGCGTCGGCGCGTTCCTCGGCGACCTGCGAGACCCGCTCGTCGAGGGCGTCGAGGTGCTCGCGGGCGGCCTTGCGCCTGGCGAGTCCCTCGTCCCAGCCGGCCAGGCGGCGGTCGCGCTCGGCCAAGAGCGTGCGCAGGCGCGCCGCGGCGACCTTCACCGTGAGCGCATCGGCCTCGGAGGTGAGCTCCTCGTGGCGCCTGGCCATCTCGGCCTGCTGCTTCAGCGGCTTCAGCTGCCGGCGGAGCTCCGCCAGCACGTCCTGCAGCCGCAGGAGGTCCTGGTCGAGAGCCGAGAGCTTCCGCTCCGCCCTCTCGCGACGCTTGCGGTGCTTCGCGATGCCGGCCGCTTCCTCGATGTACTGGCGCCGGTCCTCGGGACGGGAGGTCAGGACGTCCTCGAGCTGCCCCTGGCTCACGATCGTATGCAGGGCTCGCCCGATCCCCGACTCGGACAGCAGCTCCTGCACGTCGAGCAGGCGGCACACCCGGCCGCCGATCCGGTACTCGCTCTCGCCGGAGCGGAAGATGGCTCGGCTGATCTCGATCTCGCTCATCGGGACCGGGATGAGGCCGGCGGAGTTGTCGATCACCAGCTTCACCTCGGCAAGGCCGAGCGCCGGGCGGTGCGGGCTGCCGGCGAAGATCACGTCCGCCATCTGACTGCCCCGTAGGGCGCGGGGTCCCTGCTCGCCGAGGACCCAGCTGATCGCATCCACCAGGTTCGACTTGCCCGAACCATTGGGCCCGACGATCACGCTGATGCCGGGGGCGAACTCCAGGACCGTCTTGTCGGCGAACGACTTGAAGCCGCGCACGGAGAGGGATCGGAGGAACATCTCTGGTTGGCGATGCTAACAGCGGGTTCGGACCGAATCTGCGTTTCGACCCACGATCTTGGACGTCAACCGGAGACCCGGAAACCCTCCTCGCCGGTCGACAGCTCCTCCGTGACCTCCACGTCCTCCACCTCGGCCCGATCCGGACCGCGCCGGCACCAGGCGATCATGGCGTCGACGTCCCGGCTCGGGCCCTCGAACGCCGCCTCGACACGTCCATCGGGCAGGTTCCGGACGTAGCCGGCCACGCCGAGCTCCCGGGCCCGGGCGCCGCAGGAGGCGCGGAAGAAGACACCCTGCACCTGTCCGCTCACCAGCACGTGCACACGTCGGGTCACGCTGCCATCCTAGGAAGGGATGGGGGGTGCGGACATGGTGGAGTACGACGGCCGAACGGCGCTCGTCGTGGTGGACGTCCAGAACGACTTCGCGGACCCGGACGGTTCGCTGTACGTGCACGGCGGCCAGGAGATCCTGCCGGTCGTGAACGCCGAGATCGAGCGGGCGCGCGACGCGGGCGCGCTGGTCGTCTACAGCCAGGACTGGCACCCGCCGTCGACCCCCCACTTCCGGAAGGACGGCGGTGTCTGGCCGGTGCACTGCGTCGGCGACACGTGGGGAAGCGAGCTCCTTCCTGGGCTGCTCGTGGTCGAGGGCGAACGGATCCGCAAGGGAACCGGCGGCGAAGACGGCTACTCGGCCTTCAGCGTCCGCGATCCGGCGAGCGGCGAGACCGCGCCGACGCGGCTGGAGCGGGCCCTCCGCGAACACGGCGTGGAGCGCGTGATCGTCGCAGGGATCGCCACCGACTACTGCGTCGTCGAGTCTGTGCTGGACGCCGGGCGGCTGGGCTTCGAGACGGTGGTGATCGGGGGCGGGATCCGGGCGGTGGACCTGGAACCGGGCGACGGCGAGCGGGCCGTGGAGCGGATGCGCGACGCGGGCGCCAGGTTCGTCGACTAGGCCGGATTCAGGCCGGAGCGGGTCGGACCAGGGCATCGGCGGCGATCCGACGCAGCTCGTCCTCGGTGAGCGGCACCCGACCGTCGGCCAGGTCCTTGAAGCGGGCGAACGCCCGATCGAACGCATCCGGCGGCAGATCCAACCCGAGGCGGGCCAACGCGTTGGCGAACCCGTGCCGCCCGGAGTGCTTGCCCAGGACGATCCGGGAGGCGCCCAAGCCGAGCTGCTCGGGATCGAGGATCTCGTAGGTCAACCGGTCCGACAGCATGCCGTGCTGGTGGATGCCCGCCTCGTGCGTGAACGCGTTCGCCCCGACGACGGCCTTGTTCGGCTGGATGGGGTACCCGGTGAGCTTCGCGACCAGCCGTGAGGTATCGGCGATCTCGCGCAGGTTCAGCCCCGACCACAGTCCGAGCGAGGGCCCCCGGGCGGCCACGATCGCCGCGATCTCTTCCAGTGAGCAGTTGCCGGCACGCTCGCCGATCCCGTTCACGGCCACCTCCACCTGACGGGCGCCGTTGGCCACCCCCGCCAGCGAGTTCGCCACGGCGAGCCCGAGGTCGTCGTGGCAATGCGTCGAGACCTGCACGTGCGGCGGCATGGCCTCCCGAACCGAGCGGACCAGCGCTCCGAACTCGTCGGGAAGCGCGTAGCCCACGGTGTCGGGCAGGCTCACGGTCGTGGCTCCTTCCTCCGCCGCGGCTCGGAAGACCTCCACCAAGAACTCCGGGTCGGTCCGGGTCGCGTCCTGGGCCGAGAACTGAACGTCGGCCGTATGACGTCGTGCCAGGGCCACCGAGCGTCGAGCTACGTCCAGGACCTGCGCCCTGGTCATCCGCATCATGGCGGTGAGATGGACGTCGCTGGTGCTGATGAACACCTTCAGCCGGGGACGCTCGGCCGCGCCGATGGCCGACCACGTGAGCGTGATGTCCTCGGCCCGGGCACGGCACAGCGCCGCCACGCCGCAGGTCCTCACGATCCGGGCGATCCGGCTCACGGCCTCGAGCTCTCCTGGCGACGTGACGGGGAAGCCGGCCTCGATGACGTCGACACCGAGACGCTCGAGCTGCCTCGCGATGCGGACCTTCTCGTCCGGCGACAGCGCGATCCCGGGCGCCTGCTCACCATCCCGAAGCGTGGTGTCCAGCAGGATCAGCCGGTCAACCATGGGCCGCCGCCGTGGCCGGCGCGTCGGCGACCGCGCTCGCGCTCGGTCCGGCATTCTCGTCCGCCAGCTTCCGCCCGTCCACCTTGCCCGTCGAGGTGCGAGGCAAACGTGCACGCACGTCGAACCGCGACGGCACCATGTAGCCGGGTATCCGGCCGGCGAGGTACACGACGAGCTCTCCCCCGGAAAGCTCGGATCCATGGCGGGCCTCCACGCACCCCACCACCAGCGTGCCGCGTTCGGGATCCTCCACGGGGACGGCCATCGCTTCAAGCACGTCCGGATGGGTGTGGAGCGCGGCTTCGATCTCCGCGAGCTCGATCCGATACCCTCGGCTCTTCACCATGCGATCACGCCGCCCCACGAAGTCGAACCCCCCGTCCAGGCGGATCCGCATCCGGTCGCCGGTCCGGAAGTGGCGGTCGGTCGGGTTGCGGCCCAACGGATCCGGCACGAGGACCTGATCCGTCCGA
>DASWAT010000159.1:0-37006 GCA_036390995.1 Actinomycetota bacterium | reverse complement strand
TGCGCGGTCGTGGTGGAGCTCACCGCCGGGACCGCGGGGGCGGTGGCCTCGACCCTGCCCGAGGCGGCCCGCCTGTTCGAGGCGGTGGACGACCCTCGGCTGCGCCTGTGCCTGGACACGTGCCACCTGTTCGCCGCCGGGTACGCCCTGCATGAGCCCTACGGCGTCGCCGCCTGCTTCGAGGAGCTCGGTGCCGTCGGCCTGGCCGATCGGCTGGTCCTCGTCCACGCCAACGACGCGAAGTACGAGCGCGGATCTCGCCGCGATCGGCACGAGCACATCGGCGAGGGGTTCATCGGCGTGGAAGGGTTCTTCGGGATCCTCCGCCGTCCCGAGGTGCAGGACGTCTCCTTCGTCGTCGAGACCCCCGGCACGCTCGAGGACCACGCCCGCAACGTGGCCACGCTGAAGCGGCTCGCGGCCAACGAGTATGGGCCAGACTAGCTCTCCGGCTCCGGCTCCCGGCGCCGTCGCCTACGGCTCGAGCTCGGCGCGCGGACCTTCCTGGTACGCGTAGCGCTCCTCGGCGAAGGGCTCACCGTGGACGTGGTAGCCGCGCACCTCCCAGAACCCGCGCCGGTTCTCCGCGGTGAACTCGAGCCCCGTGAGCCACTTCGCGCTCTTCCACGCGTAGCGCTTCGGCACCACCAGGCGGAGCGGGAAGCCGTGCTCGGGCGCGAGGTCCTCGCCGTTGTGGGCCCAGGCCACGAGCACGTCCTCGTCCATCATCGCCTCGAGCGACAGGTCCGAGGTGTACCCGTGGTCGCAGTGCGCGATCACCCACTTCGCCTCCGGCTTCACGCCGGCCTTCTCGGCCAAGACCCGGAACGGGACGCCGGTCCACTCGTTGTCGAGCGTGGACCACCCGGTCACGCAGTGCATGTCAGCATGCACGTCGGTGGGTCCGAGCGCCTTCAGCTCGGCGTAGGAGAGCTTGTAGGGATGCTCGATGAGGCCGGAGACATCGAAGTCCCACTCGGACTCGTCGAAGCTCGGGATGGGTCCGTAATGCAGCACCGGCCAACCCTTCACCAGTCGCTGGCCCGGCGGGACGCGCTTCGCGACCTCCTCTGGGTACTTCGGGCCGAACAGCTTCATCCACGCCTCCTCACGCGACCGCCCTCGCGACGCTCCGCCACGCGGCGATCGCCCTCTCGATGTCCTGGTCGGAGACGTCGACGTGGGTGACCATCCGGACCCTCGTCCCGGCCGGGGTCGCCCCCACGCCCTCGTCCTCCAGCCGCCCGACCGCCTGGAGCGGCTCCAGTCCCACCGCTTCCGTGTCCACGAACACCATGTTCGTTTCAACCGACGCGGGATCGATCGAGCCGGGCAGAGCCTCGGCCACCCCTTCGGCCAGGCGCCGGGCGCGCTCGTGGTCCTCGTGGAGGCGCGTCGGACCCTCCTCGAGGGCGATCAGGCCGGCCGCGGCCATGATCCCGGCCTGCCGCCACGCGCCGCCGAACAGGATCTTCAGCCGCCGGGCCTCCCGGATCAATTCGGCCGGCCCGCACAGCAGTGAGCCGATCGGGGCTCCCAGGCCCTTGGAGACGCAGAACATCATCGTGTCGACCTCGGCACAGAACTCGGCCGCGTCGGAGCCCGTGGCCACGGCCGCGTTGAAGATGCGGGCACCGTCCATGTGCACCGGAACCCCGGCCTCCTGGGCCACCTTGCGGATGGCCCGGAGCTCTCCGACCGGCATCACCGTCCCGCCTGCGTGGCCGTGCGTGTTCTCGACGGCAAGCAGGTCGACTTCCTCCACGTCGTAGTACACGTCGGGCTGCAGGGCCGTCCGCACCTGCTCGGCGGTGATCTGGCCGCGGGCGTCGCCGGGGACCGTCCGGTACGCGATGCCCGAGAGCACGGCCGAGGTCATCACCTCGGTCGTCGTCACGTGGGCGTGCGACTCAGCCACCACGAGGTGGCCCGATCCGGTCACGTGCAACCGCAGTCCGATCTGGTTCGCCATCGTGCCGGTCGGCACGTACAGCGCGGCCTCCTTGCCGGTGACCTCGGCGGCGCGCTCCTGCAGCCGGTTCACGGTTGGGTCGTCGCCGTACCAGTCGTCGCCGACCTCGGCTTCCGCCATGGCCCTCCGCATCGCCGCCGAGGGCTTCGTCACGGTGTCCGAGCGCAGGTCGACACGGTAGGTCGTCACGGTCAGGTCAGTATATGGGGAGTCCGCACGCGGCCCGCCCGCCCGTCAGTAGAGGAACATGGGCTTGCCGTCGACATGGCGGATCTTCGGACGGTAGTTCTCGACGTCGTAGAGCGCACCCACGTCGACCCGCTTCACGCCCTGGCGAACCACCGCGATCGGCACGTTCACGTAGTTGCCGTTCCGAAGGGCCACCAGGCGGCCGAACTCGCGCTGGATCAGCAGGTCGGCGGCCATGACCGCGTAGTTGATGGCCACCATCAGGTCGAGCGAGTCCGGGGTGCCCGATCGCATCAGGTAGCCGAGCTGCTGGTAGATGATGCCCTCGCCGGTGATCTCCTTCAGGGCCTCGCCGGCCACCTGCCCGACGCCGCCGAGCTTGCGGTGGCCGTACGCGTCCTCCTTGCCGCCCAGGACCATCTCGCCGCCGACCATCGTGGCGCCCTCGGAGATCGTCATCATCGCGTACTTGCTTGGGTTGCCCGCCCGGTCGGCCATCAGCAGGTCGGCGAGCTTCTGGATGTCGAAGGGGACCTCGGAGATGATCGCGCGCTCCACGCCGGCCAGGTACGCCGAGACGAGCGAGGTCTCGCCGCTGTACCGGCCGAACACCTCGACCAGCGCCAGCCGTTCGTGCGAACCGGCGCTGGTCCGCAGCTGGTGGATGAAGTTCACGGTTCTCGTGACCGCCGTACTGAACCCGATGCAGTAGTCGGTGCCGTGGACGTCGTTGTCCATGGTCTTCGGGACCGCCACCACCGGCACGCCCTCGTCGTTCAAGCGCAGCGCGAACGACAGCGTGTCGTCGCCGCCGATGGGGATCAGAGCGTCGATCCCCAACGCCTCGATCACCTTCAGCGCGTGCAGCGTGTGATCGCGGGGCTCGTCGTCTCTCCCCTCGGTCCTGAGGAACTCCGGCTCGTCGGCCGGCTTCACCTTCGCGGGGTTCGTCCGGGACGTGTGCAGGAACGTCCCGCCGCTCCGGTCGATCGTCCGCACCACCGACGGGCCGAGCGGGATCGTGTTGGCCTCCACCGACTCCGGATCGTCCGGGTCGCACTCGAGCAGCCCGGCCCACCCCCGGCGGATCCCGACGACCTTGTGACCCTCCTCCACCGTCCGGAGCGTGGCGGCTTTGATGCATGCGTTCAGGCCCGGGACGTCGCCCCCGCCCGTCAGGATGCCGACCTTCATGTCCGATCCACCTTCCTTCGCCGGGGCTCCAAGCTCGATGCTAGAAGAAGACCTCGGCCGCGCGGTAGAGCGACTCGGGAACCGGACGGACCCTCGCCGCCTCCGGCAGGGGCACCTCGACGATCTCGTTGCCCCGGATCCCCACCATCCTGCCCCACGCGTCCCGCGCCACGAGCTCCACGGCACCGATGCCGAACCGGGTGGCCAGGACGCGATCGTCTGCGCAGGGGCTGCCGCCGCGCTGGACGTAGCCGAGGACCGTGACCCGGGCCTCGTAGCCTGTGAGCCGCTCCATCTCAGGGGCCAGCAACTGCGCGATCCCGCCGTACCGCACGAACCCCCGCTCGTCGAGGGGGTACTCGGGCAGCTCGAACGTGCCCTCCATGGGAACCGCGCCCTCCGCGACCACAACGATCGAGAACGAGTGTCCCCGAAGGTGCCGGCGCCGGAGGTGGGCGCTGACCTCCGCGAGGTCGAAGGGGCGCTCGGGGATCAGGACCATGTCGGCGCCGCCGGCGATGCCCGCGTGGATGGCTATCCAGCCGGCGCTCCGGCCCATGACCTCGACCAGCATGAGCCGGTCGTGGCTCTCCGCGGTCGTGTGCAGACGGTCTATCGCGTCGGTCGCAACCTGGGTCGCGGTCTGGAAGCCGATGCAGAAGTCGGTGCCCGACAGGTCGTTGTCGATGGTCTTCGGGATCCCGACGACCGGCAGGCCCTCGTCGGCCATCTGGGCGGCCGCGCCGAGGGTGCCCTCGCCGCCGATGACGACGAGGCCGTCGATCTCGAGGTCGCGGAAGTTGTCGCGGACCCTCTCGATCCCGCCCTCCGCGTACGGGTTCCTCCCCGAGCTTCCGAGGATCGTCCCGCCCCGGTACAGGATCCCCCCGACCGACTCCGCCGTCAGCGGCCGCATGTCCCCCTCGATGAGGCCACGCCACCCGTCGTGGAAGCCGAGGACCTCCCATCCCTGGTCGCCCACGGCCTTGCGCACGACGGCCCGGATGGCGGCGTTCAGGCCGGGACAGTCCCCTCCACCGGTGAGGATGCCGATCCGCCTCATCCTTCGTTGCCCCTCCCATCAACCGGTCCCACAAGCCGGTTGTCCGAACGGTCGAGTCGATTCTAGGCTGGGCGCAGGGTCCCGGCCGTGTCCGGGGAGGTGCGCACTCACGCGATCCATACGCAGCAAGGCGATCGGGCTCGCCCTGGCGATCCTGACGGTGGCGGCCGGACCTCCGGCGCGCGCCCAGTCGATCGACCAGCAACTCGCCGGGGCACGCGCCGACCACCGCTCCAAGCTGGTACGCCTGCAGGCCCTGCAGCAGGAGCTCGGGACGCTCCTTGGGCGATACCTGCGCCTGGAGCGGCGCGCCGGCCATGCGTCCTTGGACCTCGTCGGCGCGTCCAGGGCCGTCGTGGCCGCACGGCTCGCGGCGGAGGCCGCGCAGCAGCGGCTCGACGACCGGATCCGGACGGCCTACGAGCTCGGCCCGGGCGGGATCCTCGACGCCCTCCTATCGTCGGAGACGTTCGCCGATCTGGCCACCGCGCAGGAGTTCACCGCGCGAACGATCGGCGTGGACGCTCGAACGCTCGAGCTCAGCGAGGCCGCGGCAGCCGAGCTGCACAGCCGGGAGCAGGCCGCCGCGCGGGCCCGCAGGGCCCTCGCGCCGAGGCAGCGGAAGCTCGCGGCACTCCTGGCCGAGCTGCGTGCCAAGGTGGATGAGACGCAGCGCCTGGCCGACCGCGCCGGTGTGGTCGTGTCTTCGTTGGAGGAGCAGCGGCAGGCGATCCTCGACGCTTCCGCCCGCGAGATCGGCCGCAACCTCCTGGCGGGGGGTGCGACGGGTGCGGACCAGAGCGCGCTGCTCGCGCTGCTCGGACCCACCGGCGGACGAACGTGCGAGACGCCGACCGGCCTGATGGATACCGGCAAGAGATTCGGCGGCGACGCGAGCTGGTACGGGTGGGAGTTCGCCGGCCAGAGCACGGCGAACGGCGCGATCTTCGACCCCGCTCTGTTCACAGCGGCGAACCGCTGGCTGCCCTTCGGCACCTTCCTCAAGGTCCATCACCAGGACCGGTGCGCGATCGTTCTGGTGAACGACCGCGGGCCTTACGGGCACGAGGAGCGGGTGATCGACCTGTCCATGGCGGCCGCCAAGTACCTCGGCGTCGGCGTGGCCCCGGTGACCGCCGACATCCTGATCCCGAGGGACGGTCTGCCCGCGTGACGCGGGTCCTCCGGCGGCGTCCGGAGGCCGAGCGGCTCGGGTAGCATGGGCTCGATGGTGCTCGCCTGGGGCCTGCTGGAGTGGACCTTCGTGGTGATCCTGCTCGGCCTGACCGGGGCGGTCGGGCTGGCCTTCCTCTACATGGTGGCCCAGCTCTTCCTGAACCCGGGGCGCAAGACCCGCAGGACCTGACCGGCCTCACGCGCCCGAAGCCGTCGCCTCACTCCAGGTGTTCCCGGAAGACCCCGGCGCTCCCGTGATCCCCGACGGAGTGCTCCCAGTCACCGGGGGCGGGAGGGACCCCCCGGCTCGGCGGGCGACGGCGGAGCCGCCACGCGGTCACGACGGTCGCCACGATCAGCAACGCCACCGCGATCGCCACGATCAGCAACGCCAACCACACGTTCACTCACCCGCGGTCCACGATACGCGGACCTGCGAGGCGGACTAGGGGCTGAGGACCTCAGTCAGAGGGGCCAGGCGTTTCGCCCAGAGAGGCTCGGGGGTTCGCCGACGCCGAGTCTGAGCTCGGCCACCAGCGGCCGGTGATCGGAGGCCGCGCGGACCGGTGCCGCGTGCGGCACGAACGCTCGCTCCACCTGGAAGCCGTCGGAGACGAAGAGGTAGTCGATCCGCGCGGACGGATCGGCGGCCGGGAACGTGTGGCCGGCGGCCTCCCCCTCGGGCCCGGACGCGGTCGCCCAGACATCCCAGAACCGTGCCGCCAGGTGCCGGACGGCACGGCCCTCCGGGGTCTCGTTGAGGTCACCGCCGATGACCACGGGTCCGGGAAGCCCTCGCACGACGTCGGCCAGCTCCTCGGCGTGGCGGCGGCGCTCCCTCGGATGCAGCCCAAGGTGCACCGACGTCGCCCAGATGCGCTCGCCGGTGCGACCGAGCTGCGCGATCAGCGCCCCTCGCGGGTAGAACCGCTCGGACCGGGGGAACCGATGGAGGCGATGCGAGATCACCCGCCAGGGCGGCCGGATCAGCACGGCGTTCTTCACGCGCCGGCGGAACGGCGACAAGGGGTCGCCCGCGGCCGCCATGCCGAGCGCCTCCGCGAACCGGCCGAGGGTCCGGCGTGCGCCGGTCTCGCTCAGCAGGACGACGTCGGGCTCCTCCGGCTCCACCACGCCAAGCACGCGGTCCAAGCCGTCGCGGAACCCACGGACGTTGTAGACGAGCACCCGGAGCTGCACGACGTGTAGCGTATGCGGCGAAGACCATCCCGTGTCACGGGGGGACCGGGAAGCGTTACAGGACCGGCGCGAGCACGTCGGCGATCGTCGGCGAACCCTCCAGCTCCTCGAGCTCGTAGCGCACGCGCACCGCCGGCTTCGACACGTGGATCACGTGGCGGAGGTCGATCGGAGAGGCGATGACAACGAGATCGACGTCGGCAGCGTCGATCGTCTTCTCCATCTCCCGCAGCTGCTGGTCGGAGTACCCCATCGCCGGCAGAACCGGACCGACGTCGTACTTGCGGTACGTGTCCTGGAGCGTTCCGACGGCGTACGGGCGCGGATCCACGATCTCGGCCGCGCCCGCGCGGCGGGCGGCCACCACGCCCGCCCCGAACTTCATCTCGCCGTGCGTAAGCGTGGGCCCGTCCTCGACCACCAGGACGCGCTTCCCGGCGATCTCGGCACCGCCCTCGACGGTCACGGCGCTGTTCGCCCTGACCACCGTCGCCCGGGGATTCACCCTCGCGATCGTCTGCTCGAGCTCCCCGACCTGCTCGGCCGAGGCCGAGTCCATCTTGTTGATCACGATCACGTCGGCCATGCGAAGGTTCGCCTCCCCGGGGTGATACGTGGTCTCGTGTCCGGCCCGCAGGGGGTCGGCCACGACGATGTGGATCGTCGGCCGGTAGAACGGCAGGTCGTTGTTGCCGCCGTCCCACAGCAGGACGTCGCACTCCGCCTGGGCCTGCTGGAGGATGTCCCCGTAGTCGACGCCCGCGTAGACGACGGTCCCGGCGTTGATATGGGGCTCGTACTCCTCGCGCTCCTCGATGGTCACGTTCGCGCTGTCGAGGTCCGCCAGCGCGGCGAAACGTTGCACCCGCTGCGCGTTCAGGTCCCCGTACGGCATCGGGTGGCGGACGGCGACGACGCGCTTCCCGGCGCCGCGGAGCACCTTCGCCACGGCGCGGGTCGTCTGACTCTTGCCGGACCCGGTCCGCACGGCGCACACGGCGACCACGGGAACATCGGCGGAGAGCATGGTCTCCTCGGGGCCGAGCAGGATGAAGGTTGCGCCGGCGGCGAGCACCTCGCTGGCCTTGTGCATCACGTATCCGTGCGAGACGTCGGAGTACGCGAACACCACGTCCTGCACCTCGAGGTCCTCGATCAGCGTCGTGAGCTCGCTCTCGTCGTGGATGGCGATGCCGTTCGGGTAGCGGGAGCCCGCGAGCTCGGGCGGATAGCGGCGATCGCTGATGTACGGGATCTGCGTGGCCGTGAACGCCACCACATCGCATTGCGGGTCGTTCCGGTAGACGACGTTGAAGTTGTGGAAGTCGCGCCCCGCGGCGCCCATGATGAGAACACGACGCGGCATGCCGGGTCCTTTCCGGGACTAGGGGTCTGATGCGCGGGGCGGACCCCCGCTCTTCACCCCGGAATGTACCGGACCGGTGGACTCCCAGACCACTCCGCCGGCCTCAGCGGTCCTCCAGATCGCCGGGCTCGTCGACGTCGAACAGCGTTCGCCGCGCCGGGTCCACGGCGCACCACGTCCGATCGTCGATCCCGGTCGTGCGCAGCGCCTCCAGGAGCGCCCGGAGGCGGCGCTCGCCGTCCCCGAGGAGCGCGCGCGCGATCTGCTCTGCCCGGTCGACGCGCAGGACGCACGGGAGCGGACGCAGGCGATCGCCGTCTCGGAGGGCCACCGCGTCGACGGCGCCATCGGCGATCACCTCCAACATCTGCGCGAGCACCAGCGGGGAGAGCTCGGGCATGTCGCCACCCGCCACCAGCGCTACCTCTGTCGAGCAGGCGAGCAGCCCCGCGTCCACACCGGCGAGCGGGCCCTGGCCCTCCACCGTATCGCGGGCGAACCGGACACGGGGGTCCGGCGGCAGCTCGGGCTCGGCGGCCTTCGGCGCGAGGACCACCACGATGTCGCCGCAGACCTCCCCCATCCGAAGGACGGTGTGGGACAGGATCGACGTCCCCCGGTAGGCCTCGCGCAGCTTGTCCCGACCGAACCGGCGGGATCGACCACCGGCGAGGACGATCCCGGTGACATCGGTAGTCTGGACCAGACTAGCTCTCCGAGTTGCCCGTCCCAGGGGCGCCATCGCCGGGTGAGCCGCTCCCGCGGTTCTGGACGAACGCGAACCCGAACCGCCCCTTGATGCACAGGTGGCCATCGGTGATCGAGTGGTCGAGCGGCGAGGTCACCTTCACGATCTCGTTGTCTTGCACGTGGAGCTCCATGTTGCAGCCCACGCCGCAGTACGGGCAGATGGTGGTGACGACGTCCTGCTGCGACTCGTCCCACGTGCCGGCCTGCCGCATGTCGTGCTCGGACTTGAACATCAGCGCGCCGGTCGGACAGACCCCGACGCAGTTCCCACAGTAGACGCACGCCGACTCGGGCAACGGGACGTCGAACTCGGTGGAGATGCGAGCGTCGAACCCGCGCCCGGCCACTCCGATCGCGAACGTGTTCTGCGCGTCGACGCCGCAGGCCTCCACGCACTTGTAGCAGAGGATGCAGCGCGAGTAGTCGCGCACGTACAGCTCGTTGTCCACCTTCACCGGCTGCGCCACGGTCTCGGCCGCCGTCCCCGAAGGGGGCTGGTGGTGGCCGGCGTGGCGGGCATCGCGTTCCCCAACCTCGGCGGCTTCGCCGGGCGCTCCGTACCGCTCCGGCGCCGCCCCATAGGCCTCGATCCACCGGCGGACGTCCGGGCCGGCGAGGGACAGGTCCACCGAAGAGGCCAGGAACTCCAACACCAACCTGCGCGAGTGCTGCACCCGCTCCGAGCTCGTGTGCACCTTCATCCCGGGCTCGGCCTTCCGCGAGCAGGCCGGGACGAGCGTGCGCGATCCGTCGACCTCCACCACGCAGGCGCGACAGACGTTCACGGGCGTCAGGTTCTCCAGGTAGCACAGCGTGGGGGTGTCGATCCCGCGGCTCCGGCACGCCTCGAGCAACGTGGATCCCTCCGGCACGCGCACCGGCTCGCCGTCGATCTCGACGTCGATCAACCGCTTCGGCGGCGCCATCATCACCTGGGCCACGCCCTACGCTCCGTTCCCGTTCCCGCTCGCGCCGTCGAAGATCCGCAGCCGCTGCACGGCCGACTGCACCGCGTTCGCCGCCGTCTGCCCCAGGCCGCAGATCGATGCGTCCCGCATCACCTGCGCGATGTCGTCGATCAGCGCCAGCTCCTGCTCGCGCGAGCCGAGCTCGCGGCCCGATCCCAGCCGCCGCAGGACCTCCTCCTGCCGCGCCGTGCCCACCCGGCACGGCACGCACTGGCCGCACGACTCGTCGCGGAAGAACGACGCGATCCGCAGGACCACGTCGGCCAGGTTCACGGTGTCGTCGAAGACCATGACGACCCCGGAGCCGAGCGTCACGCCCAGACGCCGGGCGCCCTCGAACGAGAGCGGCATGTCGAGCTCGTCCGGCGTCACGAACGCGCCGGCCGCGCCGCCCAGGAGGATCGCCTTCAGCTCGCGTCCCTCGGGCACGCCGCCGGCCATGTCGAGGAGTTGCCGGAGCGTGGTGCCGAACGGCACCTCGTAGAGGCCGGGCCGCTGCACGGACCCGGAGAGGCAGAAGAGCCGGGTACCGGTGGAATCCGCCGTGCCGATCTCGGCGAAGGCCGGGCCGCCGATCCGGATGATCTCCAGGACGTTGATGAGCGTCTCGACGTTGTTGATACCGGTGGGCTTGCCGAACAGGCCGTGGGTCACCGGGAACGGCGGCTTGTTGCGTGGCTCGGCCCGCCTGCCCTCGATCGAGTTGAACAGCGCGGTCTCCTCGCCGGCGATGTAGGCGCCGGCGCCCCGGCGGATCTCCACGTCGAACGTGAACCCCTCCCCCATCACGTCCTCGCCGAGGAACCCGCGGACGCGAGCCTGATCGATCGCATGCTGGAGCCGCCGAAGGGCGAGAGGATACTCGCCCCGGATGTAGACGAATCCCTTCTCGGAGCCGGTGGCGTAGCCGGCGATCGTGAGGGCCTCGATCACCGAGAAAGGGTCCTCCTCCATGACGATCCGGTCCTTGAACGTCCCCGGCTCGGACTCGTCGGCGTTGCAGACGAAGAAGTGCGGCCGGACCGGTTGGGTCGCCACGGCCTCCCACTTCACGCCGGTGGGGAACGCTGCGCCCCCCCGACCGAGCAGCTTCGAGTCCTTCACCTCGCGGATCACGCCGCTCGGCCCGAGGTCGAACGCCCGGCGGAGGGCCTCGTAGCCGCCGTGCGCCCGGTAGTCGTCCAGGCTTATCGGATCCACCACACCGATACGGCGGAGCAGCCGCAGGCCATCCCGATGCGCGACGCCGGACAGAGCATGCCCGTTGCGGCTCCACGGCTCGCCGCCCAGCGCGTCGCGTACCTGCTCGGCGCCGGTCGGAGCGAGCGCCCAGTCGTACGGCTCCTCTCCCGCCGCCTGGAACAGCACCGCCGGGGCGCGATCGCACAGGCCCAGGCATGGGCTCCGCATCCAGGTGAACGTGCCCTCGGCCGAAGGCGTCCCCGCCGGGCCGATCGACCGCTCGAGCTGTGCGCACAGCTCGAGGGCGCCGTTCGTTCGGCAGGCGATGTCGTCGCAGACGTGGGCCACCCGAGGAGCTCTCGGCTCGGTGCTGAACATCGCGTAGAACGTCGCCACGCCATACGCCTCGGCCGGAGGCACCGAGAGCCGTTGGCACACGTAGTTCATGGCGCCCTGGCTGATCCATCCGGATCGCGACTGCGCGGCGTGCAGGGCCGGCAGCAGGAGATGACGGCGCTCGCTCGTCTCCCGCCCGCCGAACGCCACGTGGCCGTCCAGCTCGGGCCGCCAGTCCCCGCCGTGCCAGCCGGAGTCGGGCGGTCCGAGCACCTCGTCCACGGCCCGTCGCTCGTCCGCCGTGGGAGCGGCCTCCATCAGGCGCAGGTCCACGCGGTCCCTCTCACTCGCCCCCGCCTCCTGCCGCGGCGGCGTCCCGCGCCTCGATCTTCTCGATGCGGATCGCGGTGGCTTTGAACTCGGCGGTGCCCGACTTGGGGTCGGTGGCGTCGATCGTGAGCACGTTCGTGGGGACCAGGTCCTGGAAGTGCAGGTTCATGAAGGCCAGCCCCGGCCGCAGCGACCGCTCGAACGTCACGGGCGCATCGACCGAGCCGCGCCGGGAGGTCACCCGCACCAGCTCGCCCTCGGTCAATGCGAGCCGCGATCCGTCCTCGGGCGAGAGCAGCAGCGACTCCGGACGCCGTCGGAGCGGCGAGACGTACTGGCCGCTCTGGACGCCGGTGTTGTACGAGTCGAGCCGGCGCCCGGTGGTGAGTCGGATCGGGTACTCGGCGGTGAGCTCGTCCACCGGTGGCTCGAACGCCACAGCGCTGAACGGCGCGGCCGGCCCTCGCTCGTGCGGATCCTCCTCCCACAGCCGGCCGTGGAGGAACGTCGCCCCGGGGTCGTCCTCGTCGGTGCAGGGCCACCGGATGCCGCCGAGGGCTTCGAGCCGTTCGTAGCTCATCCCACGGTGCATCGGCGAGAGCGTCCGCAGCTCGTCCCAGGCTTCCCTCGGCGTCACCTCGCCCCAGTCGCGGCCCAGGCGCTTCGCGAGCTGCGCGATGATCCAGATATCGTCCCTCGAATCCCCCGGCGGCTCGAGAGCTTTGCGCACCCGCTGGACCCGGCGCTCGCTGTTCGTCACGGTGCCCTCGGACTCGGCCCACGCGGCCGTGGCCGGGAGGACGACGTCGGCCATCTCGCCGGTCTTCGTGAGCATGATGTCCTGGACGATCAGGCAGTCCAGGCCGCCGAGGAGTCGTTGCGCTCGGTGCGAGTCGGCCTCGGACTGCGCCGGGTTCTCGCCGACGCAGTACAGCGCCGTGATGTCGCCGCGCTCCATCGCGTCCAGCATCGCCGAGACGTGCCAGCCGTACTTCGGCGGGATCGTGCACTCCCAGGCCTGTTCGAACCGGCGTCGGGCGTCGTGGTCCTTCTCGATGTCCTGGAACCCGGGCAGCTTGTTCGGGATCGCGCCCATGTCGCCGCCGCCCTGGACGTTGTTCTGTCCTCGGAGCGGGTTCAGGCCGCTCCCGTACCGGCCCACGTGGCCACACAGGAGCCCCAGGTTGATGAGGGCGAGCACGTTGTCGGTGGCGTTGTGGTGCTCGGTGATGCCGAGGGTCCAGCACAGGATGGCCCGGTCGGCGCGCGCGTATGCGTGGGCGAACTCGCGGATCACCTCCGCGGGCACGCCGGTGACCCGCTCCCCCTCCCGCAGCGTCCAGGGCTCCACCGAGGCGGCGTAACCCTCGAACCCGCTCGTCGCCCGCTCGATGAACGTCGTGTTGTGCAGGCCGGCGTGGACGATCTCGCGGGCCATGGTGTTCGCCAGGGCGATGTCCGAGCCGACGTCGATGCCGAGCCAGACGTCCGCCCACTCGGCCGAGGTCGTCCGCCGGGGATCCACGGCGTAGAGCCTCGCGCCGTTCCGCACGCCGCGAAGGACGTGGTGGAAGAAGATCGGATGCGTCTCGCGCGCGTTCGACCCCCACAGGATCACGAGATCGGTATTCTCGATCTCCTCGTACGAGCTGGTCCCCCCACCTGCGCCGAACACCGTGGCCAGACCGACCACGCTGGGGGCGTGTCAGGTGCGGTTGCAGCTGTCGATGTTGTTGCTGCCGAGGACCTGCCGCATGAACTTCTGGGCGACGAAGTTCATCTCGTTCGTGGCCTTCGAGCAGCTGAACAGGCCCACGCCGTTCCCGCCGTTGCGCCCGACGGCCCCGCGGAGCCCCTCGGCGGCCCGGTCCAGGGCCTCGTCCCAGGTGGCGACGCGCAGGGAACCGCTCTCGCGGACCATCGGCTCGGTCAGGCGGGCGTACCCGTTCCCCATCGAGCTGGCCTCCTTCCTGCACCGCTTGGCCGAATCCTATCTTCCCGTTCGATCCCCGGGCCCCGAGGCGCCGTCGCGCCGCGCGGCCGGCGCCCGCTCAGACCGCGATCCGCTCGGGATGCGTGTAGACGTTGAAGCGGTCGCCGCGGAGGAACCCCGCCACCGTCATGCCGAAGCGGTCCGCGGCCTCGACCGCCAGCGAGGAGGGGGCCGAGACGGCGGCCACGATCGGGATCCCCGCCACGGCGGCCTTCTGGACGATCTCGAACGACGCCCGCCCGGACACCAGCAGGATCCGCTCCGAGAGCGGCAGCTCGCCCGCGAGGAGGGCCTCTCCCACCACCTTGTCCACGGCGTTGTGGCGGCCGACGTCCTCCCGCATCGACAGGAGCTCCCCGCCTGGCGTGAACAGCCCGGCCGCGTGCAGTCCGCCCGTCTCGTCGAACACCCGCTGGACGCGGCGGAGCTCCTCGGGCAGCCCGGCGATGACCGCGGATCCGACGGTCGGACCCGGTCCCACCGGCGCGCACCGAACCTCCACGTGCTCGAGGGCCGCCTTCCCGCAGATCCCGCACGAGGAGGTGGCGTAGAAGTTGCGCGAGAGCCGTGCGCGGTCGAACGGCACCGCGAGTCCGACCGTGACCACGTTGTACCGCTGGTCGCCGGGATCGAAGTCCTCGCAGTAGCTCACGGTTCGGACGTCGCCCCGGCCGGCGATCAGGCCCTCGGTCAGCAGGAACCCGACCGCGAGCTCGAAATCGCCTCCCGGCGTCCGCATGGTCACGGCCACAGACACGGGCTCCTGGGCGGGGCCCTCGACCCGGATCTCCATGGGCTCCTCGGCGGCCAGCCGGTCGGGACGTTCGTGGGCCCGATCCCGCCGGACCGCCAGCACGCGGGTGCGCGCGACGTTTCGCCGGATGGGGACGGCCTGCGCCATAGGCGACATTATCCGACCTCCACGGTGAAGATTCGACCCGTGACCTGCGGTCAGACGTGGCCGCGCTGGGGAGGGGTATCCTGAGCGGCGCGTTTGAACCGTGGGTCAGTGGAGGCCGACCGGATGAAGAGCGGACTGGAGATCGCCCAAGAGGCCGTCCTTCTGCCCATCGCCGAGGTCGCGAAGGCGGCCGGGATCGCGGAGGACGAGCTGGAGCCCTACGGACGCGACCGGGGCAAGGTCTCCCTCTCGGTGCTCGAACGCCTGCGGGACCGGCCCGACGGCAAGCTGGTCATCGTCACGGCGATCACGCCGACGAAGGCCGGCGAGGGCAAGACCACCACCTCGGTCTCGCTGACGCAGGGCCTCGGGCACATCGGCAGGAAGGCGATGCTGTGCCTGCGCGAGCCGTCGATGGGCCCCGTGTTCGGCATCAAAGGGGGCGGCACCGGCGGCGGGTACGCGCAGGTCGTTCCCATGGAGGAGATCAACCTCCACCTGAACGGCGACTTCCACGCCGTCGCCGCGGCGCACAACCTGCTGGCCGCGGCCCTCGACGCATCGATCTACCACGGCAACCCCTTCGACATCGACCCGGCCACCATCACGTGGCCGCGCACCCTCGACGTGAACGACCGCGAGCTGCGGTACACGGTGCTCGGCCTGGGAGGGAAGGCGCACGGTGTTCCCCGCGAGGCCTCGTTCGTGATCACGGCCGCCTCGGAGATCATGGCCATCCTCGCGCTCGCCTCCGACCTGGGCGACCTCCGGCGGCGCCTGGGCAGGATCGTCGTGGCCGAGACCCGTGGGGGCGAGCCGGTGACGGCAGAGGATCTCCGTGCAGCGGGAGCGATGACCGTGATCATGCGCGACGCCATGCGCCCGAACCTCGTGCAGACCCTCGAGGGCCAGCCGGTGCTCATCCACGCCGGCCCGTTCGGCAACATCGCGCACGCGAACAACTCGATCGTGGCCGACCGCATCGCGCTGAAGCTGGCCGATTACGTCGTCACGGAATCCGGGTTCGGCTCCGATCTTGGGTTCCAGAAGTTCTGCGACATCGTGTGCGGGTTCGGGGGATTCGCCCCCAGCGCTGCTGTCCTGGTGACCACGGGCCGTGCGCTGAAGTCCCACGGAGGCGTGCCGTTCGAGCAACTCGGCACCGAGAACCTCGACGCGCTCCGCGCCGGCACGCAGAACCTCGCCGCCCACGTCGAGATCGTCCGCGCGTACGGGGTCCCCTGCGTGGTCTCGATCAACCGATTCCCCACCGACACCGACGCCGAGCTCGAGCTGATCGAGGAGCAGGCGACGAGGGTCGGGGCCGAGCGGGTGGTGCTCAACGAGGGCTTCGCTCGAGGGGGCGCCGGCGCGGCGGGCCTGGCGGAGGCCGTGGTGGAGGCGTGCGAGAAGCCGAGCACGTTCTCGCCGCTCACGCGCCCGGGGATGCCGGTCCGCGATCAGATCGAGGCCATCGCCGTCAAGCTCTACGGCGCCGACGGCATCGACGTCCTCCCGGAGGCCGAGAAGGGCCTCGCACGCCTCGATGCCCTCGGCCTCGGCGAGGCCCCGGTCTGCATGGCCAAGACCCACCTCTCGCTCTCGCACGACCCGGCGCTCCTGAACCGTCCCACGGGGTTCCGGCTCCCGGTCCGCAGCGTGGTTCCCTCGGCCGGCGCTGGCTTCGTGGTGGTGCTCTGCGGCGACATGCAGCAGATGCCCGGCCTGGGAAGGACCCCGAACTTCACGGGCGTGGACATCGACGAGCACGGCCGCACCATCGGCCTGTTCTGAGCGGCTACCCCACCGGAAGCCCCCGCGCCGTCGGTCTGGCGGGCGTTCGGTCAACCGGCCAGGGTGGTCCAGGAGCCCTCTTCGAGGAGGATCCATTCGGCGCGAGAGACGACGTCGCCGCGCTCGAAGTCGAAGATCCCGCCCCGCTCGGGCACCGCCTCCCACACGGATCCGCACTGCGGACAGACCCAGAGCGTCTGGGCCCTCGGGTCGGCATCCTTCGGCGGCGCGCACGTGTGCATCTGGGCTCCTTCGAATCACAAGCGTGTGATTCGAAGGATACCGGACGGACCGCCGTGGTGCCACGACCCGGCCCGCCGGCGGCCAGGCTAGGAGCGGGGCCGCTCCTTGTTGGGGTCGTACACCGACAGCACGTCCACCGTGGCCGGGGCGGTCCCCTCGCCGAGGGCGACCTCCACGTGCGTGCCGTCGGCCGAATGGTTCGCGTCCAGCACGGCAAGCCCGATCACACCGAACAGCGGGCTGTCGGTGACGCTGGTCATCGTGCCGATCTCCTGCCCGCCCCTCGTCACCGCGGCACCGTACTCCGGCACGCCCGTTCCCCGGACCCGCAGCGTCTTGAACCGGTTCGGCGGGTTCGCCGCGATCCGCCGGAGAACGTCCTTGCCGAGGAAGTCGACGTCGGCGTCGAGGACGACGAGCCGATCGAGCGAGAGGTCGTACGGCGATCGGGTCCCCTTCTCGTACTCCACGCCGGCCACGATCATCCCGCTCTCGATCCGGGCGATCTCCACGGCCGTGGTGCCGAACGGCGTGACGCCGGCCCCCTGCACGGCCTCCCACATTGCGACGGCGTCCCTCGGATCCGCGATCATCTCGAAGCCGAGCTCCCCCGAGAAGCCGGTGCGCAGGACCCAGGCATCGATCCCCGCGACCTTCACCCGCTCGGGCCAGAACCGGAAGTACCTCAGCGAGGACAGGTCCGCGTCGGTCAGGGTCTGCATCACCTCGCGAGACCGCGGGCCCTGGACCGAGAGCAGCGGCATCTCGGTGGTGCGGTTCTCCAAAGACACGTCCATCCCGGCGAAGACCTCGGCGAACCAGTCCTCGTAGCCGGTGTTGTTCGTCATGACCCAGCAGTGTTCGTCGGCGAGCTTGTAGACGGTTCCGTCGTCGACCATCTGCCCGGTCTCGTCCACGAAGGCCCCGTACCGCACCTGCCCGGCCTCCACCGACATCACATCGTTCGTGAAGATCCGCTGGGAGGCCCGGAGCGCATCGGCGCCGCGCACGTCCCACTTCACCAGGGGATAGACGTCCCACATCGCGACGCCCTTGCGGATCGCTTCGTACTCGGCGCCGACGTCCCCGAACGACGCCGTCCACAGCCAGCCGTCGAAGTCCTCGAAGGTGGCGCCCTGCCGTTCCTGGATCTCGTGCCAGATCGAACGCACCGGCTCGTCGGCCATCGCTCCCCCTACGCCCGCGGGCGCTCCTTGTTCGTGTCGTAGATCGGCAGCACGTCGACGGTGGCCGGCACCGTGCCCCCCCCCAGCGCGACCTCGACGGTCGTGCCCGGCGCGCCGAGATCGCTCCGCACCACCGCCAGCCCGATCTTGCCGAACCGCGGGCTGTCGGTGGGGCTCGTGAGCGTTCCGGCATCTGCTCCGTCCTTCGTCACGGCGGCGCCGTACTCGGGCAGTTCACCCGCCTCGAACCGGAGCGTGACGAACCGGTTCGGGGGGTTCGCGGCGACCTTCCGGAGGTTCTCCTTGCCCGAGAACTCCACGGGCTCCTCGAGGGCCACCAGCCGGTCGAGACCGAAGTCGTACGGCGTCCGCCGGTGCGCCTCGTAGTCGTAATCGGTCACGATCAAGCCGGCCTCGATCCGCAGGATCTCGATGGCCTCGACGCCGAACGGGGTGGCGCCGGCGCCGACCACGGCGTTCCACAGGTCGACGGCGTTGGCCGGGTCGGTCAGGAACAGCTCGTAGCCGAGCTCGCCGCCGAACCCGGTGCGCGACAGGTACACCGGGACGCCGCCGACCGGCACCGGCTCGGGGAGGAACCGGAAGTACTTGAGGGCACCGACGTCCGCGTCGGTGAGCGATCGCACCACGTCTCGAGAGCGCGGGCCGATCACGCCGAGGTGCGGCATCCGTGGAGCGATCCACTCGAACTCGACGTCGAAGCCCCTCAGGGCCTCGCCGAAGTAGTCCTGGTGGTCCTTGCCGTTCGTCATGACCCAGCAGTGGTCCTCGCGGGCGGTGTTGAACACCGTGCCGTCGTCCACCATGAGCCCGTCCTCGTCCAGGAAGGCTCCGTACCGGGCCTGGCCCACCTCCAGGCTCATCGCGTCGTTGCTGAAGAGGTGCTGGGCGGCTCGCAGCGCGTCGGGCCCCCGGAAGTCCCATTTGTTGAGCGGCGAGACGTCCCACACGGCCGCGCCGTCCCGGACGGCGTCGTACTCCCGGCGGAGGTCGCCGAACCCCTCGAGCCACATCCAGCCGCCGTCCGCGACGTGCGTACCTCCCTGGGCCGAGGTGACCTCGTGGAACGCGGTGCGGATCGCTTCCTCGTCGCTCATCGTGCCCGCCTCCAGATGCTCGGAACGGTGTCGGCGCATCCTCGCACGGCTTTGATCCGCCGTTCAAGTCGGTGGGCATCGGCGCAGGTTCAGCCGGTGCGGCGTGTCCGGGTGAGCGCGAGGAAGTCCTCCACCCGGCCCCGGCCTTCGCGCTCCATCCGCGACGCCAGAACCAGGAACAGCTGCGCCGCGACCATCGCGTCGTCGAGGGCCTCGTGGGGCGACGACACGGGGATCCGATACCGGGCCGCCGTGGCCGAGAGCGTGTGCCGGGTGCCTTGGTCGCGTCCCTCCAGGCTCAGGGCGATCTGCCGCACGTCCACCGTCCGGCGGGCCCACGATCGCTCCGACCCACCGAACGTGCGGGCGAGGAACGCGATCTCCACCTCCGCGAACCAGGCCAGGACGTACTGCTCGTGGAGAGCTCGGCGCAGCGCCTCCCGGGCCCGGGAGATGGGTGGCGCGCCGGCGAGGTCCCGCGGCAGGATCTCGTGGACCGTCATCGACGACGCGGAGGCGGGAACCGCCGGCCGGACCAGCTGGTGGACGGCCTCGCCGACGATCACCCGGCCGTCCCGAACCGGAACCACGCCGAAGGAGACGATCTCGTCCCGCTCGTAGTCGAGCCCCGTGGTCTCGAAGTCGAGGGACGCGAACCGGGCCCGCCCCCAGACCTCCCGACGCGCCCCCCACGGCGGACGCGACGGGCGGGCCCTGCGGCCGGGCCGGCTCACCCGCACCGGACCACGCCCTCGTCGGTGACGATCAGGTCCACCGGCACGTCGGCCCCGCCGTGCGGGACCGCGTCGACCACCTGGAGCCCGAAGCCGATGCCCACCCGCACAACGTCCGGGCGGGTCCGGCGGAAGAAGCGGTCGTAGAAGCCGCCGCCGTACCCGACCCGGTGGCCACGGCGGTCGAACGCGACCCCGGGCGTCACCACGACGTCGATGTCCTCCGGCGGTATCGGTTCGCCGTCGATCGGCTCCATGGCTCCGAACGACGCCACGCGCATCGATCCCCCCGGCCGGTATGCGACCGGCTCGACCTCGCCGTTCGCCACCCGCGGCAGGGCCGCATGGCGGCCCTCGGCCACGAGCCGCTCGAGGATCGGCGCCGTGTCCACCTCCGAGCCGAAGGAGCTGAAGACCATGACCGTGGTCGCGGTGACCATCTCGGGGAGCTCGAACAGCCCTCGAGCGATCGTGGCGCTGTACCGATCGCGGTCCGGCGGCGGGAGGGCGTCACGGAGGGCCCGGATCCGCGCCCGCAGCGCCCGCTTGTCGCGCTTGAGGCGGTCCGCGCCGCTCATGACGTCTGGCGAACGCGATGAAGCACGCGCTCGGCGACGAGGTCGAGGCGGTCGGAGGGTCCCGCCAGGAGGAGGACGGCCCAGGTCGCGCCCGCCTCTTCGAGCCGGGAAAGGAACCCGACCAACCCATCGGCGTCGCCGGTCCAGACGTCCGACTCCAGGTTCCCCGCACGGCGCCGCTCCCGCAGCCGCGCCGTGTCGGCCGGGTCCTCGCCAACGAGGGCGATCCCTCCCCACGTCGGGGCGACGATCCGACCGGCCTCCTCCGCCACGGCGCGGAGCCGTAGCGCTCGGCGGGCGAATCCCTCCTCCCCCACGCCCCATCCGTTCCAGCCGTCCGCCAGACGCCCGGCGGTGCGGACGACCGCCTCGCTCAGCCCCCCGACCCAGAGCGGCGGGCCACCCGGGCGATGCGGAGGCGGAAGGATCGGACCACCCACCGCGGGGACGAGCTCGCTCCCCTCCCACGCCTCTCCCCGCAACAGCGCCCGCAGCGCCAGGACCGTGTCGGCCAGATGTGCGTACCGGACCTCTCGTTCCCGGTAGGGGATGCCGAAGGCGTCGTGCTCGCGCTTGCTGAGCTCGTCGCCGGTCCCGACGGCGAGCGTGAGGCGGCCCCCGCTGATGCCGTCAACCGAGGCCGCCATCTTCGCCAGCAGCCCCGCAGGGCGGAGCGACGCCCGGGTGACCAGGGTTCCAACGGTGATCGTCGCGGTGGCGGCGGCCACCGCCGCGAGCGAGGCGTACACCTCGAAGGACGGTCGCTCCGGCGGCTGGCGCAGCGGCAGGAGGTGGTCGAACCCGAACACGCCGTCGAAGCCCGATCCTTCGGCTCTCCGCGCGAACGTCGTGACCTCCGCGGCGTTACCGGAGAACAGCGGCAGCATCACCCCGACCTTCATGGCTACGTCAGCCTCTCATGCTCACGCCTGCGAGGGCCGCGGCCGCATCCGGGGGAACACGCGCTCGGCGATCAGCTCGATCCGATCCGCGGGACCGGCCGGCACGAGCACCGCCCAGGCCGCGCCGGCGGTCTCGAGTCCCTCGAACCACCACGTGAGGGCCTCGGCCGACCCCGCCCATACGTTCGTCTCGAGCATCCCTCGCTTCTCCCGCTCGTCGAGCATCCGCCCGGCCTCGCCCTCGTCGCGCCCGACCACGGCGATCCCGGCCCACGTGGCCTGCACCGAACGGCCCGCCGCCTCCTCGCGGAGCACGTGGACCTTCCGGGCGAACTCCGGGATCGACAGGCCCCACCCGTTCCACGCGTCGGCCTCGCGAGCGGCGATCCGGACGACCTCGTCGGCCTGCCCGCCGATCCAGACCGGTGGGCCGTCGGGCAACGACGGACCCGGTCGCAGCGGCCCTGCCACGGCCGGCACGCGATCGCCCCCGGGCCACGGTGCGCCGGCGAACACCGCCTTCAACGCCCGGACGACCTCGATCAGATGCTCGCGCCGCTCCCGTCTGTCCAGGTACGCCAGTCCGTAGGCCTCGTGTTCCGGACGGTCGATGGGGTCCCCGGTCCCGATCCCGAGGACCAGGCGCCCGTCGGCGATGCCGTCCAGGCCGACCGCGAGCTTGGCCAGCAGGCCGGTCGGACGCAGAGAAGCCCGGGTCACCAGCGTGCCGACCATCACATGTTCGGTGGCGGCTGCCACCGCCGCGAGCGTGGAGAAGGCCTCGAGCGAGGGGCGGTCGCGCGGTGCTCCGGGCGGGAAGAGGTGATCGAAAGCGAAGACCCCGTCGTAGCCGAGGTCCTCGGCCAGCCGGGCCACCCGCAGGACCCGTCCGGCATCGCCGGAGAACATCGGAAGGACCAGTCCGACCTTCACGGCGGTCAGGCCCCTCGCTCCTCGAGAGCCAGCGCGGCCGCCCCCACCGCGCCCGCGTCGTTCCCGAGCTCGGCGGGCACGATCGGGACGCGGGGCCGGTGCTCGGGCGCCTCCACGGCGCTCGCGAACCCCCGGCGGGCCGGATCGAGCAGCAGATCCCCCGCCTCGATCGCGCCGCCCCCCACCACCACGACCTGCGGATCGAGCACGTTCACGAGCCCCGCGATGCCCTCGCCCAGCCGGGCCCCAACCGTGGCCAAGATCCCCGTCGCGATCTCGTCGCCCCGCTGCGCTGCTTCGGTCACGAGCTCTCCCGTCAGCCTCTCCGGCGCTCCCGCAGCGAGCGTGGCCACCAAGGAATCGGGATGCTCCACGGCGGCCTGGCGGCCGAGCCGCCCGATCGCGGTACCGGAGGCGACCTGCTCCCAGCAGCCCCGGTTGCCGCATCCACAGAGCGGGCCGTCCGGCTCCACGATGATGTGGCCGATCTCGGCGGCGAAACCGTGCGCTCCTCGGAACAGCCGCCGCCCCGCGACGATCCCGCCCCCGATGCCGGTGCCGACCGTCACGAGGAGCATGTGCCGGTATCCGCGGCCGGCGCCGAACCGCCACTCGCCCCATGCTGCGACGTTCGCGTCGTTGTCCACCTGGCACGGCAGACCGAGCGCGTCGCCGATCCGCTGGGCGATGGGGAGCTCGCGCCACGCCAGGTTCGGGGCGAACCGCAGCACGCCCGTGGTCGTGTCGACCATCCCGGCGGCCCCGACCCCGACCGCGACCACGTCGGCGGTGAGGAGTCCCTTCGCCACATCGATCATGGCGGCGATCGTTGCATCCGCGTCGTCCGCCGGCGTCGAGACCGTGTCGCGCGCCAGGATCGTCCCGTCGCGAGCCACCCGGAAGCAGGCGATCTTCGTGCCGCCGACGTCGATCCCGAGCGCCTGCCCCGCGTCTACCATCGGGATCGCTCGCTCAGAACCGCAGCAGCGCGCCGATGCCGCCGACCGGTTCGAGCTGGCCGCCGTCCAGCACGGTCTCGACCCGGCATCCCTGTCGGAACGCCTCGGCCACCGCCGCCTCCACCACGTCCGAGACCCGATCCAGCCGACCTCCGCACCTGGCACAGCGGCTGTCGTGTTCGGACAGCCGGCCGCACGAAGCACACACGGCGCCGGGCGCGGCCAGGTCGAGCCAGACCACCAGCTCACCCACGCGGCCATCGGCGAGCGCTCCCAGGGTCCCCGCGAGCCCGGTCACGGCGCTCGAGCCCGAGGCAGCCGCCTCCAGGAGCCGCCGGACCTGTTCCCGCTCGCGATCGCGCTCGAGCCCCTCCTCGACCTCCAGACACCGGGCCAGGACGTCCTCGGTCGTCGCCGTCATGGGGAGCGCCACCCGGCCCTTGATGCGCTGCCGAAGGTAGTCGTGCAGCTCCCGTTCGAGCTCGGCGTGCGCCTCCGCCGGGCCGGCCAGGATCAGGTGCTCGAACCCCTGCCGCTTGAACATCCGGAACAGGGTGTCGGCCACGTTCTTCACGTGCTTCTGCCGATGGTCGTCGACGTGGCGCTGCATGCGCATCTGAGCCCAACCACCCTGGTCGTGCCGCCCCGGGACCTCGTCCCAGACCTCGGAGACCTCGCGGATCCTACCCAGCTCGCACAGGAACAGGCGGGCCTTGGAGAAGTCGATGAGCACCGCGCACACCGGGTGATAGGTGGCGAGGACCTGCTCGAGGGGCAGCAGGTCCGCCCGAGGGCCCGTCACCGCGCGGTCGCGGACCGGCCGGGGTACGCGGACCTCCTCCCACAGACCCGCGCCTTTGGACGAGAAGAGCGCGAGACCTCGGGTGTCCCCGCGCTCGAAGTCCTCCTTCACGTACGCGGAGATGGCCTCGAGATCCTGTTCCACCGACCGAACCGCGTTGCGGTCCAGGCCCTCCGAACGGGACCGGGCTTGCCGCAGGAGCTCGTCCAGGCGGACCTCGTAGTCCGACTTCCGCGGGTACCGCCGTCCGTCCACCGTCAGGTACAGCGACGTCACGGGCACGCCGGCAGGGTCCCACGCCGCCAGCGTCCGCAGCAGCGAGTGGTCCAGCTCCATCATGCGATCTCGATCCTTTCCAGCCCCGATGGCCGCTCACGGTCATCGAAGTCGCCGGCACGTGCATCGACCACCGCGCGGACCGCCAGGAGCAGCTCCCGCGCCGCCACCGTGAGGTGCTCGAGCACCTCGGGGCTGGCGCGGTTCGCCGCCGTCAGGGCCATGCCGATCGGGCAGAACGCCACGGGGCAGACGTGTTGCCCGCGTGGCTCGGATGTCTCCTCGGCGGATCGTCCCGCAGCCGTGGCGCGGGGCGTGGTGGTTCGCTTGGCGGACCTCGCCCTCGTGTCAGCCATGTGCCTTCCCCCTCCGTCCGTCCGCGGCCGAGTCCGGGTCGGGCTCCCTCGCGAACGCGATCTCGAGACGCTCTCCCACGAAGTTCGCTCCCGCCACATCCAGCCGCTGCAGGGTCTGTGGGAGGATCAGGTTGCGTTTGTACGAGCCCACCCGCACGAACAGCTCATCGCCCCGGCGGTGGATGTCCATGTCATCACGCGACACGAACGGCAACCGCATGGACAGGGCGTATCCGCCGGCGCGCCGGCGTACGCGGATCGGATCGTCCCGGTACAAGACGTCGGTGGCGGACTGGTCCCCGTAGATCTCGGTGCCCATCTCGGCCAGGAGCTCGACACCCACCATCTCCCGATCGAACAGCCGGGCCGTGAGGATCGGCACCGGCTCGAAGGATTCGCGCACCGTCTCGAGGTGTTCCGCCTGGATGTCCTTCCACTTGCCGAAGTACGGATCGGTGACGTCGTCGGGGAGGATGCGGTTCACGATCACGGCGTCGACGCGATAGCCGAACAGTCCCAGGTACGTGTACGTGCGCCGCGCCTCCGCGATCACCATCTTCTCCGGGTTCAGCACGAGCCTCACCGAGGAGCTCTCCTCGTTCGTGAGGATCCGATGCACCGCTTCCAGGTTGCGGTGCAATCGCTCCACGGCCATGTACACGCGGTCGCCGGCGATCGGGATCGACGTCATCCGCATGACCACGGGGCGAACGGCCTTCGTCACGCGCCGCTGCACCGGGAAGATCCGCTCGATGTACCAGCTCATGATCTCCGGGAGCGAGAGGAGCCGCAGCGTCTCGGCCGTGGGCGCGCAGTCCACGACCAGCAGGTCGTATCGGGCCTCATCGACGTGCCGCTTCACATCGATGAGGCTGAAGATCTCGTCCAGGCCGGGGATCACGCTGAGCTCTTCGGCCTGGATCGTCTCGACGCCGGCCCAGTTCATCAGCTGGACCATGTACTCCTGGATCTCACGCCAGTTGGTCTCCAGCCGGGCTTGCGCGTCGATCTGCTCCGCCCACAGGTTCGGGGCGATCGGCGTCGGGCCATCGAAGACGTCCGTGTCGAAGGAGTCCGCGAGCGAGTGCGCGGGGTCCGTACTCATCACGAGCGTCTTGTTCCCCGCCCGGGCTGCCTTCACGGCGGTCGCCGCTGCGGCGGTCGTCTTGCCTACACCGCCCTTCCCGGTGAACAGGAGGACTCGCATCTGCTCCTAGCTTATCCGAGCGGCGACGGAGGACGAACGGGCCGTTCAGCCCAGCTCGACCCGGCGCTTCAGCCGCTCGAGGGCGTTCTCGATCACCCGCTTCGCACCTTGCGTCCGCACGAACCCTGGTAGCAGGACCCCGAGCTCGACGTTCAGTCGGTACGTGACCGAGGTCTGTCGGCCGTCCATCTCGTCCAAGAGGTACTCGCCGGAGATGTTGCTCACGGCCCCGCGTGCCTCCTTCGTGACCCAGGACAATCCGGCGTCACCCGGCGCGTAGCGGTACGCCAGCGTGTAGCTCGCTCGCCCCAGGACCGGGACCTCGACCTCGAACGCGACCTCGGTGGCCAGTCCGCCCTCGCCCCGCTGGAGGACCTTCGCGGACTTCACGTCGGCCCATTCGGGATAGGCCTCGTAGTCGGTGATGACGTCCATCACCTCGGCGGCCGAGGCCTCGACGACGATGGATCCCTCCGCGTGCTCCCCCATGCGCTGGCAATCCTACCGGCCGCTATCCACCCCGCACCGCCGGGAGCGTGACCAGGCTCGCCAACAGAACGGAGACCACGATCAGGATCACCGAGCCCCACAGGAGCGTCCGAGACGAAACCACCGGCTCGTACCCACCGGCGATCCGGAAGGCGTCGTAGGCGGACGTGACCCAGACCGTCAACGCGGAGGCCAGGAACAAGACGAACAGCGGCGCCGTGGCCCCGAACCCGCCCTTGCCCACCCGGGACAAGACGAGGACGAGCAGCGTCCCCAGGGTCCATACGAAGATCACGCCTCTGGCCACTCCGTCGAGCGTACGGCCGCATCGCCAGTGGCCCAGACCGGGGAAGGCCAGCGACCACAGCAGGGCCGACCCGGGCTCCACCTCCGGCGCCCGTTCCTGCTCCCGGAACAGCCTCGCGAACGGCGTCCCACAGACCTCGCACAGGTCGAGCTCGATGCGGTTCGGATGGTCGCAGGCCGGGCACGGCCATGTCGCAGTCTTGGCGGCGGCCTCCACGGAGGTGCCGGCCTGCGACCCGACCGGCGCCCCGCGATCTGCTCCGGTCTCCTGCTCGGGCGAGCCGGGGCTCGTGGATGGCCCCGGAGACGTGGGGCTCGGAGGCGTCCCGCTCGGGGACGTGGGACCGGGGAGCTCGGTCAGGGGCGCGTAGCACTGGCCGCACCAATCCGCGTCCTCGGCCACGAGGGCGCCGCAGTTCGGACACCGCCGCTCGGCAGCCACGGCCTGAGCCTACCCCGGCACTCGCCCCACGCCGAGGAGGACTGACGGGAACGCGAGACTAGGGCGCGGCCTCTGCCAGCCAGCCCGAGAGCTGTGCGGCCGCGCGCGGCCACGTGTAGAAACCCTCCACTCGCCGGCGGCCCGCCTCGCCCATGCGCCGGGCCAGCTCGGGATCGGCGAGCAGCTCGGCGACGGCGTCGGCGACGTGCTCCACGCTGCGACCGTCGACGAGCACCCCCGTCCGCCCGTCCTCGACGGACTCGCGGGCGCCGCCGGAGTCCCCCACCACGACCGGCCGCCCGCACGCGGCCGCCTCGATGAACACGTTCCCCCAGCCCTCGACCTCCAGCCCGCCGAGCCGGTTGCGGCATGGCATGGCGAAGACGTCGCCGACCGCGTACGACGCCGGAAGGTCCCGTTCGGAGACCTGGCCCGCGAACACCACCGAGCGCGGAGCGTGCTCCTGCGCCATCTGCTCCAAGGTCTTCCGATACGGACCGTCTCCCACGATGAGCAGGGCGGCGTCGGGAACCCGCCGCCGAACCCGGGGCATCGCGCGGATCAACACGTCCTGTCCTTTGCGGGCCACCAGCCGGCTGACGCAGACCACCACCGGACGATCCGAGAGGCCGTGGCGCAGACGGAGATCGTCGGCGTCCAGATCCGGTCGGAACACCTCCAGGTCCGCCCCCGGATACATCACCGACACCGGCACCGCGTCCGGGACCGCCGTGCGCACCACCCGAGCGATGAACGCGCTGCACATCACCGCAACCCTGGATGCCCGGGAGGTCGCCCGCCGCATCAGCGAATGCGCTCCAGGTGCGAGCGAGAGCCAGTACTCGAAGCCGTGTGCCGCCGCTACGTAGGGGATGCCCGCACGCACCAGCGCGGGGCCGAGGAGCGCCAGTGGATAGGTCGCCCCGAACAGGACGACCTCGGCCCCGGTCTCCTCGACGGCGGCGAGCACCCGGGCACGTGCCCTCGGTGTGGGCCAGACGAACTCACCCTCTGCCCGGACGATCGGGTAGGGCTCTGCGGCGTCGAACTCCTCCCATCCCGCCCACCGGGGGGCGAACACGGCCACGCGATCGGCGGGCAGGTGGCGCCACAGCGCGTGGAGCGTGCGCTGGATCCCACCCACGCGAGGCGGGAAGTCGTTCGTCACCAGCAGCGTTCGAGGAAGGTCCACGGCCGCCTATCCTCTCAAGTGGAGATGGTCGAGGGCACGCTGGCGGAGCAGATCACCGCGCTCGAGGAGGGCCGAGCCTTCGTGGTGTGGGCCGACCTTCGCCTGCTGCGGGTCGGAGGGGGCGACGCCAGGGCGTGGCTGCAGGACCTCATCACCACCGACGTGCAGACGCTCGGGGCCTCCTCCGTCCGCAGATCCCTCCTGCTCACGCCCGCCGGGCGGATCCGAGCGGACTTCCACGTGTACGGCATGGACGACGGAACCTTCGTCTTGTCCCAGGGCGATGACCAGCCCGAGGCCCTCGGCGATCTGCTCGCCCCCTACGTCCTGTCGTCGGACGTCCGCCTCCAACCCGTCGAGCATCGGCTCGTATCGGTGCCGGGGTCCGGGGCCGTGCCCGCGGATCTCCAGACCACCTGGTCGCCCTCGGCGCTCGGAGAGGGGTTCGACGTGCTCGTGGCCCACGCCGACGGGCTGGTGGCGTTGCGGGCGTCGCTGGCCGCGGATCGCTTGGAGGCCGGACCCGAGGCATCTGAGCGGTGGCGGATCCTGCATGGACGGGCGCGGTTCCCCGTCGACCTCGACCCGGACTCGCTTCCCGCCGAGGCCGGCCTCGAGGGTCTCGTCGACTTCACGAAGGGCTGCTTCCTGGGCCAGGAGTCGGTGGCGAAGGTGCGCAACCTCGGCCATCCTCCTCGGGTGGTCCTGTCGCTTGGAGCCGACGGCCCGGTGACCGCCGGCGAGCCGGTGCGATCCGAGGATCGGGATGTGGGTGTGGTCACCAGCGCCGCGCCGAACGGGTCGGGAAGCGCGGTGCTCGCTCGGATCCGCTGGGGGGCTCGTGGGGCCCCGCTCGCCACGGCGTCGGGAGTCTCCCTTCGGCCCCGCTGAGCCCGGCCATCTACTACGGCCGAGCCCCGTTTTCAAGTCTTCACTTCCCGTGGGCGCCCCGCTATCAATAGGGAACCTGCCCGCACGGCCCGCCGCCGCAGGACGGGCAGACGACGGCCCCGAACAGGAGTCCACTGGTGAGCAGAGAACGCATCGCCGGGATCGACCTCAAGACCCTTCCACCCAACCCCATGCCTCCGGACATGTGGCAGGAGGACGCCGCCTGCCACGGCATCGAACCCGACGTCTTCTTCCCCACCTCCGAGGAGGAGGCGGGCCCGGCTCTCGCCTACTGCTCGGCCTGCGGGATCCGCGAGACCTGTCTGGCCTGGGCGCTCAAGAACGGTGAGCGCTACGGGGTCTGGGGCGGCCTCACGGAACAGCAGCGGCGGCGCCTGGTCCGATTCGTGGCCTGACCCCGCGGTTGGTCACGGGGGCGACCCCACGCACATACTGGGCCCGCCGATGAGCGATGTCACCGTGCGTGCGACCGCTCCGTTGCGGATCAGCTTCGTGGGAGGCGGCACCGACTTCCCACATTGGTACGAGCGCCACGGCGGCGCCGTCCTCTCGGCCACCATCGACCACTTCGCCCGTGTCGTGTTGGAGCCGCGCCGGGACGAACAGGTTCGGATCCGGGATCTTCGCCTCGAACAGCTCGTCGAGTACCACCTCGACGAGCAACCGACCTACGACGGGGTGATGGACCTGCCCAAGGCGGCGATCCACCGACTGGGCCTGGATCGGGGGATCGATCTGGACGTCCGCTCCGACGCACCGCCGGGAAGTGGGCTCGGCGGCTCCTCTGCGATGGTGACGGCCGTCGTCGGCGCGCTCGCGGCCTTCGCCGGCCTCGCTCTGTCCCCCCAGGAAGTGGCCCGGCTGAGCTACGCCATCGAACGCGAGGACCTCGGCATCGCCGGCGGGTGGCAGGACCAGTACGCGGCAGCCTTCGGCGGCTTCAATCTGATCGAGTTCTCCTCTCGGGGCGCCGCCATCACGCCGGTCCGGTTGTCCGAGGAAACGATCTCGGCCCTGCGGCAGAACCTCCTCCTCTGTTACACGGGCCGGGTACGGACGAACCTCGGCCTGATCGACACGCAGATCCGCCTGTTCCACGAGGGCCGCGAGGACACCATCCAGGGGATGAAGCAACTGCAGGCCATGGCGTACGAGATGCGCGACGCGCTCGAATCCGGGGACGTGGACGCGCTCGGCCCGATGCTCCAGGAGGCGTACCAGAGCAAGAAGCGCATGAACCCCCACATCGCCGAGGGCACCCCCATCGAGCAACTGTTCGCCGCGGCGCGCACGGAGGGGGCCGCGGGCGGGAAGATCTGCGGGGCCGGTGGGGGCGGGTACCTCCTGCTCGCCTGCAGGCCCGAAGCGCAGACCGACGTCCGGCTGCGGCTGGAGTCGCTCGGCGGCCAGTTCGCCGACTTCGACTTCACCGCCCGCGGCGTGGAGGCCATCGCCGGCGACCGGACGTGGAGGCCGGCACGATGAGCCGGCGGTTCGTCCTGTTGGACCGGGACGGCACGATCAACCAGGACGTGGAATACGTGATGGAGCCGTCGCAGCTCGAGCTGATCCCCGGCGCCGCCGGTGCCGTCCGGTCGATGCGAGATCTCGGCCTCGGCATCGTGATCGTGACGAACCAGTCCCCGGTAGGACGAGGATGGATCACGCCGGGACAGCTGGACGAGATCCATGCCAGACTCCTCGACCTGCTGGCCGAGCACGGTGGATCGGTGGACGGCATCTACGCGTGCCCTCACGCGCCCGACGACCGATGCGATTGCCGGAAGCCCGCGACGGGCCTGGTGCTACGGGCGGCCGCCGAACACGGCTTCGATCCGCGAGCCTCGTTCGTGGTGGGCGACCACGAGGGCGACATGCGGCTGGGTCGAGCGATCGGGGCCACGACCATCCTCGTGCTCACCGGCCACGGTCGCGAGGAACTCGGGCGCGGGGCCGGGGATCACGCGGACGTCGTCGTCGCCGATCTGGCCGAGGCGGCCGCCGTCATCCACGATCTGGTGGCCGACGGGGCCGCCACGTGAAGCTCGATCGGATCCGCGCCTACCTGCAGGAGACGTCCGACGCGGCTCGGCGCACGGCCGAGACCTGCGCGCCGGACGTGGCGGCCAGCGCCGAGCTCCTCGTCAACGCCCTCTTGGACGGCGGCAAGATCCTCTTGTGCGGCAACGGCGGCAGCGCCGCCGACAGCCAGCACCTGGCCGCCGAGTTCGTCAGCGCGCTGAGCGTGGACAACCGCCGGCCCGCCGTTCCGGCCGTGGCGCTCACCACCGACACGTCGATCCTCACGGCCATCGCGAACGACTTCGGATTCGAGGGGATCTTCGCCCGCCAGGTCGAGGCGGTGGGAAGGACGGGCGACGTCCTCATCGGGATCTCCACGAGCGGGAACTCCGAGGATGTGGTTCGGGCCTTCGAGCAGGCTGCCGCGCAGGGCATCCGAACGATCGCACTGACCGGGGAGACGGGGGGAAAGCTCGCCCCGATGGCCGACGTCGCCGTCCGGATCCCAAGCCGGGAGACCTCTCACATCCAGGAGTGCCACATCGCGGTCGGCCAGCTCCTGGCCTTCCTCGTCGAAGACGCGCTGTACCCACGCGACTGAATCGCTCAGCCTGGCGGTCCCTCGCGGATCGGCTCGGGGCTCGGCCGCTTGCAGCCAGGGCGCTCCACCACGGGGGGCGCGCGCACAGGCCGCCGGCGCCTCCTCGTGCGCTCGCTTGACAAACAGCGCAACCCAGGGTTGCCTGGTCATCGGGATGAGCGGCCCATGTCCCGTTCGGCCCCCGTGGGGGAGGTACCCCTCGTTCTGCACGCGAGCATCACCCGGGGGCGGGACGGTTGGGCTCACCAGCCATCGGGCGCCATCCACTCCGCTTCCCCGAAGACCCCCGGTGCCCGGCGAGATCCCACGAGTCCGGACCTTCCGGCGTCTCTGAACGGAAGAGACGGGCTGACAAGGGTCATCGGATACGAGTCAACGGAAGCGGGCGAGGTTCGCTCGCGGGAAGGGGTGGGACCATGCTCACGCGACGGGATTTCCTCAGGCTCACCGGTGCGTCCACGATCGGGTGGTACGTCGGAACGCGGGCCGGCTGGGTGGAGCGGGCCATGGCTCAGATCCCCGGCGGGACGCTCGACCCAAGCGACATCTCGAAGTACGCGACCCCGCTCCTGATCCCCCCGGTCATGCCTCGGGCGGCGACGATCACCAACCCTGGCGGCAAGCCGGTCGACTACTACGAGATCTCGATGCGGCAGTTCGCCCAGCAGATCCTGCCCGCGGGTCTGCCAACCACGACCGTCTGGGGGTACGGCGCCGTCAGGTCGGCGAGCAGGAGAGGGCTGCTGATCCACAACGCCCCCTCGCTCACGATCGAGACGAAGTGGAAGCGGCCGGTGCGCATCAGGTGGATCAACGAGCTGGTGGACGCGAACGGCAACTACCTGCCGCACCTGCTCCCCGTCGACCCGACGCTCCACTGGGCGAATCCCCCCGGCGGCACGGAGGGCCGCGACGTGCGGCCGGAGTTCACGTCGACGCCCGGGCCCTACACCGGCCCCGTGCCGATCGTGACCCACGTGCACGGCGCAGCCGGCGTCGGGGATGAGAGCGACGGCTACGCGGAGGCGTGGTTCCTGCCGGCGGCGAACAACATCCCAGCCGGCTACGCGACCCAGGGCACCTGGTACGACTTCTTCGCGAGCAAGGCAGCGTCCAAGTTCGGCGTCGCGTGGGGCCCGGGGTTCGCGACCTTCCAGTACCCGAACGACCAGCGCGAGTCGACGATCTGGTACCACGATCACGCGCTGGGCATGACCCGTCTCAACGTGTACGCGGGGCCTGCGGGCTTCTTCATCGTGCGTGGTGGACCTGAAGGGGACAAGGCCGTGCTCGACAGCCGCTTCGGCACCACGGCCGTTCTTCCCGGCCCCGCGCCGAAGGAAGGGGACAAGTTCCCTCCCAACAAGACCTACTACGAGATCCCGATCGCGATCCAGGACCGGGCGTTCGATGCCGACGGCTCGCTGTTCTACCCGGACACGCGGGCGTTCTTCGACGGCATCACCGGACCGTACATCCCTTTCACCGACGTCTCGCCGATCTGGAACCCGGAGTTCTTCGGGAACACCATCATGGTGAACGGGAACACGTGGCCCTTCCAGGCGGTCGAGCAGCGCCGCTACCGCTTCCGTTTCCTGAACGGGTGCCAGTCGCGCTTCTTGATCCTCGACTTCAGCAACATCCCCGGCGTCGAGGTGTGGCAGATCGGCAACGAGGGCGGTTTCCTCCCCGCGCCGGTGAACCTCACCGGCGACAACGGCAACCGGTTGCTCATGGGCCTGGCGGAGCGGGCCGACCTCATCGTCGACTTCACCAACGTGCCCGTCGGCGATCACCTCCTCGGCAACGTGGGGCCGGACGAGCCTTTCGGGGGCGGAGTTCCTGGGGTCGATTTCGACCCGGCAGATCCGGGCACCACGGGCCAGGTGCTGCAGTTCCGGGTCGTGCCCGCCGTCTCTCCCGATCCGACGACACCGCCGCAGTTCCTGGTGCTCCCGGCGATCATCCCGCTCACCGGCGGCACGACCCGGCCCCTGGCCCTGCTGGAGGAGCTGTCGGAGTTCAACGAGCCGCCGGAGGCCTTCGAGGACGCCCCGGTCGAGGCGCACCTGGGCACCATCGAGGGCGATCCGAACACGGGAACGGCGACCTGGACGGCGAGGAGGTGGATGGACCCGGTCACCGAGAACCCCGCGGTCGGCGACACCGAGGTCTGGGAGTTCTACAACGCGACGGCCGACGCTCACCCCATGCACATCCACGAGTTGCTCTTCCAGGTCGTGAACCGGCAGGCCATCGTCCTGGACGAGGAGAACGGGACCGTTCAGGTGGACGCCAACTCGGCTCCGACCCCACCGGAGCCCTGGGAGAACGGGTGGAAGGACACCGTCGTGGCCTACCCGGGCCAGGTGACCAGGATGCGGATGAAGTTCGCCCAGGCCGGCCAGTTCGTCTGGCACTGCCACATCGTCGAGCACGAGGACAACGAGATGATGCGGCCGTACCGGATCGGGCCGGAGCAGGCGGGCCAACCCACGGAGTCGCCTCGACCAGGTCGGGTCGAGCCAACCTGAGCCCGCGCTTGACGGTCGAACGCACGTTCGATATCCTGCGTGTCCCGCGCGGCCCCTGTGGGAGGTACGAGGGGTGCTCGCCGAGGCCGTCCAGGCCACCCTGGAGGAGGGGATCGGTCTTTCCGAGGTGACGTTCTGCGTGGTCGACCTCGAGACCACCGGGGGGTCGCCGACCGACTCGCGGATCACCGAGATCGGCGCCGTGAAGTACCGGGGCGGCGAGCGGATCGGCGTGTTCCAGACGCTGGTCGACCCCGAGGTTCCGATCCCCCGGTTCATCACCCACCTCACGGGGATCGACGATCTGGACGTTGCCGGCGCACCCACCATCGAGCGGGTCCTTCCCTCGTTCGCCGAGTTCGCCAGGGGATGCGTCTTCGTGGCCCACAACGCGCGGTTCGACTTCACGTTCCTGAACGTGGCGCTCGCGAGCCTCGACTACGAGCCGATCCCGCCGCCGCCCGTGTGCACGGCGAGGTTGGCCCGCCGCGTGGTCTGGCCCGACGTGCCGAACGTCCGCCTCCAGACGCTGGCCCGGTACTTCCGAACGTCGGTGCGCCCGGTGCATCGCGCCCTGGCCGACGCCTCGGCGTGCGCCGAGGTCCTCCACGGACTCCTCGACCTCGGCGGCAGGCTCGGCATCCTCACGCTCGGTGACCTTCACCAGGCCGTGCGCGCCCGGGGCCGCCCGAACTTCGGGAAGATCCGGCTGGCGGACCATCTTCCCCGGACCGCCGGCGTCTACCTGTTCCGGGGCCGCGACGGTCGGGTCCTCTACGTCGGCAAGTCGAAGGACCTCCGCAACCGGGTGAAGAGCTACTTCTACGGCGACTCCCGGAAGAAGATCGAGGACCTCCTGGCTCAGACGCATGCGGTGGAAGGGATCCCGTGCGACTCCGAGCTGGAGGCTCTCGTGGTCGAGGCCCGCCTCATCAGGGCCCACGAGCCGAAGTACAACCGCAGGGGCAAGACGTGGCGGCGATACGCGTATCTGAGGGTCGACACCGCGGACGCCTTCCCCCGCATCAAGGTGGTTCGGCGGAGCGGGGACGGAGGCGTGTTCCTCGGCCCCTTCACCTCGTCCGCCCACGCGCGTCTGGCCAAGGAGGCGCTCGAAGACGCCGTTCCGATCCGCCGATGCACGAAGGCGATGCGGGCCACGACCCGTTTCACCCCATGCGCACTGGCTGAGATCGGCCGGTGCCTGGCGCCGTGCGACGGCCGCGTCGGCCCCGAGCGCTACGGGGAGCTCGTCCGGTCCCTCATCTCCTCCCTTTCACATCCGGGCGGGCTCCTCGTAGCGCTCGAGGAACGGATGCACCGGCTGGCGGCGCAGGAGCGCTTCGAGGAGGCGGCGATGGCGCGCGACCGCCTGCGCACGCTGGCCGAGGCGCTCCGCCGCCGCCAGCAGGACTCGTGGCTCCTCGGGCCCGGCCACCTGGTCCTGCGCGACGAGCAGGATCGGCTCATCCGGTTCCGGGACGGGCGGTTGCTGTGCGTGGACGCCACCGAACCGATCTCCTCCCCCTGCCCGCGCGACCGGGCGGACGAGGTCGCGGCGGTCCGGAGCTGGCTCCAGCGCAACCCGCTTCGGGTCGAGGCGGCCGAGCCTCCGCGGGCCGAGCCGCTCGACGGCGCGGTCGTACACCGGTTGCTGGCACGGCTGCGGGCCGCGGAGCGTCCCGTCTGACTCGGTGCGACCTCGAGCGAACCGGCGGTCACGGGGGAACCGGCATGGACGGCTAGACTGTCGCCCATGGAGTCGGCGGTCATCCTGGAGGGCGCGCGGACGCCCATCGGCAGGTTCCTCGGGTCGTTCGCCGAGCTCCCCACGGTGGATCTTGGTGTCCTCGCGGTGAAGGAGGCCCTGCGCCGAGCGAACGTCGAGCCCCACCAGGTCGAGCAGGCGATCATGGGCCACGGTCGGCAGGCGGGGAACGGCCCGAACACCGGCCGGCAGGTCTCGGTGAAGAGCGGGATCCCGCAAGAGGTCCCCGCCTACAACGTGAACATGGCCTGCGCCTCCGGGATGAAGGCGGTGCAGATCGCCGCGCAGCAGATCATGCTCGGCGAGGCCGAGATCGTCGTGGCCGGCGGCATGGAGAACATGACGCGGGTGCCGTTCATCCTCGATCGGATGCGGCTCGGGTACCGCCTGGGCGACGCCACGGTGTACGACGCCATGTACCGGGACGGCCTGCTCGATCCGCTCTGCGGGCTCATCATGGGCGAGACCGCCGAGAACCTCGTCGACATGTACGGCATCTCCCGGCAGGAGCAGGACGACTTCGCACTCGAGTCCCAGCACAAGGCCCAAGCGGGCAAGGAACGGCGGGCCGAGGAGATGTTCCCGGTCGTGGCGCCGAACCCCAAGGGCAAGGGGACGATCGCGGTCACCGAGGACGAGCACCCGCGCCCGGAGACCACCCCCGAAGCGCTGGCGAAGCTGCCACCGGTGTTCCGCAAGGACGGTTCGGTCACCGCCGGCAACTCCTCCGGCCTCACCGACGGCGCCGGTGCGGTGGTGCTCATGAGCGAGTCCCGTGCGAAGGCCGAGGGACGCGAGTCCCTCGCGCGCATCGTGGGGATGAGCGCGGCGGGTGTCGACCCGGCCATCATGGGCATCGGTCCGGTGCCCGCGACCCGCAAGGTCCTGGAGAAGACCGACCTGTCCCTCGCGGACATGGACTGCATCGAGGTGAACGAGGCCTTCGCGGCCCAGGTGATCGCGTGCGAGCGTGAGCTGAAGTTCGACCGCGACAAGCTGAACCCCAAAGGTGGCGGCATCTCGGTGGGCCA
>DASWAT010000158.1:0-39138 GCA_036390995.1 Actinomycetota bacterium | reverse complement strand
GACATCCGGGCCACCGCGGCCCGGCTGATCGGTGAGCGGGGGGTTCCCGGGGTCGACGTGAGCGTCTCGCCGTGGCCCTCGGACCATCGATCGGTGGCGATCACCTTCACCGCCACCCCCGGGGTCGAGCCCGCGCTCGTGGCCGTGGAACATCCCCTCGAGACGATCGGGAACGACGTGCATGTCCTGTTCCACACGTCGGAGACGGCCGGCCAGCGCGTGGCGATCGTCCCGCCTGGCGGCGATCCGGCCGCCGGGGCGCTCGCCCAGCAGGCCACCGGGGCAACGCCGGACGGGGTGCTCGACTTCGCCACCACCGGGATGTCACCCGGCGGCTACGAAGGGGTCCTGGTCGATGGCACCACCGAGGTCGCACGGATCCCGTTCTGGTTGAAGGGGCCGGGTGCGGGACCCGTGATCTCCACCGACAAGGACGCCTACGCCGAGGGCGAGCCCATCGTCGTCTCCTGGGCGAACGCCCGGGGTGAGCGCTGGGACTGGGTCGGCGTGTACAAGCGGCATGCGGACCCGCGGATCGCGTACTACCTCACCTGGACCTACACCGGGGCGACGGTGGCCGGTTCGGCCGCGCTCGACCGATCCTCGAACGGGCCGTGGCCGCTCCGGGCCGGACGGTACAGCGTCTACCTGCTCCGTGACGACGGCTACCACGAACTCGCCGCCGCCGACTTCACGATCGGATCGACCTAGCCGTCGAGGATCGCGAGCGCCTCCCCGAGGTCGCGGATCGATCGGCCGTCGATGGGGTCGACCACCAGGATGACCTCGTCGGCCCCGGCCTCGGCCATCTCGCGGAGGCCGGTCGCGATCTGCTCCGGCGAGCCTTCGAGCGGCGGGAGGCCTTCGTGGAGCGGGCGCTCCCCGGCGGCGCGATCGAGCACCACCAGGACGCACGCGCTTCGCCGTATCTCGGAGGGATCGCGCCCAGCACGCTCGGCCGCCGCGGTGACCTTCGCGCTCTCCCGGACGAACCCCTCGGGCGTGTTGCCGTACAGGTCGTACCACGTGTTCCAGGCCTGGACGTGGGGCAGGGTCGCAGCAAGGACGCGCGCGCCCGTGCTTCCTACCATGAGGTCGGGTGAGCGGGCCGGAGCCGGCAGCAGCACGGCCTCCCGCACCTGGTGGAAGCGGCCCTCGAGCGTGACCCGCTCGCCCGCGAGCAGTCCGTGCACGATCGCGAAGGCCTCCTCGAAGCGGGCGACTCGACGGTCGAACGGGAGGCCGAAGGCCCGGAACTCCGCCTCGTTCCAGCCCGCCCCGAGTCCGAGGACGAGCCGGCCCCCGCTCACCTCGTCGACCGTCGCGGCCGCCTTGGCCAGCACGGCGGGGGGATGGAACCCGAGGCAGGCCACGAGGGGGCCGAGCATCACCCGCTCGGTAACGGCCGCGAGCGCGGACAGCAGCGTCCAGGCCTCCCACGGTCCGCGTTCTGGGCGGCCGTCGCCCCGGTAGAGCAGGTGATCGCCCACCCAGACGGAGTCGAACCCGGCCTCCTCGGCCGCGCGCGCCATGGCGACGTACTCGGGCCAGCGAACCACGCGCTCGACCTCGGGCAGCTGCACGCCGACGCCGAGCGACCTGGTCACGCGGCGCAGTCTATCCCTCGTCCGGGGGCAGACCACCCCGACCTCACCGAGGGAGCGATCGACGGATCAGGGACGGGACGCGGGCTGCGAGCGATGACGCCTGGATAGCGGGAGCGCGTACCAGAACCAGGCGAACACCAGCATCAGTCCGGTCGTCAGTGTGGTCGCGGCGAGGACCCCGAAGAGCAGATCGAAGACCACGAACACCGCGCCCCCCATGGCCACGGCAAGGAAGAGGAGACCACCGATGGCGAAATGATCCTGCGCGCCGATCATCTCCTTCTTGTCCTCGAGCGTCTCCTTCTCAAGCCGGGCGAACCGGTGCCGGTGGTACGCGGTCGCGGCGATGAAGAGCGCGGAGGCCACGGCCGCCGCGCAGAGCGAGACGGCGTAGATCGCCCGCTCGAGATCGCTCGTGTCCACGAATCGCGAGTTGAAGGGCAGGATCAACAGGAACGCGAACAGCACCTGGACGCCGGGCAGGGCGACCCGAAGCTCGTTCAGCAGCTCGGTCAGCTTGCGATTGAGCCGTTCCTTCTCGTCCTCGTCCGCCATGACACCAGGGTCTTACCCCCCCAGGGGCCGGCCCATAGCCAGGCGGTACTCCTCGTTGAACCAGTAGAGGAACCGATCCTGGCGCGGGTAGACACCCGACCGGTAGGCACGCGAGCCCACACCCGTCTGAGCGCGGGCGCAGACCCCCCAGTCCTGCTTGCTGATGAGATCCCAGAAGTCCACCACCGGCTGCGGCTTGAAGTCGTCCGAGTCGATGACCTCCGGAGGGAACAGGTACTCGGACACCACTTGCGTGTGCAGGGGCCCCTTCGGGAACGCGATGTAGTACATGCCGCAGTCCGGGTGCAGGTTCAGCATGAGGTTCGGGAACTCGTAGCTCCCGTAGTACATCTCGTAGTCCTCTGGCGCGAGCCCGGGCAGCTTCGGCAGCTCCGACCTCCCCGTGGCCGTGAAGCTCGTGGCGCCCTCGACCATCCGGTTGCCGTCGTCGCGTGTCTCCTCGTCCCACACCTCGCCGAACCGGAACAACGGGACCACCTGCACGAGCTCGGGATGCACCGAGGGGCAGTGCAGGCACTCGTTGTAGTTCTCCACGACGATCTTCCAGTTCGCCTCGACCTCGTAGACGATCCGGACGCCGACCCTCAGGTCCTCCATGCGGTAGCGCTCGAAGGTCGTGATGGACTCGGCACCGTCGGTGAGTGCGGCCATGAGCGGACGCGGCTCCTTCGCGAGGTTCACGAACAGGAACCCGGCGTACCGGTCCACGGCGATCGGGTGAAGGGGGTAGTCGGAGCGGTCGAAGAGCTCATCCTCCTTGACGTTCGGGGTGCCGATCAGCCGACCGTCCAGGTCGTAGGTCCAGGCGTGGTACGGGCAGCGGAAGGCCTTGCGCACGTTGCCCTTGGTGTCGTCGTCGAGGAACTTCGTCCCCCGATGCGCGCACACGTTGTAGAAACCCCGCAGCTCGCCCTCGAGGTTCCTGGTGACGAAGATCGACTCGCCTGCCAGGTCCCGCACCAGGTAGTCGCCGGGCTGGGGGACCTCCTCGACCCGCCCGATGCAGACCCAATCCCCGAACCAGATCTTCTCCCGCTCCTGCTCCCACACCTCCGGGCTGGTGTAGTCGCTCCCGGCCAGGGTGGGCCGGGGTCGCCAGTCCCTCTCGTCGTACCGAAGCTGCGGGCGATCGTGCTCGATCTTCATGCCGGCTCCTTTGAACGGCGAGTCAAAGCCAAAGGATAGGCCGAAGACCCCGTCGCTGTGAAGTCCGCGTAGGCCCGATCCGCCGGGCCGCTGGCGGAACCGCGGGTCCTGCAGGGCCGTCCAACGGCCTGAACGATCTGAGGGAGGCCCGCGTGTACACCCTCGCCCGCCGCACGATCGCGGCGTTGTTCCTGCCCTTGATGGTCCTCGCCGCTGCCTGCTCGGGTGCCGCCGAGGCGGGCTCGTCCGTCGAGCTGACGGCCGCCGACAGTGGCAGGACGATCCACCTGCGGACGTCGGACGAGCTGGTTGTGACCCTGGACTCGAACGCCTCGACCGGGTTCCGCTGGATGCTCGACGTGGAGCCGAACCGCGACGTGCTTGCCCTCGTCGACTCCCGGTACGTCCCGCCCGAGACCGACCTGGTAGGTGCCGGCGGGACGGAGGTGTGGACGTTCCGAGCGGCTGGGGAGGGCACGACCCGGTTCGAGCTCCGGTACGAGCGTTCGTCGGGTGAGACGGCCGGGAAGCCGTTCGTCCTCACCGTCGAGGTCGCTTCGGCGAGCTGACCATCTCCGCGACGGTCTCGCCCGAGCCCGGGTCAACCGGCGGAGCGCGCCTTCCGGCCGAGGCGCCCCTCAGCCGAGGGGCCCCACCGCCCCCTCCACGGCCTCGAGGATCCCGCCGCCCTTCACGAGTGCCTTCATCCGGTCGTGGTCGGCGTGGAGCGGACGGTCCTCGTCCAGGTGCTCCACGTGGCGCCGGATCACCTCGTGGGCGATCTGGACCCCCTTGCCCGGCTGGAACTTTCGGAAGTCGAGCGCCTGCGCCGCGCCCATGAACTCGATGCCGAGGATCGCGTACGCGTCGTCGAGGATCTGGCCGTTCTTGATCGCCGTGTTCATCCCCATCGAGACGAAGTCCTCCTGATCCGCGGCGGCGGGGATCGACATCGTGGAGGCAGGGGCGGACAAGAGCCGCTGCTCGGTGATGAGGGTGTCCGCCGTGTACTGGCTCAACATGAGCCCCGAGAAGAACCCGGGGTCGGGCGTCAGGAAATCCGGCAGGCCCTGACTGAGCGCCGGGTTCGTCAACCGGTTGAGCCTTCGCTCGGACAGCACGCTGACCATCGTCACCGCCTGGCCGACCATCTCCATCGGCAGCGAGACCGGGGAGCCCTGGAAATTCGCGCCGGTGAGAGTGAGCTTGTCCTCGGGCAGGTAGAGCGGGTTGTCGCCCACGCCGTTCAGCTCGATCTCGACCTGGCTGCGCGCGAAGGCGACCGCATCGTGCGCCGCGCCGATCACCTGGGGGGTCGAACGCATCGAGTAGGCATCCTGGACCTTCGTCTTGATCTTGCCGGTCTGCAGGTCGCTGCCCTCGATGCAGCGCATGATGGCCGCCGCGCTCCGAACGGCGCCCGCGAACCCGCGCAGCTGGTGGACACGCACGTCGTACGGCTTGAGGTTCGCGAGCAGCGCCTCCAGCGACATCGCGGCGGCGATCTCCGCCTGGCGCAGCCACCGGTCGACGTCGAACAGGAGCAGCGCGCTCATCGCCGTGAGCACGTTCGAGCCGTTGATGGTCCCGAGGCCATCCCGGGCCCGGAGTCCCGGCACCGGGATGCCGGCCTGTTCCATGGCGATCCGCCCGGGCAGCCGCACGCCCCGGAAGAACGCCTCTCCCTCGCCCATAAGCAGGAGCGCGATCTGGGCCATCGGCGCAAGGTCGCCGCTCGCGCCCACCGAGCCCTTCTGGCACACCACCGGCGTGAGGCCGTGGTTCAGCATCTCGACGAGGGTGAGGACGATCTCGGGCCGAACCCCCGAGTGCCCTTTGGCCAGGACGTTCGCACGACCGGCCATGGCGGCGCGCACGGTCTCGACGGGGGCGGGGTCGCCGATGCCCGCCGCGTGGTTGTAGATGAGGAAGCGCTGGAACCGCTCGACCTGCTCGTCGGTCAGGACGACCTCGGAGAACTCGCCGATCCCCGTGTTCGTGCCGTACATGATCTCGCGCGCCGCGAGCTTGTCCTCGAGCATGGCGCGGCACACCCGGACCCGCTCCAGCGCGGCCCCGTCGAGCTCGACCGGCTCGTTGCCCCGGGCGATCCGAACGAGCTTCTCGATCGTCAGTGACGAGCCATCCAGGACGATCGACATGAGCTGCTCCTTCCGCGTGGGACCCGCCTCCATGCATGCTCGCGCCTGTGGCCGGCGGAAGGCCGGGTCGAAAGCCCCCCCACGAGCAGGAACAACGCGGAAGAGCGGCGCCCAGGGGAGACTTGGAGGGGCCGACGCGAAGGAGGACGGGATGGAGTACCGGACGCTCGGAGGGACCGGGGTGCGGGTCAGCACGCACTGCCTCGGCGCGATGATGTTCGGCGAGTGGGGGAACACCGACGTCGACGAGTGCGTCGGCATCGTGCACGCAGCGCTGGACGCCGGGGTCAACTTCGTGGACACGGCCGACGTCTACTCGGACGGCGGATCCGAGGAGATCGTGGGCCGGGCGCTCCGGGGCCGTCGAGACGATGTGGTCTTGGCCACGAAGGCCCACGGGGAGATGGGCTCAGGGCAGAACGAGCGGGGGAACTCACGCGTGTGGCTCACGCGGGAGGTCGAGAACAGTCTCCGCCGTCTGGGCACCGACCACCTCGACCTGTACCAGATCCACCGGCCCGAGGCCGAGACCGACGTGGAGGAGACGCTCGGCGCGCTCACCGATCTCCAGCGGCAGGGCAAGATCCGGTACTTCGGATCATCGACGTTCCCCGGGTGGCAGACCGTCGAGGCGCAATGGATCGCCGAGCGTCGCGGCCTCTCCCGGTTCCGGACCGAGCAGCCCCCGTACTCGATCTTCGTCCGCCACATCGAGCACGACGTGCTGCCGGTCGCCCAGCGTCACGGGATGGGCGTGCTGGTCTGGAGCCCGCTGAACCGTGGCTGGCTCAGCGGCCGGTACCGGCGGGAGCGCTTCGACCGGTCCCCGGAATCCCGGGCCAGCCGGAACCGACAGCGCGGCGGGCCCATCGCGAAGCAGTTCGACGAGTCCCGCCCCGAGATCCAGCGCAAGTTCGACCTGGTGGAGGGCCTGCTGAAGGTGGCGGCGGAAGCCGGCGTGCCGCTCACCCACCTTGCCATCGCCTTCACGTTGGCCCATCCTGCGGTGACGTCGGCGATCATCGGGCCGCGGACCATGGATCAGCTGATCGACCTGCTCGCCGGAGCCGACCTCCGCCTGGATGCCGCGACGTTGGATGCGATCGACCAGCTCGTCCCGCCGGGCACCCTCGTGGACGAGAACGACCGCGGCTTCGCGCCCTGGTGGTTCGAGCCCTCGGCGCGACGCCGCGGCTGAGCGTCGTCACAACACCGCGGTCTCGACGACCAGATCGCCCTCGGTGAACCGGGACGGCCGTAAGGGGTGCAGGTCGAAGGTCCGCGAGGCGCCGAGCGTCACGAGCTCGGCAACGGCCTTGCCCGCGGCCGGCGCGTGCATCACGCCGTGGCCCCCGAAGCCGGCGCATTGCACGAACCGTGGCACGTCCGAGGCCTCCCCGATCACGGCATGGTGGTCGGGCGTCTCCGGATATAGCCCCGCCCAGCACTGGGCCGGATCGATCGGGAGATCGGCCAGGTGCGGGAACCGGTTCCCGATCCGCTCCCCGACCTGGTCCAGGAACGCGGGGTCCACGGTGGTCTCTCGCGACGGCGGGTCGTTCGGATCCGAGTAGGCGACGACGTAGCCTCCCCCACGCTCGCGGCGGACGAGGATGCCGGTGTCCAGATCCACGCACATCGGGATGAGCTCGGCCGCTGCTTGCGGGTCTCGGATGAACGCGAGGTTCCGCCGGTACGGGGTCACCGGCAGGTCCACGCCCAGCATGGCGGCCACGGCGGCGGCATCGGGTCCCGCCGCGTTCACGACCCACCCGGCCCGCAGCGTGCCGCCGGGGTGTTCCACCACGTACGTCCCTGCGGGGTGGCTGCCGATCTTCAAGGCAGGCGAGGCCGTAAGGATCCGCGCCCCGAGCCTCCTCGCATCCCGGTGGAGCGCCGTCAGCACGCCGTGGGGATCCAGGAACCCGTCCCGGGAGTGGAAGGTGCCCGCCCGCAGCCCGTCGGGTCGCAGGAACGGTGCATGCGAGAGGACCCCTTCGGGCGAGAGCAACTCGGTGGGCACACCGAGCGCGCGTTGCAGCTCCCACGCGGATCGAAGCCCTCGTTCGCCCGCCTTTGTCCCCGTGAACAGGAGGTACCCGGTCTGGTGCAGGGAGAGCAGGCCCGTAGACGCCTCCAGCTTCTCGAGCTCGGCGATGGAGTACAAGGAGAACGCGACGTTCACCCTCGTGGTGAACTGCGCGCGGAAACCACCATTGGCTCGTGAGGACGAACCCCGGCCGACTGCCGCCTCGCGCTCCAAGACCACGACGCGCTCGACGCCGGCCCGGCACAGCTCGCGCGCCACCGAGAGGCCGATCACCCCGCCGCCGACCACGGCAACGTCCACCGTGCCGTCCATGCGGCTCCATCCTGTCAGGACGCGGCGATGTGCGTGACCGCCGCCCCGGAGGAGGAGCCACATCGGTTGCCGATCTCCCTCTCGGCGCTCCGATCGATCCACGCGCTCGAGCATCGGCGCCCTCGGGAGCCGGGCGACCTTCGCCGTGGGGGCTCGACGGCCCGGGGCGCGGTAGCCCTCGGACTCGTACCATCCCAGCCGCCATGAGCAGGTACATCGTGCGGCGGACGCTGTTCCTCGTGCTCGTGCTGTTCGTCGTCTCGGTGCTCACGTTCGTCATCTTCGTGAAGCTGCCCGCCTCCGACCCGGCTCGCCGGGCTGTTGGGCGCCAGATCACCCCCCAGCAGCTGGCCGCCGCCCGGACCGCCTTCGGGCTCGACAAGCCGATCTGGGTGCAGTACTGGCGGTTCGCGAAGGGGCTGATCCCCTGGCCGGGGTTGTGGCTGAACAAGGAGGTCTACTTCGACTGGGGGAACTTCGTGCCGGTGAGCGAGGAGATCGCCCGGGCCCTCCCGGTGACCCTCATGCTGGCCATCGGGACAGCGGTCGTGTGGCTGCTGATCGGGATCCCGATCGGCATCCTGTCCGGCATCAAGCCGGGGACGCGCACCGACAAGGTGGCGATGCTGTTCGCCCTGCTCGGGGTGTCGGCCCCAGACTTCTGGATCGCGTACGTCTTCCTCTTCGTCTTCTGGTTCAAGCTGCACATCGCGCCGCCGTCCGGCATCCCCATCGGTGAGGGCGTGTGGCAGGCGGCGCTCGAGGGCCGATTCGTGATGCCCTGGATCGTCCTGGCCTCGACGTTCGCCGCGTTCTACGCGCGTATGGTGCGGGGCAGCCTGATCGAGACGATGAGCGAGGACTACATCCGGACGGCGCGTGCCAAAGGCATGTCCGAGCGACGGGTGATCCTGAAGCATGGGCTCCGCGCTGCGCTCACGCCGACGGTGACGATGTTCGGGCTGGACCTCGCCGATCTGCTCGGCGGGGCCTTCATCGTGGAGACGGTGTTCAACCTGCCCGGAGTGGGGAGATTGGCGGTACAGGCCGTCTACACGAACGACTTCCCGGTCGTCATGGGGGTCACGTTGCTCGGAACGTTCTTCATCGCGGTGGCCAACCTGGTGGTGGACGTCACGTACGCCTGGCTCGATCCCAGGGTCCGGTTCACGTAGCTCCCGTCGACGCCTGACGTCCCACGGGTCGCGACCGTCTTATCATCGCCGCATGGGATGGCCGCTGGTCCTGACGTGCGGCGCGCCCCGCGACCGCGGCCGCGCGTACGGAGCGCAGGCTGCCGACCGGGTGCGTCGATCCGTGGAGGTCTACACCCGAGTGTTCGAGCACTACTCGGGGCTCTCGTGGGACGAGGTGCGTGAACGCGCTCACGCCTTCGCCGAGCCCATCGACGCATACGACCCCACGACCCTCCCCGAGCTCGAGGGCATCGCCGAGGGCGCCAGGCTGCACCCCGATGATCTCCTCGCGCTGAACGTCCGGACCGAGGTCATGTTCGGGCTTGGGCTCCGAACCAAGGAGTGCACGGCCGTGGTGGCCCTGCCCGATGCGACCTCCGACGGCCACACGATCGTCGCGCAGAACTGGGACTGGAAGCCCGACGTGCGCGAGACGTGCGTGCTGCTCGCGTCGGCGCCCGACGACGGCCCGGCGTTCCTGACGTTGGTCGAGGCGGGGCTCCTGGCCAAGACCGGGATGAACGAGGCCGGCATCGGACTGGCCACGAACGCCCTCGTCTCGGACCGTGACCAGGGCAAGCCCGGGGTTCCCTACCACGTGATCCTTCGCCGGATCCTGCAGGCCACCTCGTTCGCGGACGCGGCGAACGCCGTGTTCCGCCCGAACCGATCCTCGTCGGCCAACTACCTCATCGCACACCGCGACGGCGAGGCCCTGGACCTCGAGGCCGCGCCGGGCCGTGCGGTGGAGACCTGCCTCCTGTGGCCGGAGGGCGGCGTCTTGGCCCACGCGAACCACTTCCAGAGCACCCGGTTCATGTTCCGCGACGCGGGCCTCGCCGACGACGGCGCGGACAGCCTCGTCCGACAGCATCGGGCCGAGCGCGCGATGCGGGAGGAGGCGGGCACCATCTCCGTGGACACGGTGCAGCGGGCGCTCCGGGATCACTTCGACAGGCCGTCGTCCGTGTGCTCGCACCCGAAGCCAGGGTCGGATCGGATAGAAGACTACGTGACGATCTCCTCCGTGGTGATGGATCTGACCGAGGGCGCGATGTCGGTGACGGCGGGGACGCCGTGCGAGGCGCCGTACGAGCGCTACGAGGCGGCGGACCTGTTCGCCGCGGCTCGCGGAAGCGGCTAGTCGAGGCGCGATGGCCGGCATCCAGGACCAGGTGGGTCCGCTCCTGCGGGTCTACGTTCGCCCGCCGCAGACGGGCGACCACGCAGTGTGGCGGAGGTACCGCTGGCGAGATGAGCCGGATCCCGTCCGAGCGGCCGAGGAGCACGCGGCGCTCCGGGCCGAGCTCGAGCGCGCCGGCGCCGACGTGCTGAGCGGGACCGCGCCGGTCCCGGGCGATCCCGATGCGATCTTCGCCTACGACCCGGTGCTCATGACCGACAGAGGCGCGATCCTGCTCCGGCCGGGCAAGGAGGGACGCCGGCGCGAGCCGGACGCCGTCGCCCAGGACCTGGCGGGTGCGCACATCGCGGTGGTCGGCCGGCTCGAAGCTCCGGCCACAGCGGAGGGTGGCGACATGTTCTGGCTCGACCCGCAGACGCTGGCCGTCGGCCGGAGCTACCGGACGAACGACGAGGGCATCTCGGCCATCCGGGCACTGCTTCCCGACGTCCAGGTCCTCGCGTTCGACCTGGTCCACCTCCGCGGGGTGGAGGAGGTCCTGCACCTGCTCTCGCTGCTCAGTCCGCTGGATCGCGACCTCGTGGTGGCGTACCCCCCGCTGATCCCGGTGCGGTTGATGGAGGAGCTCGCACGCCGGGGGGTCGGCCTCATCGAGGTTCCGGAGGAGGAGTTCGCGAGCATGGGGCCGAACGTGCTGGCGCTCGCACCGCGCGTGGCCCTCGCGCTGGAGGGGAACCACGAGAGCCGCAGACGGATGGAGGCGGCCGGGGTCGAGGTTCGCACCTACCGGGGCGACGAGATCTCCGGCAAGGGCGAGGGCGGGCCAACCTGCCTCACACGGCCGCTCCTTCGCGGTTGAGCTTCGCGCCGGCGGCACGCGACTGCGGCGTGTGACGTCCACGGCTCGTGCGAGGCAACATGGTCCGCATGAGCGAGCGCGTGTGGAACTTCTCGGCGGGACCCGCGGCCCTGCCGCTCACGGTCCTCGGGGAGATCCGCGCCGAGCTCCCCGCCCTGCCGGGCGCGGGGGTGTCCGTCTTCGAGATCAGCCACCGATCACGGCGGTTCGAGGACATCATCGGCGAGGCCGAGCACAACCTGCGGGAGCTCCTCGGCATCCCCGTGGGTTACCGGGTGCTCTTCGCCCAAGGGGGGGCGTCGCTGCAGTTCTCCATGGTGCCGATGAACCTCCTCCGCGGCGCGGGTGCGCCGGCGGCCTACGTCGTCACCGGATCCTGGGGAACGAGAGCCGTGGCCGAGGCGAGGAAGGAGGGTGAGGCGACGGTCGCGTGGGATGGAGCGGACATCGGCTTCACATCGGTTCCGGACCTGCGGGGCCTGGATGGGATCGCGGATGGCGCCTACCTCCACGTGACGTCGAACGAGACGATCCAGGGGGTGGAGTTCCCCGCGGACTTCGAACCGCAGGATGGGCCGCCGCTGGTCTGCGACGCCTCGTCGGATCTCCTGTCGCGCACGGTGCAGGTCGAACGGTACGGCCTCCTCTACGCCGGTGCCCAGAAGAATGCCGGTCCCGCCGGCGTCACGTTGGTCGTGATCCGAGACGACCTTCTGGAGCGAGTTCCCGATGGGCTTCCCGCGATGCTCGACTACCGCACCTACGCTCGGAGCGGCTCGATGTACAACACGCCGCCGGTCTTCGCGATCTACGTGCTCATGCTGGTGACCCGCTGGCTCCGCGACGACATCGGCGGGCTCGAGCAAATGCACGAGCGCAATCGGGGGAAAGCGGCACTTCTGTACGGAGCCCTCGACGCGAGCGACGGCTTCTACCGTGGGCACGCGCTCCCCGAAGCTCGCTCACTCATGAACGTCACGTTCCGCCTGCCGACCGAGGAGCTCGAGACGGCGTTCGTGGAGGGTGCGCGCGACCACGGGCTGGTGGAGTTGAAGGGCCATCGATCGGTGGGGGGGATCCGGGCGTCGATCTACAACGCGATGCCGCTGGAGGGTGTCGAGGCGTTGCGTGCCTTCATGGACGAGTTCCGGGCCGCTCACTGGTAGACGCGGGATCCTCCGCGGGCACCCGGGCTCGGACCGGTCAATCCGAGCCGAGGTCGTTGACCTCCTCGTTCGAGAGGAGGTGAGCGCTGGGGTGGTCCATGATGCTTCCGGACGGGATCGGCGTCCACACCCATTCGCCGTCCTTGAGGTACTCCGCACTCGCAACCGGCTCGTCGACCCACACGCGGAACACCGACTCGCCGACCCGATAGATCCGGCGTTCGCCGGGTGGACGAAGGACGCTCACCATGCACCCACTCCGATCGGCCGGGCGTTCAGGGGGCGCTTCGGAGACGGGGTCCCCCGGAACCCCCAACTCTCCGTTCGATCAGTGGTTCGGCCAGTTCGCGGCGCCGGCAAGCAGCACAGACGCCAAGGCGACGACCGCGAAGGCCAGGTACTTGACCCTGCGAAGGGTTCCGCGAGCCATCGGTCCTTCCCCCCTTCACATCCCGAGTGACTTGCGGCACTGTAACCAGTTGGTTTTCTCATGGCAATCTCGGTCGTTAAGTTCGGCGCGTTCCAGGCCGACCTTGAGAAGAAGTCCTGCAAACGAGTTGCCGGGGGGTTACACTTCCGGTAAACCCCACTGGGCGAGGAGGGCACGAAGATGATCGGGACGAGACTGCGACGACTGCGTACCGAGAGAGGCCTCACCCAGCGTCAGCTGGCGTCCCCTCGATACACACACGCCTACGTCAGCACCATCGAGGCCGGGAGGCGCCGCCCCTCCCGTGAGGCCGTGTCGTACTTCGCCGAGAAACTCGGCGTGGCTCCGTTGGAGCTGGAAACGGGACAACCTCCGGATCTGGAGGTGGCTCTGGAGTTGCGCCTGCAGGAAGCGACCCTCGCCGTTTCGTCAGGTGATCTGGATCGCGCATGGAACACGCTCCGGGCCGTCGAGCGCGAGGCCAAGAAGTATGGGATCTCGAAGCTCGAGGCGGGAGCCGAGGAGGGCATGGGGCTCTACCTCGAACGACAGGGCAAACCCGAGAAGGCCTTGGCGCGTTTCCGAAGAGCCGAGGAACTTCTCGAACGGGATTCCCCAGCTCTGGCCGTGGACGCTGTGGCGGGGAAGGCAAGATGCTTCGAGGCCATGGGAGATGTTCGATACGCGATCCACGTCCTCGAGAGCATGCGCGCGACGCTCGAACGCGAACGGATGACCGACCCGAACGCTCTCGCCCGCGTGCACGCATCACTCGTGTATGCGTATCTCGAGGCCGGTCTCTCCTCGAAGGCGGCGGAGTCCGGAGCGGAGCTGGAGCGCCTCGCGCCCCGCATCTCCGATCCCGCCCGGATCGCGCAGATGCACATGAACGTGGCCCGCCTGTATCTACAAGGGGGCAGGATCGACGAGGCTGAACGCTCGCTGATCCGTGCAGAGGACGCCTACCGACAGCTGAACCTCAAGGCGGAGATGGGCGGCGCCTACCTGGCGCGAGGCTACGTGCTCAGCCGGGACGGCCAACTGCCACAGGCTCGCGACCTGCTCGAGCAGGCAAGGACCGTCTTCGAGGAGACGGGCGATACGAAGGACCTCGTGAGGACGATCAACGAGCTCGCGCGGGTCGAGCGGCTGGAGGGACGCACCGACGAAGCACGGCACCTGCTCGAGCGCTCCATCTCGCTCCTGGGGGACGGCGACGCACCCATCCTCGCGTGGGCGCACCGGGAGCTGGGCTTGGTCCTCGCGGAGACGGAGCCGGCCGTCGCGGAGAAGCACCTGCGGACCGCGATCGAGTTGTATGAGCGGGCCGAGCAGGCTGCCGACATCGCGGTGACCTACCGAGCGCTCGGCGATCTCCTCGGAGAGCGGGGCGACGGGCAGGCGGCGTGCGATGCCTACCGGACCGGCATCCTCGCGCTGGAACTGCGCCTGTAGCTCACGCTCGGCCGATCTCGAGGACGAGGGCGCCCCGGACGGTCCCGTTCCGCAGCGCGAAGAGCGCCTCGTCGGCCCGCTCGAGCGGGAAGGTCATCACCTCCGTCCTCACCGGCACCTTCGGCGCGAGCTCCAGGAACTCCAGGCCGTCGTCGCGCGTAAGGTTGGCCACCGACCGCAGCACCTTCTCCCTCCACAGGATGTCGTACGGGAAGGAGGGGATGTCGCTCATGTGGATCTCGCCGCAGACGACCGTGCCGCCCGGCGCCACCGCTCGCAGGGCCACCGGTACGAGCTCTCCGGCCGGGGCGAACAGGATGGCGGCGTCCAGTTCCTCCGGCGGAGCCTCGGCGGAGGATCCCGCCCACTCCGCGCCGAGGTCCCTCGCGAACGCCTGCGCCTCGCGATCACCCGGCCTGGTGAAGGCGAAGATCCGCCGTCCCTGGTGCCGAGCCACCTGGGCGACGATGTGCGCCGCGGCCCCGAATCCATAGAGACCGATCCGCCCGGCGTCCCCCGTCATCTTCAGGCATCTCCACCCGATCAGCCCGGCGCAAAGGAGCGGCGCCGCCTGGAGGTCCGGATAGTCGTCGGGGATCGGCAGGCAGAACCGGGCATCGGCGATCGCGAACCCGGCGTACCCGCCGTCGAGCTGGTAGCCCGTGAACCTCGCGCTCGGACACAGGTTCTCCCGGCCGCTCGTGCAGTATCGGCACTCGCCGCACGTCCATCCGAGCCAGGGCACGCCGACCCGCTCGGCCACGAGTTGGACACCATCGCCGACCTCCTCCACGAGCCCGACGATCTGGTGTCCGAGGACCAGCGGGAGCTTCGGATCGGGGAGCTCTCCGTCAACCACGTGCAGGTCGGTCCGGCACACGCCGCATGCTCGCACCCGGATGAGCACTTGGCCGGGGCCCGGCTGCGGCTTGGGCATCTCCATCGGCCGGAGCGGCGCTCCCAGGTGCTCGAGGACCATGGCGCGCATGGCGTCACCCATGGCCCGAGTATCCCCCGACTGGATCGGCTCCCTCCCCGCCCTTGCGACCGGCGCGCAACGTCGCGGCCGCCCAGGCCGCGACGACCACCGCGATGGCCCCACCGCCGGCCAGCCCAACCCGGGCATCGAGACGCTGCCCGACCCAACCGGCCAAGGGACCACCGATCGGCGTGCTCCCCAGGAACACCACCGAGTACAGCGCCATCACCCGGCCGCGCATCGACACCGCCGACCGGAGCTGGAGCGTGGAGTTCCCGGTGATGGCGAACGCGATCCCCACAGCGCCCAGGAACGGCAAGAGGAGCATCGCGACATGCACCACGGGTGCCACCGCAACCCCCACGCTCAGGACCCCGAGGGCGAGCCCGAGCATCGACAGACGCCACGCGTTCGCCCGAGCGGATCGACCGGCCAGCACGAGCGCGCCGACCAACGACCCAACCCCCCACAACGACAACATCGCGCCGTAGGTCTGCGAGCCTCCTCCGAACGTGTTCCTGGCGAAGAGCGGCAGCAGCACGGAGAAGTTGAACGAGAACACGAACACGACGGCCATCAACAGGAGGGGCAGCCGCAGCTCCTCGCTGTCCCACGCGTAGCGGATGCCCTCGCGGATCTGCCCCCGGGCCCTCGAGGCGAGCTCTCGGCGATCGAGCTCGGTCACGCGCATCCGGAGCAAGGCCACCACGACGGCGAGGTACGTGATCGCGTTCACCAGGAAGATGGGCGCCGTCCCCACCACCGCGATCAGCGCACCGGCCAGCGCCGCGCCGACGATCCTCGTGCCGGTGAACGTAGCCGTGTTCAGGCTCATCGCGTTCGTGAGGTCCTCCGGCCCCACCATCTCCAGATAGAAGCTCTGGCGCGTGGGCATGTCGACGGCGGTCACCATCCCGGACACGAACGAGAGGGCGTACACCATCCACACGTGGACGATCCCGGTCGCGACGATGATCCAGAGGACCAGGGACGTCGCCGCGTAGGCGATCTGCGTGGCGATCTGGAGCTTCCGGTTGTCGAACCGGTCGGCGATCACGCCGCCCCAGGCGCCGAGCAACAGGATCGGCAGGTACTGCAGCGCGGTGTCGATCCCCAGAGCCACCCCGCTGTTCGTGAGCTGGAGCACCAGCCACGGTGCCGCCACCATCTGCATCCAGGTGCCGATGCCCGAGACTAGCTGACCGATGATGAACAGCCGGAAGTTCCGGATCCGCAGGGACGCGAAGGTGCTCCGAACGATCCCCCGAGCGGCTCCCTCCCGCGACGCGATCGGGGCCGTCCCGTCCGGCTCCCTCGACATGCTCACAGCCTACGGGCCGCCGCGAGATGCTGCGGAACGCGGGCAGCCTACGAACGCTTGTGCTCGTAGGCTGCCCCCCCTCGACCGCGACTCAGGATGACGCGAGGTTGATGCCGAGGACGGACTCGGCCGCGCGCATCGCCGCGTACACGGTGTCCCGGTCCTTCGACTGGGCCGCTTCCGCGGCGCGATCCAGCGCGCCGGCGACCGCCCAGGCCTTCATCTCCGCCTCCGCGAACTCCAACCGGTCGTCCGAGCGGGACGCGGAGTAGAGCATCTCCAGGGTGGTCTGCAGGTACATGTCGATGAGGGCGACGATGCGGACCGAGTCCCGGGCGCCCGGCCGCAGCGCGTCCCGGAGGGCGGCGAGGACCTGGTCTCCCCTGGCCACGATCGCCGCGCGGGCCCGGTCCGGATCAGCCTGGCCGATCCGGAGCATCGCAGCCACGTACTTCGCGAAGATGGCCGTCTCACTCATGCCCCTCCCCCGTGGCTCGCGATCCTCTTCGGGCTCCACCCGGTATCCCCCTCTCAGTCGCATCCTCGGTCAGGAAGGGGATGACCGCCATCGGCCGTTCGGTGCGTGGCCCTCCGTCGAAAGTCCATTTCCGTGCCTGCAGGAACGGCCGGAACGCGGCATGCTGGTCGCATGGAACGGCTCGACGGTTACCGGTTCGGACACCTCCTGGTCGAAGGGCGGGAGGAGACGCACGACGTCATCGTCCTTCCGGGCCGCGTGGTCCGGAACTGGTGGCGTCGGGAGGGACACTCGCTGGCGCTAGAGGATCTGGCCGAGGTGTTGGACGAGCTCCCCGGGCGACTGGTCGTGGGAACCGGCGCGATCGGGCGTATGGAACCCGACCCACGGGCCGTGGATGCGTTGCGCGAACGCGGGGTCGAGGTCGAGATCCACCGGACCGCCGAGGCCGTGCGCCGCTATCGGGAGCTCGACCCGGCGACCACCGCGGCGGCGCTGCACCTCACCTGCTGAGCAGATCGGCTCGCTCGCCGGCCTCGCGGCCCGGCGGCGAGCGGCCCTCGTCCCGCGCCCTGACCGAGCGCGCAAGGAACCGTGCGAGCCGGATCGGCTCGGGCGTGCGGGCACCGGTCGCGGCGGCGAGCACGACCGCCCGAGCGGTCTCGGGCTCCGTTCGCCACGCGGCATGCACGCACACGGGACGCGAGCCCGATCGCGTTCGAACGCGGAAGCCGACGACCTCGCCATCGAGCAACAGCGCCTCCGAGCTGCCGACCTGCGCCTCCGGCTCGCCGCCGGTGGCGACCAGCGGACGATCGGTGACCCCCACCGTCGGAACCCCGAGGATCGCCCCGAGGTGCAGTGCGAGCCCAGCCCTCCGCGGGTGATCCCGGCCGCTCGCGTTCACCAGGAGCACGTCCGGCGGACGCTCCAGAGCCCGGATGGCCCGTTCGAGCAACGCACCCTCGCGCAGCGCGAGGAAGCCGGCCCGGTACCCGGCCTCGACCTCCGATGCCACCACGGACCGGTCCTCGACGGCGCCCCCCTTCCCCAGCACGACCGCGACAGCCCAGGCCCGCTCGGCGGCCTCAGCACCCCGACCCCGTCGCGTGGAGAAGGCCACGAAGGCGCCACCCACCCGCTCCGCACCCGTCGCGATCCAGGGAGCCGGCCGCTCGCCGCCCAGACGACGCTGCAACGCCTCGAGCTCCTCGGGCGCGCGCGGCCACGCCTGCGCTTCCACGGATTCACGCCCTGGCCAGGTGCTCGACCAGCCGCCGTTCGGCCTCGTCGAACCACGGCGGATCACCTGCGGCGGCGTTCTGCAGGGCGTGCTCCCTCCTGGAGGTCGCGGGGATGGCCACGTGGACGCGCCGGTCCGAGAGCGTCCACTTCAGCAGGGCCTGGGCCCACGTGTCGACGCCGAGATCCGCCACCGCGCCCGCGTCCGGGCCGGGGAACAGCTCCCCCTCGGCGAACGGCCGCATCGCGATCACGCCCAGCCCGAGCTCTTCGGCCAGCGGCAGGATCCGGTCCGCCGCCCGGCGTTCGAGCGGGTTGTACGGGACCTGGACGGCCTGGACCCGGCCGCTGCGCATCACGCGCTCGAGCTCGTCGAACACGCTCTCGTTCCAGTGCGTGGCGCCCAGCAGGCCGATCCTGCCCGCTTCACGTTCCGGCTGCAGCCAGACGAGGTGCTCCCGCCAGGCCACGAGGTTGTGCACCTGCTCGAGCTCCACGTGCCCCCCGTAGTGCCGGAGCTGCCGCTCGAGCTGCCCGCGCCCCTCGTCCACCGACGGCGTCCAGATCTTCGTGGCGACGAACACGTCCGGACGGCGTTCGCCGAGCGCCCGCCCGAGCATTTCCTCGGCGCGCCCGTACATGGGCGAGGAATCCACCAATCGCGCGCCGGCGTCGAGGGAGACGTCCATCACGCCTGCGGGCCCCGACCCCTCCTCCGGACCCACGTCGAACACGTTCCAGGTCCCGAGCCCCACCACGGGAACCTCTCGACCCGAGGCCCCGAACTCCCGCTGCTCCATCGCGCCGCTAGCCTCCGCCGTCGCCCCGCTGCTCACGCAGGAACCGCTCGAGCTCGGCGGCGAGCTGATCGCCCGAAGGGATCTCGCCCGGATCAGGACGGCCTTCCGCCAGCTCCTCGAGCCGGCCGACGTAGGCGACGAGGTTCTCGTCCTCCTCCACCGCCTCGCGAACCTCGTGTTCCCACACGGCCACCGCTGCCTGCAGGTCCGAGCGATCGACCTCCACGCCGAGGAGCTCGCAGAGCTTCGAGAGCAAGCCGATGGCCACCCGTGGGTTCGTGCCCGATGGCAGGTAGTGGGGGGCGGCCGCCCACAGGGATACCGCCGCGATCCCGCTCCGCGACGCCATCTCGTTCAGCACCCCGACGATCCCCGTGGGACCCTCGTAGCGCGAGGGCTCCACGCCGAGGCGTCCGGCCCACTCCGGATCCGAGCTCGCAGCGGAGACCGGAGCCGGCCGAGTGTGGGGGACGTCGGCCAGGAACGCGCCGAGGGTCACGAGCAGCTCCACCCGAAGGTCGCGGCAGACCGAGAGGATCTGCTCGCAGAAGCTCCGCCACCGGACGTTCGGCTCGACGCCCAGGAACACGAGCAGGTCGCGCCCCCCCACTCGCGCGTGGGAGAACTCGCACGCCGGCCATTCCAGGCGGCGGGTCCGCCCGTCCTCCAGCCGCACGGTCGGACGGCTCACCTGGAAGTCGAAGAACTCCTCGGGGTCGATCCGCCCGAACCTGCGGGCCGACCACCGCTCGCTCGCGTACCGAAGCGCCGTGGTCGCCGCCTCGCCACCGTCGTTCCAGCCACCGAACGCGCAGACGAGCACGGGCCGGCGGACCTCCGGACGGAAGGTGAGCTCGAGGGCGGCCGTCACCCCGACAGGCTACCGCCGGGCGCCCCGAAAGTGGGTCGCGGATCCGACCGTCCGGGCACGCGGGGACTCGGCCGGCGCCGCCTCCTTGAGCCTCGACCCGGCGCGGGCGAGAATCACTCGACCCGTGCCGAGGAGAGGACCCCTGAAGCTCGCCCGCAGACTCCCGATCGCGACGATCGCGGCTACCCTCGCACTGCTGGCGGGCTCCACCGTGCCGGCCGTGGCCGCGAGTCCCGCGCCAACGCTTGAGGCGTCGCCGTCGCACATCACCTTCGGCGACGGTGTGACGCTGTCCGGCTCCGCGCCAGACGAGGCCGGATGCGCCGCCGGCCGAACCGCCCGGCTCGAGTGGTCACCGTCGGACTCAGCGGTCTGGACGCTCCGCACATCGACCACCACCGGCACCGACGGATCGTTCACCTTCGCCGACTCCCCCACCGGCACCGGTTGGTACCGCATCGAGCTCGTGCCCTCGGGCGGCTGTCCCTCCGCCTCCTCCGATCCGGTACGAGTCTTGGTTCGCGCTCGCGTGGACGTGAGCATCCTGGCCTCGGGGCTGACGGCCGGGAGCTGCCCCTCGCTCACCACCATCGTCTCGCCGCCGAAACCCGGCCAGCAGGTCGAGGTGCAGGGTCACTCACCATCCGGTTGGGTGGTGCTGGACGAACTCACACTCGATCGCGATTCATCCGCCAGGGCTCGTCCGTGCTTCGGCTTCGACGACCTCGGGATCGTGCGCCTCCGGGTCCGGTGGCCCGCCCAGGATCCGGCGAACGCCACCGGCACCTCCCCGGCGCTGTCCTTCCGCATCGAGAAGGCGCCGTGGATGCGGCGGATCGACCGGCTGATCGGCGGCAGGCCGGTGTCCCTGGCCGTCGGTGTGGACGGGACGGCGCTGTACGAGCGTGCGGGGAACGTGCCGAGGACCCCAGCGTCGAACGAGAAGCTGCTCCTGTCCATGGCGTTGCTGGACCGGCTGGGCGCGGGCCATCGCATCGCCACCATCGCGGCGGCGGCGTCGGTGGACGGCGGCGTGGTGCCCGGGAACCTGTGGATCCTGGGGCGAGGGGATCCCGAGATCCGGCGGGCGCGGATGGGGGCGCTGGCCCGGCGACTGGCCGAGGCGGGCATCAGGAGGATCCAGGGGCGTGTGATGGGCGCGGTCTCGTACTTCCGCCACGACTGGTGGGCCGAGGGCTGGCGCCCGGGCATCACGCGACGCTACGTGGCGCCGCCCACGGCGCTCACGTTCGACGAGAACCGCACGGGGAGCGGGTACACGATGAGCCCCGAGCGCCTGGCCGCCGAGTCCCTGACGCGTCGGCTCCGAGCCCTGGGCATCCGCGTGAGCGGGACGCCCGGTGCGGGAGCACCGCCGGACGGGCTCACCGACGTGGCCGAGATCCGCTCCCGCCCGCTCCTGACGCTGCTGCTCCGGATGAACCGGCCGTCGGACAACTTCTACGCGGAGGTGCTCGGCAAGCTGCTCGCCGCTACGTCGGACGGCCCGCCGGGGACGATCGCGAAGGGCGCGGGCGTGCTGCGATCGTGGGTGACCTCGCACGGCGCCGCCTTCTCCCTGCACGACGGCTCCGGCCTCTCGTACGCGAACCGTGTCACGGCGGCCGGGATCCTGCACCTGCTGGGGGTCGCCGACGGAACCTCCTGGGGTCGCGTCCTTCGAGGAACGCTGGCGACCGGGGGCCAGGGCACGCTCGAGGACCGGCTGCACGGAGAGCGGGTCCGGGCCAAGACCGGAACCCTCGACAACGTGTCCGCGCTCTCGGGGTGGGTGTGGCTCGAGCGCGACCGCGCATGGGCCGAGTTCTCGATCCTGTCCGCGCTCCCGAAGTGGCTGGCCATCCGCATCGAGGATGGCATCGTCCGAACCTTGTCGGCGCACGCGCGCTGAGCGTTCCCCCCGCGTCGGCCGCGGTAAAGCGCGTCCCCCGGAAGGCCGATGCTTTGGGCATGATGGAGGCTCGCCTGACCGCGCCGGAGCGGGGGGGCCTGGTCGATCAGGTCTTCCGCGGCAGCTCCCAGGGCACCCTCATCGCGAACCTGCACGACGGGCTGATCGCGGCCGCCAACGACGCCTTCCTGTATCTCGTGGGCCGGGACCAGGACGAGGTCGTCGGCAGGTCGCTGTGGGACCTTGAGCTCTTCGCGGAGCTCGGCGACGAGCGGGCCCGACGTCTCCTGCGGGAGCGGGGAGCGATCGACGGATTCGACGCGCACGTCAGGAGCCGGACCGGGGAGTCACGCGTCATCCGGCTCTGGGCCGAGGCCATCCCGAGCGAGGAGGGAACCCTCGCCGTGATCCGGGCCTCGGACATCGACGGCCGGGCGGCGGCGGGCGCCCGCTACCATCAGCTGCGGGAGGCCGAGGTCCGTTACCGGGCGCTCGTCGAGCAGATCCCGGCGATCATCTACACACAGGTCGTGGACGAGAGCAGTCCCACCGGCTACCGAGACGTCTACGTGAGCCCTCAGACCACGAAGATCCTGAGGATCACGCCGGACGAATGGGCCCTCGATCCGGGGCTGTGGCTCGCGGTCATGCACCCCGACGACCGCGAGCGGGTGATCGCGGAGGACCGGCGAACGAACGCGACGGGAGACCGGTTCAGCTCCGAGTACCGGATGATCGCTCGCGACGGCCGGGTGGTGTGGTTCCGCGACGAGGCGGTCGTCGTGGAGGATCCGGTGTCGGGGCTGTCCTTCTGGCAGGGCCTGATGCTCGACATCACGCAGATCAAGGAGGCCGAGCACCATCACGCCGAGCTCGAAGCCAAGTACCGGACCCTCGTCGAACAGATCCCTGCCGTCGTCTATCTCGGCGAGTACGGGGAAGACGGCGACTGGCTCTACATCAGTCCCCAGCTCGAGAACGTCCTCGGGTACACGCCGCAGGAGTGGCTCGCGCATCCGCATCCGATGGCGTCGTACACCCACCCCGACGACCTGTCCGGAGCGCGGGCTGCCGAGGAGGAGTCGATGCGAACCGGCGAGCCGATGCGAGCGGAATACCGCATGCGGTCGAAGGACGGCCGGTGGGTGTGGATCCTCGACGAGGCGACCGCGGTGCGAGACGAGACCGGCACGCCGTTCGTGTTGCAGGGCGTCATGTACGACGTCACGGAGCGTAAGCGATCCGAGCAGGAGCTGGCGGACGCCCTCGAGCGACTGCAGCAGATGGACGCGCTCAAAGCCACCCTGCTGCACACGCTGTCCCACGATCTGAAGGGTCCGCTCACCGCGATCCTCGGAGCCGCCAGCACCCTGGAGCGTCTGGATCGCGAGCTGCCCGAGGTCGAGCGGCGAGCCATGCTGCAGTCGCTCGCCACCCGGACGCGTGGGATCAACACGCTGCTCACCGACCTCTTGGACCTGGACCGCCTCGATCAGGGGATCGTCGAGCCACGCCGGTTCCCCGTGGACCTCGGCGAGCTGGCACGCGAGATGGTCCGGACTACCGAGTCGCTCGCAGGGCACGAGGTCTCCGTGCACGCCGAGCGCCTGGTGGTGGCGGTCGACCGCCCGAAGGTCGAGCGGATGCTCGAGAACCTCCTGGTCAACGCTGCCCGACACACCCCCGCCTCGAGCCGCATCTGGGTTCGCGTGGAGGCGGCCGACGGCGGCGCGCTGCTCGTGGTGGAGGACGACGGACCCGGTGTTGCCGACGAGGCGAAGGATCGCATCTTCGAGGCCTTCCGGCGCGGCCCGGATGCCGGCGAGCTTCCCGGGAGCGGCATCGGGCTCTCTCTGGTAGCACGGTTCGCGGAGCTGCACGGCGGCCGCGCGTGGGTCGAGGATCGACCCAGCGGCGGAGCCTCCTTCCACGTCTTCCTGCCCGACCTGCCGGCGCCGACCGCCGCGCCTCAGGAGGCGTAACCCAGGGAGCGCTGGATCTCCCCGGCCGCGGCAAGCACCGCGGGCGCGTACCTGCGGGCGCGGAACCTTCCTACCCGGGTGTGTGGACCGGACACCGACACGACGGCGGCGAGCCCACCGTGCGGCCCGAACACGGGCGCGCTCACGGAGGCGACGCCGGGCTCCCGCTCGCCGCTGCTCATGGCCCACCCCCGAAGGCGGACGGTCGCGACCTCCTCGAGGAGGCGCTCCGCCGATGGCGTGTCCGTCGTGAACCGCGGAACCCGGCGGAGGAGCCGCTTGCGATCCACGTCGGATGCCCATGCCAGGAAGACCTTGCCCGCGGAGCCGGCGGTCAACGGAAGACCCGCGCCCACCGGCACGATGGTCCGGAGTTCGCTGGCGGCCTCCACGGCGTCCACGCAGATCCGCTCGTTGCCGCTCCGGACGAACAGCTGCGCGCTCTCGCTGGTGGTCATCGCCAGCCGCTCCAGGGCGGGATGGGCCAGGTCCCGGAGGGGGAGCTCCCGCATCGCGGTGGCGGCCAGGCGGAGCAGCCGCGGCCCGAGCCCGTAGCCCCGGCCGCCCACGAAGGCGAGCAGGCCGTGATCCTCCAGGGCCTTGATCAATCGGTGCGCGGTCGGGCGGGAAAGGCCGGTGGCCTCCACGATGGCGGTGAAGCTCCGGTGCCCCGACTCCACCGCATCGAGGATGGCAAGGCTCCGGTCGAGCACGCCGACCCCTCGCTTCGATGGCGTCCGTGATACATTCATGTTCCACATATTGATACCAAGTTCCATTATTTGGAACAAGGACGGGCGCCACCGGTCCGGATCAGCGGGCCCGCGGAAAGCGACGGGGGATCGGCGATGGGAAGGACGCTTCCGGAGAAGATCTGGGACGAGCATCTGGTTCGGCGCGCCGAGGGCGAGCCGGACCTGCTGTACGTGGATCTGCATCTGGTCCACGAGGTGACGAGCCCGCAGGCGTTCGACGGTCTCCGGATGGCCCGGCGCGGGGTCCGTCGGCCCGATCTCACGGTCGCGACGATGGATCACAACGTGCCGACCGCGCCCGGACCCGAGGACCCGATCTCCGTGCAGCAGATGGACGCCCTGCGCCGCAACTGCGAGGAGTTCGGGATCACGCTGTTCCCCACCGGGCACATCGGGCAGGGCATCGTCCACGTCATCGGGCCGCAGATGGGCCTCACCCAGCCCGGTCTCGTGATCGTCTGCGGCGACTCGCACACCTCCACCCACGGGGCGTTCGGAGCGCTCGCGTTCGGCATCGGCACGAGCGAGGTGGAGCACGTGCTGGCCACGCAGACCCTCCCCCAGCGCCGGCCGGCGTCCATGGCGATCACCGTGGAAGGAGACCTGCCGCCGGGGGTCGCGGCCAAGGACGTGATCCTCGGCATCATCGCTCGGATCGGCACGAACGGCGGCGCCGGGCACATCCTCGAGTATCGGGGTTCGGCGATCCGCTCGCTGTCGATGGAGGGCCGGATGACCGTCTGCAACATGTCGATCGAGGCCGGCGCCCGCGCGGGACTCGTTGCCCCCGACGATACGACGTTCGCCTACCTCGAGGGCCGGCCCCACGTCCCGACGGGCCAGACGTGGGAGCAGGCCCTCGACCGGTGGCGCTCACTCGCCACGGACCTGGATGCCACGTTCGACCGCGAGGTGACGATCGACGCGACCGCGCTGACGCCGTTCGTGAGCTGGGGGACGAACCCGGGCCAGACCGTGCCGATCGACGCCGTCGTGCCGGAGCCGACCGACGAGTCGATGACGCGAGCCCTCGCCTACATGGCTCTCACGCCTGGGACGCCGATCCGCGAGATCCGCCCCGACACGGTCTTCATCGGCTCCTGCACGAACAGCCGGATCGAGGACCTGCGCATCGCGGCGAGCGTGATCCGGGGACGGCGCGTGCACGAGGGGATGCGCGCGCTCGTGGTGCCGGGTTCGATGCTGGTGAAGGCCCAGGCCGAGAAGGAGGGCCTGCACCGGATCTTCCAGGCCTCTGGCTTCGAGTGGCGCGACGCAGGATGCTCGATGTGCCTGGCGATGAACGCCGACAGGCTCGCCCCCGGCGAGCGCAGCGCCTCCACCTCGAACCGCAACTTCGAGGGGCGACAAGGGGCCGGCGGCCGCACCCATCTGGTCTCGCCCGCCGTCGCCGCGGCCACCGCGATCGCCGGTCACTTCTGCACCCCGAACGACCTGGGCGTCGACCTCCAGTCGGCGACGGGAGCCTGAGGGTCATGCAGCCGTTCCGCGTCCACACCGGCACCGCGGTCCCGTTGGACCGTGCCGACGTCGACACCGATCAGATCATCCCGGCCGAGTACCTGAAACGGGTCGAGCGGACCGGATTCGGACCCTTCCTGTTCGCCGAGTGGCGCAAGGATCCGGACTTCGTACTCGATCGCCCCGAGCACGCGGGCGCGACGATCCTGCTCGCCGGTCCCAACTTCGGCAGCGGCTCCAGCCGCGAGCACGCCGTGTGGGCTCTGGAGGACGCGGGCTTCCGTGCGATCGTGGCCCCGTCGTTCGCCGACATCTTCCGGAACAACTGCACGAAGGTCGGGCTCCTCCCCGTGCAGCTCCCGGCGGCGGCCGTCCGAGCCCTCATGGACGCCGTCGCGCGCGATCCCGCCGCCCGGCTCACGGTGGACCTGGAAGCACGTCGGGTCACGGGCCCGGACGTCGGCGAGGCGTTCGAGATCGACGACTTCACCCGGGGACGGCTGCTCGAAGGCCTCGACGACATCGGCCTCACCCTGCACCACGAGGCCGCGATCACCGCCTTCGAGGGCGCACGCCCGCCGTGGCTGCCAACAGTTCCGTCAACGTGAGCGCGTCGCGGATCGCGGCTCCGCCGGTGTCGTTGTTGAAGTAGACGAAGACCTCCCGGGCCTCCAGCGCGGCGATCCGCTCCGCCCAGCGGCGCAGCTTCCGGCGCGGGTACCCGGGGGCGTCGGGCCGGCCCTGGTGGAAGCGGAGGTACGCCCACCCACCGGTCACCACGTCCGGGGCCCTCGCGAAGGGCCGGTCCGCCAGCACGACGGCCGCTCCCGCCCCTTCGAGTAGCGCGTACACGTCGTCGCGGAACCACGACCGGTGGCGGAACTCGAAGGCCGCGCGCATTGTCTGCGGCAGGACGTCGAGGAAGGCCCGGAGGAGCGCGGGATCGGCTGGCAGGCTCGGAGGAAGCTGGAACAGCACCGGGCCCAGACGCGGCCCGAGCTCGGCGGCTCTCGACCGGAGCAGCTCCACGGGCTCCGCGCAGTCGCGCAACCGGCGGACGTGCGTGATGAACCGGCTCGCCTTCACGGTCCAGACGAAGCCCTCGGGGGTCTCCCGGGCCCAGCGGGCGAACGTGGAAGCCTCGGGCAGCCGGTAGAACGTGTTGTTGACCTCGACGGTGGGGAACCGCTCCGCGTACGTGGAGAGCCAGCGCCGCTTCGGCAGCTCCACCGGGTAGAGCACGCCCCGCCAGTCCTCGTACTGCCACCCGCTCGTGCCGACGAGCGCCCGCACGTCTCCCTCCTCTCCGCGCCCACGCACGAAACCGCAGGCCTCGCGCGTCAACATGGCCCGATCGGGGTAGCCCGGTCGACCTAAGGTCCGTAGCCGGTTCACCCGATACCAGGAATCATGAAGCGCCGTGCGTGGCTGCTCTACCTCCTGGGCGGCATCGCGTCCCTCCTCGTCTGGGAAGCGGTGCCCGCACTGAAGATCGGCCCCGTCTACAACATCATCGTCTTGTCCTCGCCCGTCGCGATCCTCGTTGCGGTGCGGATGTGGAAGCCCCAGGCACCGGAGCCCTGGTACCTGTTCGCGGTGGCCCAGACGTTCTTCGTGGCCGGGGACGTCATCGCGTACAACTACCACCGGGCCGGAGCCGCGATGCCGTTCCCGTCTGCCCGCGACGTGGCGACCCTGGCCGTCTACCCGTGCCTGATCATGGGCATCCTGCTGGTCATCCGCCGCCGGACGCCCGGGAAGGACCGGGCCAGCCTGCTGGACTCCCTGATCGTCGCGCTCGGGATCGGCGCGATCTCATGGGCGTTCCTGATGTCGCCCGTCGCACACGATCCGGATTCCACGGTCATCCAGAAGGTCGTGAGCATGGCCTACCCGCTCCTGGACCTGGTGCTCCTGACCCTGGTGGTCCGGCTCGCGGTGGGAACGGGCAGACGAGCGCTCTCCTTCTTCCTGATGGCGGGTGCGACGTTCGCCCTGTTCTACACGGACTTCATCTACGGCTACATCTCGGTGCAGGGCATCCCGTACAGGTCGTCGGGCGCGCTGGAGGCAGGCTGGGCGCTCTTCTACATCCTGTGGGGAGCGGCGGCGCTGCACGGCTCCATGCGAACGATCACCGAGCGCGAGCCCGATCAGGAGACCCGGCTCACCGCGTGGAGGCTGTGGCTGCTGGCTGCAGCAGCCCTGACCGCCCAGGCGGTTCGCGTGGTCCAGCTGGTGCTTCACAAGCCGAGCGACGAACCGGTGCTGATGGCCGCGTCGGCCGCGGTGTTCCTGCTCGTGGTGGCGAGGATGGGCGGCCTGGTCCACAAGCAGGAGCGGTCGGCGGCGCGCGAGAAGGCCCTACGCGAGGCGGGCGCCGCGCTCGCCACGGCCACGAATCGTGAGGGCATCTACGCCGCAGCCCTCAACGCGGCGCGATCGCTCACCGGGGATGTGGCGGCCATCCAGCTCCTGGTGTCCGTGGAGGAACCACCCGGCTTCAGGGTCGTGGCGTCCTCTGGCGTCGATCCCTCGCCGGAGGGGAACGATCTCCCCTCGGACGCGCTCCCGTCCTGGCTCTGGGACCTCCTGCGAGCGCACCGGCCTGCGCGGACGCCGGGGGCAACCGACGGGCTCGCAGGCGCCCTTTCCCTGCCCGAGGACGGCGAGCTGTTCGCCGCCCCCCTGTTCCTCAAGGAGGAGGTCGCCGCGTTGCTCGTTGTCGCGACGCCGACACCGCTACCGCGGTCGACGCGCCACGGCATCGAGGCCCTCTCCTCGCAGGTCGCGCTCGCCCTGGAGAGCGCCACACTGACCGAAGATCTCCTTCGCCGCAAGAGCGAGGCGCGATTCTCCTCGCTGGTCCAGAACTCGTCGGACGTCATCATGGTCGTAACCGCCGATTCGACGGTCCGCTTCGTCAGCCCGTCGGCCGAGCGCGTGTTCGGGTACGCCGCATCCGCCGTCGAGGGATCGAAGCTCACGTCGTTCATCCACCCTGAGGACCGGCCACAGATCCTCTCCTACCTCACGGCGGGTGCACACGATGGCCTCGCCCGTCCGGGGATGATCGAGTTCAGGATCCGCCACCGAGATGACTTCTGGCTGCACGTCGAGACCCTCGCCACGAACCTGCTCCACGACGAGAACGTCCGAGGCATCGTGCTGAACACCCGCGACATCAGCGAGCGGAAGGCCTTCGAGGAGCAGCTCGAGCGTCAGGCCTTCTACGACCCGGTCACGAACCTCGCGAACCGGGCGCTGTTCCGGGACCGCGTGGAACACGCCCTGGAGCGGCAGCGACGCGGCGATCGCCCCATCGCCGTGCTGTTCATGGACCTGGACGACTTCAAGACCATCAACGACTCGCTCGGCCACGAACAGGGAGACCGGCTCCTGGCGGAGGTCGGCGATCGGCTCCACCGTTCGCTGCGCGCGGCGGACACGGCGGCCCGGTTCGGAGGAGACGAGTTCGCGATCCTCCTAGAGGACGGCGGCGAAGGCGTTGGTGCAGCGGACGCCGCGTCCCGGATCCTGCAGGCGCTCGAAGCGCCGTTCCAGCTGGGTAGCAAGGAGGTCTTCATCCGAGCCAGCATCGGCATCGCCTCCGCGGATCCCGGGCAGCCCGACCGGCCGGAGAGCGCGGAGGAGATCCTCCGCGACGCCGACGTTGCGATGTACATGGCGAAGGAGGCGGGGAAGGCCCGGTACCAGGTCTTCGAACCGACCATGCACGACTACGCACTCAAACGGCTCGAGCTGAAGGCCGACCTCCAGCGGGCGGTGGACAACGGCGAGTTCGTGCTGCACTACCAACCGGTCATCCAGCTCGGCACCGGCAACATCTCCGGGCTGGAAGCGCTGGTCCGATGGGAGCATCCCACCCGAGGCATGGTCCCCCCGCTGGACTTCATCCCCCTGGCCGAGGAAACGGGGCTCATCGTCCCGCTCGGACGGTGGGTCATGGAAGAGGCATGTGCGCAAGCGGTCCGGCTCCAGCAGCGGTTCCCCATGGATCCCGCCCTGGACATGGCCGTCAACCTGTCCGCGCGGCAGCTGCAGCGGCCCGAGGTGGTCGACGAGGTGGCACAGACCCTCGCGACCACCGGCTTGGACGCGAGCAGCCTGGTCCTGGAGATCACGGAGAGCGTGATGATGCAGAACGTCGAGCTGTCCCTGCAGCGGCTCACGGAGCTGAAGGAGCTGGGGGTCCGCCTCGCCGTGGACGACTTCGGGATCGGCTACTCCTCGCTCAACTACATCCAGCAGTTCCCGGTGGACATCCTCAAGGTCGACAAGTCGTTCGTGGACGCCTTCAACGTCGACGCGCGCAAGTCGGCGCTCACGGCGACGATCATCAAGCTGGCCGAGGATCTCGACCTGTCGCCGGTCGCCGAGGGCATCGAACGGGCGGACCAGCTCGAACGGTTGCTCGAGCTGGAGTGCGATCTCGGGCAGGGCTTCTACTTCGCGAAGCCGTTGCCCATGAACGGCGTCGACGAGCTGCTGACCGCCCGCAGCGCGCTGGAGAAGCGCGAGTCCGAGCTATCCTCCTGAGTCGGGCGTCAGCGTCCTCAGAGCTCGATCCGGTAGCGGATCGTCGGCCGCATCTCACAGTCCACACGCTCGGCCGTGGTCCTTCCGTCCGTGAACCACCCGGCCGTCTCGTAGAAGCGGCGGGCCCGTTCGTTCGTCTGGAGCACCCACAGCGTGGCCACCCGGAACCCTCGCTCCCGCAGGTCCGCGAGTGCGTACTCGAACAGGCTCCGCCCCAGGCCGGTTCCGACGTGTTCAGGATGGAGGTAGATCGCATAGAACTCGGCCGTGCGATCGTCGGCGTCGGCGTCCTCGCTCCGCCCGGTGCAGGCGAATCCGAGCGTGCGGCCCTGTTCCTCCGCCACCCACATCCGATACTCGGGCGGCGGCCGCTCCAGCGCATGCCGATGTTGCTCGAGCCGGTCCTCGACCCTCAGACCGTCAAGGTAGTCATCGGAAAGCTGGCCCCGGTAGGCGTGTTGCCACGAACGCACGTGCACCTCGGCGATCGCTCGGGCATCGTCGGGCACGGCTTCTCGGATCCGGAGGGTCACGGCGCAGATGCTACCCGGCGTTCATGGCCACGCGGGGATGCAGGAGCCCGTAGAGGTAGCCGTCGGTGAGCGCCTCCCACGAGGCCTCGATGATGTTGTCCGAGACGCCGACGGTGGTCCACTCGCGCTGCCCGTTCGACGAGTCGACGAGGACCCGGACCGTGGACCCCGTGCCGATGTTCTCGTCCAGCACGCGGACCCGGTAGTCCTCCAGCGTGATGTGCTCCAGCTCCGGATACTCGTTCAGGAGCGCCTTGCGAAGCGCGTTGTCCAGCGCGCCGACGGGACCGTTGCCCTCGGCGCTCTCGATATGGCGGGAGCCGTTCGCCCACACCTTCACCGTGGCCTCCGCCAGAGCGTCGTCGTCGCCCCGCTGCTCCACGTGCACGCGGTAGCTTTCGATCCGGAAGAACGGCTGCTTCCACCCGTCGTGCCGGCGGACCAGGAGCTCGAGAGAGGCATCCGCCACCTCGAAGGTGTACCCGCGGGCCTCCCGTCGCTTCAGCTCCTCGAGCAGGCCCGGGATCGCGTCCTCGCGAAGCTCCAGCTCGAGCTCGGCGGCCTTCATCGTGATCGTGGAGCGCCCGCCCAGGTCGGAGGCCACCACGCCGCGGTGGTTCCCCACCGAGTCCGGCGGCACGTGCTCGTAGGCCTCGGCGAACCGAGACACGCCGCTCGTGTGCAGGCCGGCCTTGTGGGTGAAGGCGTACCGGCCGGCGTACGGCTGGTGCGAGTCCGGCGTGAGGTTCGCCACCTCGGCCACGTAGTGGGCGAGCTCGGTGAGGCGGCCGATGGACCCCCGGGGAAGTGCCTCGGCCCCCATCTTCAGCGCGAGGTTCGCGGCGATCGGCACGAGGTCGGCGTTGCCGGTCCGCTCCCCGTAGCCGTTGACCGTGCCCTGGACCTGGTGGATGCCCTCCTCGACCGCGACGAGCGAGTTGGCCACCGCGCAACCCGCGTCGTTGTGCGCGTGCACGCCGAGCAGGGCCGACGTCTGCTCCTTCACCTCACGCGCTATCCGCGCGAGCTCGTCTGGGAGGGTCCCGCCGTTCGTGTCGCACAGCACGAGGCGCTCGGCACCGGCATCCTCGGCCGCGGCCAGGACCGCCATCGCGAACGCCGGGTTCCGGCGGTAGCCGTCGAAGAAGTGCTCGGCGTCGAAGAACACCCGCCGGCCCTCATGACGCAGGAACGCGATGGAATCACGGACCATCGCGACACCCTCGTCGAGGTCCGTGCGCAGGGCATCGGTCACGTGGAGGTCCCAGGACTTGCCCACCAGGCAGATGACCTCGGTACCGGCGTCCAGCAGCTCGCGAAGCACCCCGCTGTCCTCGGGCCGTTCTCCCGCCCTCCGGGTCATCCCGAACGCGGTGAGCGTGGCGTGCTCGAGCGTCTCCTTCGTGGCGAGCTTGAAGAACTCGCTGTCGCGCGGGTTCGCTCCGGGCCACCCGCCCTCGACGTACGGGAAACCGAACGCGTCGAGCTTGTGGAGGATCCGGAGGCGGTCCTCGATCGAGAACGACAGCCCGGCGCGCTGCGCGCCGTCCCGCAGGGTGGTGTCGTATAGCTCGACCCGCGGCGGCTGGCTCACGCCCTCGCCCCCTCCACGACGAGGTCACCGACCTCCGAGGTCGAGTAGCCCATCTCTCCGGCACGCATCGAGTGGAGCTTCGAGCAGGCGAACCGGATCCCAGCGTCGACGCGCGTGGCGGCGGCCGTCTCACCGAGGTTCTCGAGGAGCATCTGGACGGCCCCGATCGCCGCCAGCGGGTTGATCGTGCCCTTGCCGGTGTGATCCGGCGCCGTTCCCCCGATCGGCTCGAACATCGACACACCGTCCGGGTTGATGTTACCGCCGGCCGCGATGCCCATCCCCCCTTGGATCATCGCTCCGAGGTCCGTGACGATGTCGCCGAACATGTTGTCGGTGACGATGACGTCGAACCGCGAGGGCTGGTCGAGGAAGTAGATGCACGCCGCGTCCACGTGCACGTAGTCGGTGGTGACGTCGGGGTACTCGCGCGCCACCTCGTCCACGACCCGCTGGTACAGGTCGCCGGCGTACGTGAGGACGTTCGTCTTGTGGACGAGCGTGACCTTCCGCCGCCGGTCCGGCCGCATCGCGTGCGCGAACGCGAAACGCACGATCCTCTCCACGCCGTGGCGGGTGTTGACGGACTCCTGGACGGCGACCTCGTGCGGCGTGCCCTTGCGGTGGAAGCCCCCCGCGCCCGTGTACAGGCCCTCGCTGTTCTCGCGCACGACGACGAAGTTCACGTCGTCCTCGGTGTGCGAGGGCACGAGGGTCTTCACACCCGGGTACCGGATCACCGGACGGAGGTTCACGTACTGGTCGAGCTCGAAACGGATGCGCAGCAGCAGCTCGCGCTCGAGGATCCCCGGCCTCACGTCGGGATGGCCCACCGCGCCGAGGAACAGCGCCTCCATCTCCCGCAGCCGCGCGAGCTCGGCATCGGGCAGCACGTCGCCGGTTCGCAAGAAGCGCTCGCCGCCCAGGTCGAACGCCTCGCACGCGACCTCGAAGCCCTCGAGCGCCGACACGGCGTCGAGCACCTTCAGCCCCTCCCGGACGACCTCGGGTCCGGTCCCGTCGCCGGGAAGGACCCCGATCCGGTGTGCGCGGCTCACTCCGGCCATGCTTCCGTCGTGCTCTTCGAGCCGGCTGGGGCCTGGAGGGAGCGGTTGATCGCCGCGAGGTACGCACGGGCGCTGGCCTCCACCACGTCGGTGGCCACGCCGCGGCCCGTGACCCGGCGCCCGCCGACGTCGAGCTGGACGACGACGTCGCCGAGGGCGTCGGAGCCGCCGGTCACGCTCGAGACGTTGAACGTCACGAGTCGCGCCTCCACCCCGGCCGCCCGCTGGATCGCGCCCATCGCGGCATCGATGAGACCGTCACCCATGGCCGACTCCTCGATCGTCTCGTCGCCGCGGCGCAGATGCACCGTGGCCCGCGGCTCGAGGTGCGTGCCGCCGCCCACCACGACGGACTCGAGGACGAACTCGTCCTGCTCGGTGGCGCCGAGCTCCTCGGACACGATCGCCTGCAGGTCATGATCGGTCAGCTGTACCTTGCGGTCGGCCAGGTCCTTGAACCGCGCGAACGTCCGGTCCAAGTGCTCCTTGTCGAGCTCGATGCCGATCTTCGCCAGGGCATCGGCGAACGCGTGACGACCCGAGTGCTTGCCCAGCACGATCCGGTTGCCCTCCAGGCCGATCGCCAAGGGGTCCATGATCTCGTACGTGGCCCGGTTGGCCAGCACGCCGTGCTGATGGATGCCGCTCTCGTGCGCGAAGGCCGACGCGCCGACGACGGCCTTGTTCGGCTGCACCGAGTAGCCGGTGGTCATCGCCACCAGCCGAGACGTCCGGATGATCTCCCGGGTGTTCAGCTCGTGGTGGACCCCGAGGGTCTGCCCTCGCGTCGCGAGGATCATGGCCACCTCTTCCAGCGAGCAGTTGCCGGCGCGCTCGCCGATCCCGTTCACGGCCACCTCGACCTGCCGGGCCCCGTTCACCACGCCGGCCAGCGAGTTCGCCACCGCGAGCCCGAGGTCGTTGTGGCAGTGGGTCGAGACGATCACGTGGTCGGGCGTGGCCTCGCGCACCACCCGAACCATCTCGCCGAACTCGTGGGGCATCGCGTAGCCCACCGTGTCGGGGACGTTGATCGTGGTGGCGCCGGCCTCCACGGCCGCCTTGAAGCACTCGAGCAGGAAGCCGAGCTCGGTCCGCGTGGCGTCCTGCGCGCTGAACTCGACGTCGTCCGTGTAGCCCACGGCGAGCTTCACGCCGTCGCGGATCGCGTCGAGCACCTGGTTGTGGGACATCCGGAGCATGTCCTGCATGTGGATCTCGCTGGTAGAGACGAACACGTGGATCCGCCAGTGCTCGGCGCCCTTCAGCGCCTCGGCGGCCCGGTCGATGTCGCCGGGAACCACACGGGCCAGCGACGCGATCACCGGTCCCTTCACGCTGGTGGCGATCTCGCGCACGGCGTCGAACTCGCCCTCGGAGCTGATGGCGAAACCCGCCTCCAGGATGTCCACGTTCAGGCGGGCCAGCTGCTCGGCGATCTCGACCTTCTCGGCCTTCGTGAGGGCGATGCCGGGAGCCTGCTCACCGTCGCGGAGCGTCGTGTCGAAGATGCGTACTCGGTTGCTCGGATCCGTCGAACCGGGGGCGCCTACGGTGCCTACGTCTGGGTCGCTCATTCGGGAACCACCTTCTTCTCGGACTCCAGCCAGGGCATCATGCGGCGCAGCTCCCGTCCGACCTCTTCGAGCCGGGTCGAGCGCGCCGCGCTGCGAAGTCGCATGAAGGCTGGGAACCCCGCCTCGGCCTCGCCGATCCACTCCTTCGCGAACGCACCGCTCTGGATCTCGCCGAGGACCTGTCGCATGCTCTCCTTCACGTGACCGTCGACCACCCGGGGCCCCCGCGTGTAATCGCCGTACTCGGCGGTGTCGCTGATGGAGTAGCGCATCCAGCTCATCCCGCCCTCGTACAGGAGATCGACGATGAGCTTCATCTCGTGCAGGCACTCGAAATAGGCGATCTCCGGCTGGTAGCCGGCCTCCACGAGGGTGTCGAAGCCGTCCTCGATCAACCGGGAGACGCCCCCGCACAGGACCGACTGCTCGCCGAACAGGTCTGTCTCGGTCTCCTCCTTGAAGGTGGTCCGGATGATGCCCGCGCGGGCCGCGCCGATACCCATCCCGTACGCGAGCGCCCGCTGGAGGGCCTTCCCGGTGGCGTCTTGCTGCACGGCCACCAGGGCGGGCGTGCCGATCCCCTGCTCGTAGGTACGGCGGACGAGGTGCCCGGGGCCCTTCGGCGCGATCATCGTGACGTCGACGTCCCGCGGCGGACCCACCGTGCCGAAGTGGATGCTGAAGCCGTGCGCGAACATCAGCATGTCGCCGGCCTTCAGGTTCGGGGCCACGTCGGCCGCGTACACGGCGGCGTGCGCGGTGTCCGGCAGGAGCACCATGACCACGCCCGCCTCCTTGACCGCCTGCGCGGTGGGCAGAACGCGAAGGCCGGCCTCCTCGGCGGCCGGCCACGACCTCGAGCCCTCCCGCAGGCCGACCCGTACGTCGTGGCCGGAGTCCTGCAGATTCATGGCGTGGGCGTGACCCTGGCTGCCGAAACCCAGCACCGCGATCTTCTGTCCCGCAAGGGCCGCCGGGTCGGCGTCCCGCTCGTAGTAGATCGTCGCCATCCTGTCCGCTCTCCCCTTCGTCCTGCTAGTCTGGTTCAGACTAGGTCGGTCACCGACGGCCATCAGACGCTGCCGGACCACTCCGTCGCCGCCTGGGCGCTTGCCGCCCCCTTGCGCTGGACGCGCTCGCGGATCCCCCGGTCGCCCCGGGCCAGCGCGATCCGGCCGGTGCGGGCCAGCTCGACGATGCCGAAGTCCCGGAGCAGCTCCAGCAGCGCCTCGAGCTTGTCCGGGGTCCCCGTGCCCTCGATGGTGATCGTCTCGTGCGTCACGTCGAGGATCCGGGCGCGGAAGATCTCGGCGATCTCGATCACGCGGGCACGGCTCTCGCCGGCGGCGCGGACCTTCACCAGGACCAGCTCCCGCTCGACCGCGTCCCCGGGCTCGAGCTCGAGGATCTTGATCACGTTGATGAGCTTGTTCAGCTGCTTCGTGACCTGCTCGAGCGGCTTGCTCTCGACGTTCACGACGAGCGTCATGCGGGACAGGCCGCCCTCCTCTGTGGGACCGACCGCCAGCGAGTCGATGTTGAAGCCGCGGGCCGCGAACAGCCCGGCGACGCGGGTGAGGACACCCGGCTTGTCCTCGACCAGCACCGAGATGGTGTGGAGGCTCATGCGATCGGGGCCTCCGCCGGGTCGTCCACGGGCCGGAGCCCGCCGGGGCCGATGATGATCTCGTCGTTGCTCGCGCCGGCCGGGACCATCGGGAACACCATCTCGCCGGGGTCGCAGCGGAAGTCGATCACCACGCTGCGGTCCTCGATCGACAAGGCCTTCTCGATCACGGGATCGACCTCGTCCGGGTGCTCGGCGCGCAGGCCGACCGCCCCGTACGCCTCGGCCAGCTTCACGTAGTCGGGCGTGGTCTGGGTCAGCTCCACCTGCGAATACCGCTCCTTGTAGAAGAGCTCCTGCCATTGGCGGACCATGCCGAGGTAGCCGTTGTTCATGATCGCCGTGATGAACGGGATCTTCTCGGTCGCGGAGGTGGCGAGCTCCTGCGCCGTCATCTGGAAGCACCCGTCGCCGTCGATCGCGATCACGCGCCGGTCGGGACGTCCGGCCGCCGCGCCGAGGGCCGCCGGGACGGCGAACCCCATCGTGCCGAGACCGCCCGAGTTGATCCACGTCCGCGGCTCGTTGAAGCGCCAGAACTGCGATGCCCACATCTGGTGCTGGCCGACGCCGGCCACCACGACGGCGTCCTTCGCGTGCTCGTAGAGCCGCGCGATGGCGAACTGCGGCTTCAATGGCCCGTCGTCGGGCTGGTCGTACGTGTACGGGTAGCGCTCCATCCACGAGCGCAGCATGCCGAGCCATTCGGCCCGATCGGGTGGTCCGCCGGCCTCCTCCTGACGCCGTCGGAGCTCGGCCACGAGCTTGGCGATCACGTCGCGCGCGTCGCCCACGATCGGAACGTCGGCCTTACGGTTCTTCCCGATCTCGGCGGGGTCGATGTCGACGTGGATCACCTTCGCGTGGGACGCGAACGTGGAGAGCTGCCCCGTGACGCGGTCGTCGAAGCGCGAAGCCAGCGCCACGAGCAGATCGGCCTTCTGCAGCGCGGTCACGGCCGTGTAGCCGCCGTGCATGCCGGGCATCCCGAGCGCGAGCTCGTGGTCGTCCGGGAAGGCGCCGCGGGCCATGAGCGTGGTGACCACCGGAAGGCGCCCCTCGGTGGCGAGCTCGTGCAGCTCCTTCGTGGCGTTCGCCTTGATCACGCCCCCGCCCACATACAGGACCGGGCGCCTGGCTTCGAGGATCAGCCGGACGGCCTCGCGGACCTGCCGCAGGTTGCCCTTCGTGGTGGGCTTGTAGCCGGGCAGGTCCACCCGCTCGGGCCAGACCCACTCGGTCTCCTTGATCAGGACGTCCTTCGGGACGTCCACGAGGACGGGGCCCGGCCGGCCGGTCGAGGCGATGTGGAAGGCCTCCCGGATGGTCTCGGCCACCTCGGCGGGGTCCTTCACCAGGAAGTTGTGCTTCGTGACCGGCATCGTGATGCCGGTGATGTCGGCCTCCTGGAAGGCGTCGTTGCCGACCGCCGCCGTGTTCACCTGGCCGGTGATGGCCACCACCGGGACCGAGTCCATCTTCGCGTCGGCGAGGGGTGTGACCAGGTTGCAGCCGCCGGGGCCGGACGTCGCGATGCAGACGCCGACCTTCCCGGTCGCCCAGGCGTAGCCCTCGGCCGCATGGCCGGCGCCCTGCTCGTGGCGGGTGAGGACGTGGCGGACGCTCGATTCGATCAGCGGATCGTAGGCGGGCAGGATGGCCCCGCCGGGGATCCCGAAGACCAGGTCGACCCCCTCGCCCTCCAGGGCCCCGAACAGAGCCTGGGCGCCGGTCACCTTCATCGGGCGGCGACCCCTTCGGGCCGGGCCTCGACCGGCCCCGTCTCCACGCGACGGACCGTGCAGCCCAGCTTGTGCGCCAGGTTCCGGCAGGCCCGCTCGAACTCCCACGGCGTCCAGTCGCGCCGACGGCTGGTCAGCCCCTCGTCGCTCATGCCGCCGCCGAAGTCGAATCCGGCGTCCATGTAGACCACCTCGGTCCCGAAGAACCGGTCGAACTGAGGTCGATCCGCCGGGTCGGCCACGTCCACCGTGACCTGCGCCGGGCCCTCCCACAGCACGCTGGCCACCGTGTGCCCGCTGCGTTCGAACTCGTACCTCATCGCATGCTCCTTCCTTCGTGGCCCGATGGGTCCCGTCCGGCCGGTCGTCCTGTTTCGGGGGTAGAAAAAACCCCCCGCATCCGCGGAGGGCATCCGGCGCGGCACAGGCCTCCTGGGCCCGTCCGCGCCTACGCAATAAGTACGAGCGACTGCTTCCCGGGGACGAAGAACGTCTCGCTCGTCGACATGGTCA
>DASWAT010000157.1:0-23394 GCA_036390995.1 Actinomycetota bacterium | reverse complement strand
GGCCGTCCCCGTGACCGATCTGGGCGATACGGGCGGCCGTGGCCAGCTCCGATGGGCGATCACCCACGTCTGCGACGGCGGTACGATCCTGGTCGTCCGTCGAGGCATCATCACGCTGCAGATAGGTCAACTCGTGATCCCGAGCGGCAAGACGCTCTCGATCCGGGCGATCCCGCCGACCGGGGATGCGCCCGGTGTCACGATCGAGACACCGCGCACCGACGAAGGCGACGGGACCGGTCGGGTGCTGTTCGTCTCGGAGGGCGCCGACCTTTCGCTTCAACGGATCGCGCTGGCCTACGGGGATGCCACGGATGAAGGCCTCGATCCCGAGGATCAGGCAGGCGGTGGGGTCTACGTCGATCACGCGTCGTTGACCCTCGTCTTCGGGGTGGTGAGCGGCAACGTGGGCTCGTTCGGCGGCGGCATCTACAACGATCACGGCTCGGTCGTCGTGACCTCCGGCGTGGTCGATGGAAACGACGCCCGGATCGAGGGTGGCGGGATCTACAACCTGGGCGGCTCGATGACCCTCACCGACGTGAGGGTGGAACGGAACAACGTGGTCAGTTGGGAGTACGAGGGTGCGGGCTCGGGCATCGCGAACGCTGGAACGCTCACCCTGAACGGGTTCACCAGCGTCGCCGAGAACAGCGACGTCGTGTTCGGTACGGGGATCACCAACGGCGGGACCGTGGTGATGAACGACGACAGCTCCGTCACCGGCAACGTGGCATCCTTCGGTGGAGGGATCGACAACGGAGGGAGCCTCATCCTCAACGACCGGAGCGCTATCGCGGGCAACTGGGCCAACCAAGGCGGCGGCGGGGTGTACAACGGCGGGACGGTGGTGCTGAACGACCACAGTTCGATCACCGGGAACGGCGCCGGGTTCTGCGGCGGGGGCGTCGGCAGCTACCGGGACTTCGGCATGGGGACCGTGACCGTCAACCCTCCGGCGACGATCAGCCGGAACACCCCGGACGACATCGGCTGGTGCTGAGGGCGATCCGCCGACCGGTCCTCCGAACGGGGTGCCTCGACCTCCGTGAGCTCCTGCTCGATGGCGCGTTTGGGCAGCGGGTCGCGACCAGAGCGGGACCTCACCCCTCGCCCCCTTGCGCCTTTGCGCACGATCCGGTCCTGTGCATGGCGGGCATCCTCCTCCCGAGGGTGAACACCAGGCAGGGCCCTTCGTCCCGGGGGGTGAAGGTCTTGGGTCCCAGATGGGGGGCCCCCGGAGCGTGCCCTGACCGACGGTTCCGGCATCCGCGCGTCCCGCACGTACGCTGAGGATGGAAGCTCACATCCGAGGTGATCACATGAGGCAGTCCTGGGTTCTCTACCGTGCGTACCTGAACCGCTCCGATGACGAGCGCGACCTCGACCGTTCGGCCGGCAAGTCCGATCTGGACCGCTCGCGGGCGCGTGCCAAGCGGGGGAGCAAGGAACCCGTGAGGCGCTGAGCGTCCTCGTCGGGTCGGTGGGGCAAGGACCCGCAACTCCTCGGCAGATACCCGTAAGACCCAGGAGGGACGCCGGTCGTAGGGTGGAGTCTGATGGTCCGGAGCTCGGACTCTCGACCCTCTCTCCGGTCCGAGTCCCGGACCATCTTCCGTTCTCGCCCGCCTCGCCTCCACCGGCCATGAGCGAGAGGGTGGGGATCCACCGTCCCCACCCCCTGGTTGGAGGTACCCGCGGGCCTAGGAGGCCAGCGCCAGCCGGTCGAGCGCCGGCAACCCCGCGAACTGGTCGAACTCGTAGTGGGTGATCCTCGACGACGTGACCACCACGTCGTTGTCGAAGATGAACGGCACCCACGGGACGACGTTCTCCATCAGGTACTTGTCCAGGTCGGCCCAGCACTGCACCCGCTGCTCGTCCGTGAGCGGGATGCACGTGTCGATCTGCTCCTCGGCGCTCGGCACCTCGGTGACCGAGTAGCCCAGCGACTGCAGCTGCTCGGGCGAGGCGCCCACCATCGGGTCGTTGCAGCAGGACTGGGGACCGATCGCGCTCGCGGAGAAGAGCGGCGGGCCGAACGTGTAGGCGTCGGCGTAGTCCTTGCCCCACGACACGCTCGGGCACAGCTGCCACTGCGAGTTCGGGTCCTCGCACTTCGAGTACATCATGGTCCGCTCGAAGCTCTTCACGTCGAGCGTGACCCCGAGCGGCTCGAGGTTCTGCTGGATCAGCGCCGTCTGCTTCGGGTAGGGGTCGGCCTCGTCGGTGATGGTGAGGACGCCCTTGCAGATGGGGTCGTCGCAGACGCCGTCGCCGTTCGAGTCGTACTTCGACTGCGCCATCTCCTGCTTGGCGGCATCCAGGTCCCCCTGGGAGTTGGGCGTGGCGAACGGGTCGTAGTCCTGCAGCACGTTGCTCTCGAGCCCATCCACGATGATGTGGCCCGCGGTCTCACCGAAGGTCGGTCCACCCCGGAGCTGCAGCAGCCCGGTCTTGTCGATCGCGTAGTTCACCGCCCGGCGCACGTGGATGTCGTCGAACGGCGGGTTGGCCAGGTTCATCTCGATGTAGCGCACCGCGTCCGACGGGTTCGCGTGGATCTGGTCCTTCAGATCGGGATCGGTCGCGTACTGCTGCACCTGCTGGGACGGTGGGACCCCGTCGAGCACGAAGTCGATCTCGCCGGCGTCGACCTTGAGGGCGAGGTCGTTCGAGGTCCCTCCGACCTGCGCCTCGATCCGATCCGGATAGGCGGCCCGGAGGTCGTCGGTCGACGGATCGTACGACGGGTTGCGGACCAGGACGATCGAGCGGCCCACCTGGTAGCCGGAGGCGGGCGCCTGGTCGGCGGGAGGCTTGGAGAAATCGAGCTGGTCGGAGCCCTCGAACATGTACGGCCCTGTGGCCACCAGGTAGCGCCCGTAGCTGTCCTCGTGTCCCTCGGCCACGCCGTAGCGCGCCTTGGGATCGGACAGGTTGGGCGGGATCGGAGCCGACGCCGGCATGGCCAGACGGAACGGGAGGTCGCCGGTGGGGCTCGTGACGTGGATCACCAGGGTGCTGTCGTCGGGCGCGGACAGGCCCGAGATCGAGTCGGCTTTGCCCGCCGCGTAGTCGTCGAACCCCTTGATCGCCGAGTAGTAGAAGCTGTAGCCGCCGGTGTTCGTGTCCGGATCCGCTTCCCGCTCCAACGCTCGGATGAAGTCCTGCGCCGTGACGGTCACGTCCTGGAGTGGAGGCGCGTAGTGGATCCCCTCCTTCAGATGGAACGTCCACGTCAGGCCGTCGGCCGAGACCTCGGGATCGGAGGCCGCGAGGTCCGGATGCACCTCGGCGCCGCCCTCCTCGGTCGTCTTTCCGTTGTACGACATGAGCGTGCGCGTCAGGCAACAGCGGAAGAACTCCCAGGCGACGCCGTAGTACTCCTTCTGCGGATCGAACGCCTCCTGCACGTCCGACTGCATGGCGATCTTGAGGGTGCCTCCGGCCTTCGGTTGCGCCGAGGAGGCCGAGCCGCCGTTCGTGCCGGGGCTCGAGCTCCCTCCGCCGCAGGCCGTCGCGACGATCGCCAGGACGGCGACGAGCGAAACCGACCACACCAGGGACTTCCTGGGCATCGCAACCCCTCCTTCGGCCCAAGGACCGGAGCCGCGGCGGAGCGCCGCGACCCTTTCTAGAAGTCCCTACGCCGAGGAGCTTTCACGAGAGGTTCGGTTTCCTGCCCGAACCTTCCGGCGTCTTGCTCCCAGTCGGTGAAGCGCCGGTACTGGGAGGGGCTCATGCCGGTGTGGCGCCGGAACGTCGTGATGAAGTGCGGCAGGCTGTTGAAGCCGACGCGGTGGCAGATCTGGGTGACCGTGAGCTCGGATCCCTGCAGGAGCTCGCGGGCCAGCCGGATCCGGAGGCGGATCAGGTAGCGGTAGGGGGGAACGCCGTATTGCGCCTTGAAGATGCGGGTCAGGTAGAAGGGGCTGAGGGCGTTCGCCCTCGCGACCGAGTTCATGTCGAGATCCTTGGTCGCGTTGGCCTCGAGGTAGGCGCGGATCTCCTCGACCCGTTGGCGGACGTGCCGGCTTGGCACGTGTGGCTCGCCGAGGTTGCCCAGCATCTGACCCCCTCTCTACCTCGTGCTACGAGGTCAACCCGCGCAAGGGTCTACGCATTCCTGCCCGGTTCGGTTCCGCCCCGACGTACGCTGCCGGAGTGGGCGAAGGTTTGTGCTCGGACGCAGGGCACGAGTTCCTGGAGCACACCGCGGACCTGGGGATCCGGGCATGGGGACCGGCCCCCGAGCGGGCGTTCGAGGAGGCCGCCCTCGCGCTGGTGCGGGTCCTCGACGTGCCGGCCGAGCGCGGCGAGGACACGGTGCGCGTCGAGCTGGACGCGGAGGACCGCGGCGGGCTCCTCGTGGCCCTGCTGAACGAGCTCGTCTTCCTGGTGGAGACCCGCGGGCAGGGCGTCGCCGCCGTCCATGTGCTCGAGGTGGCGGAGCAGACGCTGGTCGCGGAGGTCGGTCTCGGGACCGTGGCCCACCGCCCGGAGGGAACGGTGGTGAAGGCGGCTACGTACCATCGGCTGAGCGTCGAGGTGGAACCGGGTGGCGCGACGGTCGTGCGGGTGTTCCTCGACGTGTGAAGCGATCGAGCGGAGCCTCCAGCAGAAAGGAGTCGTCGACCCGGACACGCCCGGCATCATGATCCTTGCCCGAGTTCTTCGATCGGGTCGAGCGCGACTACGGAGCCGCCTGGGACGACGCCTGGCGTCGGATGCTCAGGTTCGTGCGCGGGCCAAGGTCTTCGCATGCAGGCGAGAGGTCCTGAGCGCGGCGCGTGCCACAATGGGTCAGGCCGGGGCGGTAGCTCAGTCGGTCAGAGCAGCGGACTCATAATCCGCCGGCCGCAGGTTCGAGTCCTGCCCGCCCCACCACGTTTGACCTGCTATTTCGCGACGGCGGCTTGGTCGTTGGATGGCTCGGACGACTCCTGCGCCAACGGATTGCCAGCGCGAGGACGACCCAGCGCTGCCTCGAGCGCGCCACCTCGGACGGTCCTTCCTGCCACGCGTGCTGGTAGACGGCGATCGTGAACGCGGGCGAAGCGTGTCCGAGGACGGCCGAGACGATCACCGGGTGCACACCTCGGCGGCCAAGCTCCGTGGCCACCGCGTGGCGGACGTCATGCAACCGGGTGGCCGGGTGCATCCGGGCCCGGTGGGCCAGCCGCTTGAACGCCCGGGTGAAGGCATCCGGGTACGGGGGCAGGCCATCTCCGCGATCGCACACCATCGCAAGCGGATCGCTCCGCTCGTCCAGTGGGTCACGCCATGCGGGGCCGAGCGTCGCACGTCGCTGGAGTTGTTCACGTCGGTGTCGCCGGATCCGCTTCAGGGCGAAGGGAGGGAGCTGGACTACCCGGCGGGCTCGCGTGGTCTCTAGCGGCGTGAACGAGGTAGTGCCCGGACGGTCGGTGGCCCGTATCGGCTGGGCGCCTCGCCGGATGCAGATGGTGCCGGCACCCAGATCGACGTCTGACCAGGAGATACCGAGGATCTTCGAACGGCGCGCCCCGGTCAGTTCGGGCAGACAAGAACGAGGGGCGCCCGTGTGAAGGGGGTGCTCGGGATCCGGGCGGTGTCACAGGCTGGACGGCTGAGCGGTCTTTAGAGTAAAGGATGGACGTGAGGAGCGAGCCCGAGACGCCGCGTGGGGAGCTGGCCACGCCGTACCGCTGGTTCCGCATCTCCCCGCGCCGCATCCAGGCTTGGCGCGAGGTGAACGAGATGCTCGACCGCGAGCTGATGCGCGACTCGAGCTCGATTCTCGCGACGGTTCGTCCGTTATCATCCCCGGAGGTCAAGCGGCTGGGCCTCGTTCGGCGCACGGAGGTGCTTCGCAATGGCTGAGAGGAAACCCGCAAAGAAGGCCACGCAGAAGTCCGCCAAGAGCACGACCGCGACCGGCAAGAAGTCCAAGGGGTTCACGGACGAGGAACGAGCTGCCATGAAGGAGCGCGCCCAAGAGCTGAAGGCGGAAGCGCGCCGCGGCCCGCGCGCGGACAAGGCGGACGGGGAGAGCGCCGTGCTCGCGAAGATCGCCGAGATGCAGGGACCGGATCACGCCATGGCCGAGCGGCTCCATGCGATCGTCAAGGCCAGTGCGCCGGCCCTCTCGCCCAAGACCTGGTACGGGATGCCCGCGTATGCCAAGGACGGCAAGGTCGTCTGCTTCTTCCAAAGCGCAGAGAAGTTCAAATCGAGGTACGCGATGTTCGGCTTCAGCGACGAGGCGAACCTCGACGAAGGCGCCATGTGGCCGACCTCCTTCGCGCTGAAGGAGTTGACCGCCGCCGAAGAGGCAAGGATCGGCGCGCTCGTGAAGAAAGCGGTGAGCTGAGGACCGAGCCTCACCGGTCCACGGCTCGGTGCCGGGCCAGGACGGAGTGGTGTCGGTCGACCAGGGCGCGATCCGCGGCTCGCGCGGGAGCAACCCGGCGACGTACACCGGACTGCTTGCCGATCGCGGAAGCGTCTGCGGGTGCACTTCCGGCTCTACACAAGCGAACCCGGAAGAGCTACCGAGGGGCTGTGGGCAACGAGCCGAGGCGGGTCCCGGTCGTTGACGCTCGTGGGCACCGGCGGTATATCGTTCCCTCATGAACGTTCTAGAGAGAACAGATATGACGGGTGGGGCGCACGAGGCGGCGTCCGACGAAGCGGAACGGATCGCGGACCTCCTGTGGGAGGTGCGACACCTCCTCCGGGACCGGCTGACCGATGGCATCCCCGCGGAGCAGCTGGCCGCGTCGATCGCGCGGTATCGGCTCCTCGGCCGTGTCATCGAGGACCCGGGGGTCACGGTGAACGAGCTGGCTCGGAGGACGCTGATGCCTCGGAGCCGGGTCTCGGTGCTGGCCACGCAGCTCGAGACCGAGGGCCTGCTCCGCAAGGGACCCGACGACGCCGACCGGCGGCTGATCCGGCTCCGGGCCACCGCCGCGGGGCGACGGAAGCGCGAGACCTGGCGGGCCGCGTACCGGAGCTTCCTGGGGCAGCAGATCCGAACCCTGCCTCCGGGGACCCGCCGTGGGCTGGTCGAGGGATTGCAGGCGCTGCGAGGCGTACTCGTGGGGGAGGACGGACGATGAGCATGACCGAGACGGCCGGGCGCCCGGCGGGCGGTCCCGCGGACGGACCCGCCGTGGAGGTCGCGGACCTGGCGAAGACCTACGGCGAGGTGGAAGCGGTCCGGGGCGTGAGCTTCGAGGTCGCGCCCGGGGAGACCTTCGGGTTCCTGGGGCCGAACGGCGCGGGCAAGACCACCACGATCTCGATGCTCTGCACCCTGGCTCGACCGACGGGCGGAACGGCGCGGGTCGCCGGCCTGGACGTGGTGGCCGATGCCAACCGGGTCCGGCAGCGGATCGGCCTGGTGTTCCAGGACACCACGCTCGACGAGTACCTCACGGCGGCCGAGAACCTCCGGTTCCACGCCGAGCTCTACGGCGTCCCCCGCGGGTCCATCGACGGGCGCATGCGGCAGGTGCTCGACCTGGTGGGCTTGTGGGAGCGGAGGGACGGGCTGGTTCGGACCTTCTCGGGCGGCATGAAACGGCGGCTCGAGATCGCCCGCGGCCTCCTGCACTCGCCCCGCGTCCTGTTCCTGGACGAGCCCACGATCGGTCTGGATCCGCAGACCCGCGCCCACATCTGGGAGTACGTGGTCGAGCTGAAGGCACGAGAGCGCATCACGCTCTTCATGACCACGCACTACATGGACGAGGCCGAGTACTGCGACCGCATCGCCATCATCGACGAGGGCCGCATCGTGGCCACCGGGACGCCCGAGGAGCTGAAGGCGAGCGTGGGGACCGACCGGGTCGAGATCCGGACCGCCGATGACGAGGCCGCGGTGACCGCGCTGGGCGAGCGGTTCGGCATCGTGGCCACCCGGACGCAGGACCTCGTTCGGTTCCAGGTGGAGCGGGGGGAGGAGTTCGTGCCCCGGCTGTTCGCCGAGCTCGGGGTGCCGATCCGTGCGGTGAGCGTGGCCCGGCCGAGCCTGGACGACGTGTTCATGACCTACACGGGACGCACCATCCGCGACGCCGAAGCTTCCGGATCCGACATGAACCGGATGCGCCGGCAGATGTGGACGGGGAGGAGGCGGTAGCCGTGGCGGAAGCGGCCATCGCCGTCCCGGCGACCACCGGGGGGACCCTGCGGCACGACCTGCGTGGGATCGCGGTGGTGTGGCGGCGCGAGATGATCCGGTTCTTCCGCAACCGGATGCGGATCGTCACCTCGCTGGCGCAGCCCGTCCTGTTCCTGTTCGTGCTCGGCACCGGGCTGGCCCGGCTGATCCCCGGCGGCGCCGGGTTCGACTTCCGAACCTTCATGTTCCCCGGCGTGCTGGCCATGACCGTGCTGTTCACGGCGATCTTCTCCGCCGTGTCGATCGTGTGGGATCGCGAGTTCGGGTTCCTCCGCGAGATGCTGGTGGCGCCGATCGGCAGGACGGCGCTGGTGGTGGGCAAGGTCCTCGGCGGGGCCACCGTGGCGACCCTCCAGGCCGCGATCATGCTGGCGATGGCCGGGCTGGTGCACGTGCCGTACTCGCCCACGCTGCTCCTCACGCTGTTGGCCATGATGGCCCTTACGGCGGTGACGGTTACCGCCGTCGGCACGCTGGTCGCCAGCCGGATGACCCAGATCGAGTCCTTCCAGGTGGTCATCCAGTTCCTGGTGCTCCCGATGTTCTTCCTCTCGGGCGCGGTGTTCCCGGTCTCGCAACTGCCGGCGTGGCTCGAGGTGCTCACGAGGCTCGATCCGCTCAGCTACGCGGTGGACCCGATGCGCGCGGCGATCTTCGCGCACATCGGCGTGGCTCCACAGGTCGCCGCCGTGCTCAACCCGGGCATGACGTGGGCGGGCTGGCACGTACCCACGTGGCTCGAGCTCGTGGTGGTTGCGGCCATCGGACTGGCATCCTTGGTCGGTGCTGCACTGCAGTTCTCCCGGACCGAGTAGGGTTCTGTGCGGCTCGGTCGATGGGGAGGGGACGGATGGAGCTGACGGTTCTGGGCACCTCGGCGGGCTGGCCCGAGGCCGGCCGCGCGAACGCGGGCTTCCTGCTGCAGCACGACGGGTTCAACCTAGTGGTCGATCTCGGGACCGGGACGCTCTCGAACCTGCAGCGTTCCCTGCCGCACGAGCGGATCGACGCGATCGCGATCTCGCACCGGCACGGCGACCACTGGCTGGACCTGTACCCCCTCTCGATCGCGCGCCGGTTCCACCCGGAGGAGCTCCCGCCGGTGGATCTGTTCGCGCCCGCTGGCGTGGTGGAGCGCATGGAGGCGCTCGGCGGTGGAGACGACGCGGACGCCGTCCGGCGGACGTTCGCGCATCACGAGGTCGACCCCGGGGACGGGTTCGAGGCCGGTCCGTTCCGGATCGCCACGCGGTTGATGCCGCACCTCGTGCCGGACCTCGGCATGGTGGTGACGGCCGGCGCGAGGACGCTCGCGTACACGGGTGACACGGGACCGGGGCCCGAGGTGGAGGCGTTGGCCGAGGGCGTGGACCTCCTCCTCGCCGAGGCGAGCTGGCTGGACGGCCAGGGAGCCGACATGGCGCCGATCCATCTCACGGCCCGTCAGGCCGCGTTGCACGCTGCCGCGGCCGGTGTGCCCGAGCTGGTCCTCACGCACCTTTGGCCGGGGAACGACCGCGAACGGGCGCGGGCCGAGGCGCAGGAGGAGTTCGGCGGCGGTCTCACCATCGCGGAGGAGGGCCTCGCCCTGCAGATCGGCGCCTGAACCCCGCTTGGCCGAAGCGTTCAGTCAAGCGGCTCGACGGGGTCCCCCATCGCGACCTCGCCGGGTTCCAGCACGTCGCCGTAGATCCCGAAGAGCAACTGGTTGTCGGGGGAGAGGCCCCGGTACTGCTTGATCACCGAGAGCGTGGGGAAGTCGCGGGCACCGGTCGTCGGGTCGAGGGTGGTGATGACGCACCGCGGGACGGGCTCACCGGCCCGGATCATCGCGCCGCCGATCCGAAGACGCCTCCCCTGCCACGAGTCCTCCTCGTGAGGCTCGCACCCCTCGACCTCGACCAGCATGCGGAACCGGCCCGGGTCCACGCGGTCGCTCCGGCCGCCCCGTCGGGACAGCTCGTCGACGGAGGCGACCGAGACCAGCGTGACGGGGCGCTCGTCGCTGGCGTCGCCGGCACGGTCGGCGCGGGCCAGCCGGACCCGACGGTCGGCGAACGCCGAGATCGCCTCCTCCCACGGTCCCGGAACGACGTGTGCGGGGACCGGGCGGCCGTAGAAATCGACGACGAGGGCGTGGCCCGACGGATCGGCCGGTCCCTCGGCCTGGGTCCCGTCGGGCAGGCGGAACCGGAGCGTTCCGGCGCCGGGGTCGTGGTCGGCCCACACGGCGAGGAGGGGAGCCTTCCGGTCGCCCGAGAACCGCTTGCCGTCCTGGTCCACGAAGAAGAACGCGCGGTTGCCCTCGGCGCCGCTCACGCCGAGTGCGATCCGCTCCGGGTTATGCAGACGGGTGGACTTGACCGGGGTGACGTTCAACCGGGCGACGGTCGGCATGCGGGTCACCGTACCAGCGCGGCCGGACCCACGCCGGTCAGCCCTCCGAGCTCCGGCGGAGGATGTCGAGGTACAGCTGCTCGAGGTCGGGCGAGGGGGTCACGCCGAGCTCCTCGCCGACCAGGCGGCGGCACCGCTCGTACACGCGGAGGGCTTCGGCTGGGTTGCCGCCTCCGGCGTGGGCCCGCATCAGGAGGGCGTACCCGGTCTCGCGGAACGGCTCGAGGTGGGTCACCGCCTCGGCGTCGCGCGCCGCCAGCGGGTGGTCGCCCGTGTCGAGCAGGACGGCGGCGCGGCACTCGAGCGCCCGGACGCGGATCTCTCGCAGCTGCGCACGGCGACGTTCCACCCAGGGCGTGTCCTCGCCCGGCAGGAAGGGCCGCGCGGCGATCGCGTTCGCCACCAGCGCCCAGCCGTTCGCCAGCTCCGGGTGCCCGGCGCGGGCCTCCGCCTCGGCCCGGTGGACGGCATCGTCGGTCGCCTCGAGGTCGATCCAGGCGTCCCGTGGAAGGTGCAGCTGGTAGCAGCCGAAGGCGGACCCGATCGTCTCGCCGTCCAGGCCGACCTCGGAAAGGAGCGCGCGGAGCTTGCTCACGATCGCCCGGAGTGCCGTGTCCCACGCCCGCGGCGGAGCTTCTCCCCACAGTTCCTCGGCGAGCTCCTCGCGGGTCACCGCCCGCCGGTGCTCCGCCGCCAAGAGGGCGAACGCGAGTCGTCCCTGGCGTCCGGGGAAGCGCGTCTCGGGCACCCGAACGTCGCCCCGCTCCAGCCAGATCGAGCCGGCGAGGTAGACGCGCACGGGTTGAGGGTGGTGTGCCAACGGGGCTCCAACGGTTCGCCAACCGGCCGGCCCTAGTATCCGCCGCGGAAGGAGGTGGATGCATGCTCTACGAGGTCACGTGCGAGTGCGGGTTCACCGCGAAGGGGACCCGGGAGGAGCTGATCCCCGTGGTCCAGCAGCACGGCAAGGAGGTCCACGGCATGGACGTCACCCCCGATCAGGTGGTGGCGCAGTTGAAGCCCGTGGCGTAGACATCCCCTGGGACCGCCGGTGGGGTTCCCCGAACCGGGAGCCCCGTTCCGGCATGCTACCGTTCGCCGGTGGACCCCGCGCTGCACGACGATCTGGGGCCGCTGGCGTTCCTCCTCGGAACCTGGTGCGGCGAAGGGGACGGCGGGTACCCCCACGACCGAGCCCGGGGGGACCGGGCCGCGTGGAGGTCACGCTGGCGCACCCACTCGGTATCGTGGAGGTGGCCGAAGGCTCGGTGACCGGCACCACGATCGACGTCGCGTCCACCACGGTGGCGCTCACCGCCACCGGGTCGGCGGTCACCGAGCTGCACCGGACGTGGTGGGTCGACGGGGACCTCCTCCGGTACCAGCTCTCGATGGGGATGCGCGAGGTGCCGCTCGCGCGGCACCTGACCGGCCAGCTGCGACGGGTGACGAGCTAGGGGAACGATGGCCGCCGATCGACCGAGGGACCTCAGCCGCCTGTTCCTTGCGGCGTCGGTGGTGGGCATCGCAACGGGCGGCATCCTGCGCCTGGTCGGTGCGAAGGACGGAGCCGAGGTCGCGTGGGCGCTCACCACGGCCGTGGGGATTGTCCCGCTCGCGTGGTCGGTCATCCGCGACCTGCTCCACGGCGAGACCGGCGTGGACCCGATCGCGCTGCTCGCGATGGTCGGGGCCCTCGCGTTGGGGAACTACCTGGCCGGTGCGGTGATCGCCCTCATGCTGTCGAGCGGACAGTCGCTCGAGGCGTACGCGGACTCGCGGGCGCACCGGGAGCTCTCGGCGCTGCTCGCCCGGGCGCCGCGGATCGTTCATCGCTACGTGGACGGCTCGCTCGAGTCCGTGCCGATCGACCAGGTTCGTCCCGGCGATCAGCTCTTGGTGAAGAAGGGCGAGGTCGTCCCGGTCGACGGCTTCCTCGTCTCCGAGCACGCCGTGCTGGACGAGTCGGCGCTGACCGGCGAATCCCGTCCGGTCGAGCGCAGCACCGGCGACCCGCTCCGGAGCGGCGCCGTGGATGCCGGCCCGTCGTTCGACCTCCGAGCCACGGCCACCGCCGAGGAGAGCACCTACGCCGGCATCGTCCGGCTGGTCAAGGAGGCGCAGACGCAGAAGGCCCCGTTCGTCCGGCTGGCCGACCGGTACGCGGCGATCTTCGTCCCGGTCACGCTCGTCATCGCCGGCGGCGCATGGCTGCTGACGGGCGATGCCGAGCGCGCCCTGGCGGTGCTGGTGGTCGCCACGCCCTGCCCGCTGATCCTGGCCGCGCCGATCGCGATCGTCTCCGGCATCTCTCGGGCCGCCAAGCGGGGGATCATCGTGAAGGGCGGGGGAGCGCTCGAGACGCTGGCCCGCGGCTCGGTGCTGCTGTTCGACAAGACGGGGACCCTGACGTCGGGCATCCCCGAGGTCGCCGACGTCGAGGTGCTCGCCGACGTCGACCCCGACGAGCTGATCCGGCTGGCCGCCTCGCTGGACCAGATGTCGCCGCACGTGCTGGCGGCGGCGATCGTGCGGTCCGCCCGCGAGCGCAGGGTCTCGCTGTCGTTCCCGACCGGTGTGCACGAGGAGCACGGCTCCGGCATCGAGGGCAGCGTCGACGGCCACCGCGTCTCGCTGGGCAAGACGGCGTGGGTGACCAAGGGCGAGCCGTTGCCTGCGCGCGCCCGGGACGTTCGCCGCCGGTCGGCGATGGAGGGCTCCACGTGCGTGTTCGTCGCCGTCGACGACCGGGTCGCGGGGGCGCTGATCCTCGACGACCCGATCCGGGCCGACACGCCGCGGGTCATCCGGATCCTCCGCCGGGCGGGGATCCAGCGGGTCGTGATGGTCACCGGCGACCACGCGGACGTGGCGGAGTCGGTCGGCATCTCGATCGGGGTCGACCGCATCCTGTCCGAGCGGGATCCCAGCGACAAGGTCGACGCGGTGCGGGCGGAGGGCGACGAGGGCGTCACGATCATGGTTGGCGACGGCGTGAACGACGCGCCGGCCCTCGCGGCGGCGGACGTCGGCGTGGCCATGGGCGCGCGTGGCGCCACGGCCTCGTCCGAGGCGGCCGACGTGGTGTTGGTGGTCGACCGGCTGGACAAGCTTGCCGAGGCCATGCGGATCGCCCGGCGGTCCCGGGGGATCGCACTGCAGAGCGTGCTCGCCGGGATGGGGCTGGCCTTCGCGGGGATGTTCTTCGGCGCGTTCGGTCTGCTGAAGCCGGTGGCGGGCGCGATCGTCCAGGAGGCCATCGACGTCGCCGTGATCCTGAACGCGCTCCGGGCGCTCGGCGGCGACCGGGTAGTGCGGCGGCGCGCGGGGTTCACCTCGAACGTGGGAGACCGGTTCCGGGAGGAGCACCGCGAGTTCATGCCGTGGCTCGCGCGGATCCGCACGGTGGCCGACCGGCTCGAGACCTACCCCCCGGCCGAGGCCTACGCCGAGCTCGAGCAGATCCGGTGGTTCCTCACCGAGCGGCTGGTGAAGCACGAGGAGGAGGAAGAGGCCGCGGTCTACCCGGTGGTGTCGAAGCTCATGGGCGGCGAGGATCCGATGGGCACCATGGCCCGGGCGCACCTCGAGATCGAGCACCTGTCCCGCGTGTTCGTGCACCTCTTCGAGGACCTCCCGAAGGAGGGGCCGACCCGCGACGACCTCGTCGACCTCCGCCGCGTGATGTACGGGCTGCACGCGATCCTGCGCCTGCACTTCGCGCAGGAGGAAGAGGCCTACGCGTGGCTGGCCTCCGACGAACGCCAGCTCCAGCCCTCGGCGGTGGGCTAGGTCCGGCGATCCGACGCCTGCTACAGAGCCCAGGCCGCGCCGTCGGCTCGAGGATCGGTCGCCGCGGTCATCGTCCCGTCCACGTCGAACCGGATGAGGTGGGCGTGGCCGACGCCTTCGTCGAGGTCCTCGAGGACGTTGATCACGAAGCCGGACCCCTCCAGTGCCGCTCGAACCCCGGCCGGTACGCGCCCCTCGGCATCGACGAAGCGATCGGCCCACAGGTCCATCCCGCCGGCGAGCCACCGCGGGGCTGCCAGCGCCTCCGCGGGCTCCATGCCGAGGTCGAACACGCGGACCAGGTTCTGGGCGTTGATCTGAGGCTGCCCCCCGCCGCCCATCGAGCCGGCGGCGGCCTCAGGCCGGCCGTCCCGTTCCACCAGCACCGGCATGAGGGTGTGTGCCGGCCGTTTGCCTCCGGCCAGCAGGTTCGGCGAGGCCGGATCCAGGGAGAACGCCGAACCTCGGTTGTGCAGGACGACGCCGGTGTTGGGCTCGAGGATCCCCGATCCGAACCCGTCGTACAGGCTCTGGATCAGCGAGACGGCGCGACCCTCGCTGTCGGCGGCGACCAGCGCGATCGTGTCGCCGGTCGTTCGGTGGGCCTTCGGCACGTCGACGCACGAGATCCCATCGCGCATCGCGGCGATGTGGCCCTCCTCGAGCAGCGCGGCCAGCGGAACGTCGGCGAACCGGGGGTCGGCGTTGTGCCGATCCCGATCCAGCGCGGCGGCCTCGAACACGGCCGCCAGCACCGCGGCATCGGGTCCGAGGGGGTCGGGATCGATACCGAGGCGCTCGACGGCGCGCAGGATCTGGAGCAGGACGAAGCCCTGCGAGTTCGGCGGCACCACCTCCACCACCAGGTCGCGGTACCGGCCCCGGAGCGGATGGGCGAGCTCGGGCCGGTGAGCCCGCAGGTCCTCCAGGGCGATCGGCGAGCCTGCCGCCCGGAGCCCGGCCACCAGGGACGCGCCGACCGTCCCCCCGTACAGCGCCCCGGGACCCTCGTCGGCGAGGCTCTCGAGGGTGGCGGCAAGCCGCGGCTGCCTGAGGAGGTCGCCCTCGGCGAGCGGGCGGCCGCCGGCGAGGAACACACCCGCCAGGCCCGGGTCGGCGCTCAGCTCCTCGTGCCGCCAGGCCAGGCTTGCGGCCAGAGACGGGGCAACCGGGACGCCGTCTCCCGCCAGGGCGAGGGCTCGCTCGAACGCCCGCTCCCACGTGAGCGCGCCGCCGAGCCCGTGCAAAGCGGCCCACCCCGAGACGGCACCGGGAACGGTGACGGACAGCGGTCCGTGGACCGGCATCGCGCCTCCGCCGGCCACGCGAACGTCCGCGACGTCCACCGCCGACGGCGCCGCACCGCTCGCGTTCACGGCGGTGCTCGTCTCGACGGACCCTCGGACCAGCGCGAACAGGTCACCTCCGACCCCACACATGTGGGGGTAGACCACGGCGAGGGTGACGGCGGCCGCGAGCGCTGCGTCGATCGCGTTGCCGCCGGCCTCGAACGCGGCCGCACCCGCCTCGGTGGCCGCCGAGTGCGGGGTGGCGATCGCCGCCGAGGATCCCGATGCCGAGAGCACGCGTTCGGTCACCGGTCAGTCCCGGAGCGTGAGCCCGCGGTAGCCCTCGACGAACCCGTGCTCGCGAAGCGGAGAGGTCCACGGGGACCCGTGCGCCGGCAGGCCGTCGATGCGCTGCAGCTGGATCCTCCGCAGACGCCCGTCCTTCACCAGCGAGACTAGGGCGTCCATCCACGCCGGATCGAGTTCGGCGTCGGGGAACGTGAGGAGGCTCCGCGCGCCCCGCTCCAGGTACGCGACCAGCCTCCCGCCGGCCAGGATCGCGAACGCTCCGGCGGCGCGGGCCGGCCGCCCGGGCCCCTCGGGCCACGGCAGCGCCGCCCCGAACGGCTGGGCCGGGTCGGTGGCCGCCAACGCGATCGCGGGCGCCGCCACCTCCGCCTCCCGGAGACCTCGCAACCGGTCGACCGCGCCGGGCAGGGCGAACTGCGCCGCTCCGAGCCCCGCGACGAAGTACCCGCGGCGCACCTTGCCGGACTCCTCCATCGCCTTCAGCACGCCGTAGACGGCCGCGAACCCGCCCGGCGTGCCCTCCGCCAACACGGCCTCCCGCGTGACCACGCCGTGGCGGTCGAGGAGCTGGAGCGCCCGTGTGTGCGCCGACTCGGTGGGCGGAGGCGACGGACGTAGCAGCGCCTGGACGAGCGACCACCGGCCCTGCCCCGCGGGTGGACCGGTCCGGCGGAGCGCGCCCGGTCGTGGCTTCCCCGCCGCGGCCCGGGAGGGGCGCCGGAGCAGGAACGCGCGCAGGGGGGCGAGCGTGTCGTTCGTGACCTCGCCCGCCCACACCAGGTCCCACAGGGCGGTCAGGACCGAGGCCTCCTCGGCCGTGCCCGCGGCCTGCACGAGCTCCGGCCAGAAGGACGCACCTCGCTCGGTCAGGTGGCGCCGGAGCGCCTCGTGCACGGGCCCGTCCGGCCGCTCCTCTGTCGGTTGCGGCACCAGCCGCGCCACGTGATCGCGGAACAGGAGCGCCACCCGTCCGTCGTCCGAGCCCAGCGGGCCCGCGCCCACCCACACGATCTCGCCGGCGGCACATAACGCATCGAGGTCGGCCGGACGGTAGCCCGCCACCCGCACCGGCAGCACGTCGGACTCGAGTACCGAGGCGGGGATGGCGGCGCCCTGCAACTGCTCGATGGCGTCGGCCAGCGCCCCGGGACCGCGGCGGGGATGCCCGATCCCGTGCCACTCGGGGAGGAACCGCGCGAGGGCCGCGCCGTCGACGGGCTCGATCTCCTTGCGGAGCGCGGCGAGCGACCGCCGCCGGAGCGTGCGCAGGACCTCGGCGTCGCACCACTCGCGCTCCATCCCACCGCGACGGAACTCCCCGAGCACGATGCGTCCCTCGGCCTCCAGCGCGCCGAGCGCCTCGGTGATCCGCTCGAGCGGCGCGCCCAGGCGCCGAGCCACGTCCGCCGCGTGGAACGGCCCGTGCGTGCGGGCGTACCGGGCGACCAGCTCACGCAGCGGCTCGGCCACCGAGGCCGCGAACGCCGCCGGTACCCCCATGGGGATGGCCGCGCCGAGGGCGTCCCGGAGCCGCCCGGCGTCCTCCACGGCGGCCAGGCGGTCCTCGCCGCTCACGCGGACGGGGATCGCCCGGCGCTCGTGCAGCAGCTGGTCGATCCAGACGCGTGGATCGGCGGAGCTCCGCGCCCACGCCTCCTCCTCGGTGAGGTCGCCGACCCGGCGCAGGAGATCGTGGAGGTCATCGGGATGCCGGGCCCGGCGTCGATCGACGAGCCCCTGGAGCTCGAGTTCCAGCTCGTCGAGCACGACCGGGTCCAGCAGCTCGCGCAGCTCCTCGGCGCCGAGCAGGTCCCGGAGCAGGTCCCGGTCGAGCGCGAGGGCCGCGGCTCGGCGCTCGGCGAGCGGCGCGTCGCCCTCGTACATGTACACGGCGATCCAGCCGAACAGCAGCGACTGCGCGAACGGCGACGCCTTCGCCGTCTCCACCGGCACCATCCGGATACGCCGCGCCCGCAGGTCACCCATCACCTGCTTCAGCGCCGGCAGGTCGAACACGTCGCGCAGGCACTCCCGGGTGGCTTCGAGCAGGATCGGGAAGTCGGGGTGCTTCGCGGCCGCCTGCAGCAGGTTGGCCGAGCGCTGGCGCTGCTGCCAGAGCGGCGTGCGCTTCGTGGGGCCTCGCCGAGGGAGCAGCAGGGCCCGGGCCGCCGACTCGCGGAACAGCGACGCGAACAGCGCGGTGGATGGCAGCTGCCGGACCACGAGCTCCTCGATCTCCTCGGGATCGAACGCCAGTTCCTCGAGCGGGATGCGCTCCTCGGACTCGGGCAGCCGGAGCACGATGCCGTCGTCGCTCCACAGCACCTGGACGTCCATGCCCATCCGCTCGGCAAGGCGAGCTTCGACGGCCATGGCCCACGGCGCGTGCACCCTGGCCCCGAACGGGGAGAGGATGCACATCCGCCAGTCGCCCAGCTCGTCGCGGAAGCGCTCGACGACCACCGTCCGGTCGTCGGGGACGGCGCCGGCAGCCTCGCGCTCGTCCTCGAGGTAGGCCACGAGGTTGCGGGCGGCAAGCTCGTCGAGCCCGAACTCGCGCTGCAGCCGCTCCACCGCCTGCGGTTCCGGCTGCGTCCCGAGCGTCCGCGTGAACTCGCCGATGGCCCGGCCGAGCTCGAGCGGCCGGCCCGGCTTGTCGCCCTTCCAGAACGGCATCTTGCCGGGCTCGCCCGGGGCCGGGGACACGATCACGCGATCGAGCGTGATGTCCTCGATCCGCCACGCCGAGGCGCCGAGCAGGAAGACCTCGCCCCGCCGGCTCTCGTACACCATCTCCTCGTCGAGCTCGCCGACCCGCGTGCCGTCGGGCAGGAACACGCCGAACAGGCCGCGATCGGGGATCGTGCCGCCGCTGGTCACCGCGAGACGTCCGGCGCCCTCGCGTGCCCGCACCACGTTCCGGCGCCGATCCCACACGACGCGGGGGCGGAGCTCGGCGAAGTCGTCGCTCGGGTACTTGCCGGAGAGGAGGTCGAGCACGGCGGTGAGGAGCTCGTCGGACAGATCGGCGAAGCTCGCCGAGCGCCGCACGAGCGCCCCGAGGTCGCCGACCGACCACTCGTCGACGGCGCACATCGCGACGATCTGCTGCGCGAGCACGTCGAGCGGGTTCCGGGGATAGCGGGTCTCCTCGATCAGGCCCTCGCGCATCCGCTTGACGACCACGGCGGCCTCGAGCAGGTCGCCCCGGTACTTGGGGAAGACCTTGCCCCGCGATGGCTCGCCCACCTGATGGCCGGCCCGTCCGATCCGCTGCAGGCCTCGGGCCACCGAGCCGGGCGACTCGACCTGGATGACCAGGTCCACCGCGCCCATGTCGATCCCGAGCTCCAGCGAGCTGGTGGCGACGAGCGCGCGGAGCGTCCCCTGCTTCAGCCGGTCCTCGATCTCCAGGCGCTGCTCGCGCGCGATCGAGCCGTGGTGGGCCCGCACGAGCTCCTCGCCGGCCAGCTCGTTCAGGCGAGCGGCCAGGCGCTCGGCCAGCCTGCGGGCGTTCGCGAAGATCAGGGTCGAGCGATGGCTCTGGATCAGCTCGAGCAGGCGTGGGTGCACCGAGGGCCAGATGCTGATCCGCTCGTGGCTTGCCGCGGTCGGTCCGCTCGGGATCGTGTCGGCGAGCCTGCCGATCTCGCCCATGTCCTCGAGGGGGACGACCACCTCGACCTCCATCGGCTTGCGGTGGCCGGCGTCGACGATCGTGACCGGGCGAGGCCCGTCCTCGGTCTGCCCTCCGAGGAACCGCGCGATCTCGTCCAGAGGCCGCTGGGTCGCCGAGAGCCCGATCCGCTGCGGGGGCTCGCGCGTGATCGCCTCCAGCCGCTCGAGCGAGAGCGCGAGATGCGCCCCGCGCTTCGTGGCCGCCATCGCGTGGATCTCGTCGACGATCACCCACCGCACGGTGCGGAGGATCTCGCGGGTCTGCGACGTGAGCATCAGGTACAGGGACTCGGGCGTAGTGATGAGGATGTCGGGCGGGCGCTTGGCGATCTTCCGGCGTTCGCCGGCCGGCGTGTCGCCGGTGCGCATGGCCACGGTCGGCGCGTGGAGCTCGACGCCGAGGCGCTCGGCGGCCAGGCCGATCCCCGCGAGCGGCGCCCGGAGGTTCTTCTCGACGTCCACGGCAAGCGCGCGGAGCGGCGAGACGTACAGCACGCGGCAGCGCTCGGCGGCCGGCGGGGTCGGCTCGGACGCCAGGCGGTCCAGCGCCCACAGGAACGCGGCGAGCGTCTTGCCCGATCCCGTGGGAGCCAGGATCAGCGAGTGGCTCCCCGAGGCGATGGCCGGCCATCCCCGGACCTGCGCCGGGGTGGGCGCCTCGAACGAGGCCTCGAACCAGGCACGGACGGAGGGGGTGAACAGCTCGAGCGTCACGGGGGACACGCTACCGCGGAACGGCGACACGGCACCGGGTGCGGGCCACCGCCCAGGATGCCGCCGGGGAGCCGGCCCCGAGCACCGGTAGGATGCTCGCGATGTCGACCGCCCGCCGGCTGCTCGTGTTCCCGTTCGCCCTGGCGCTGCTCCTCGTGCCGGCGGCGGCGCTGGCGCAGGACGCCGGCACGCCGCGGCTCGAGGGCCCCGACCTGATCCTGCTCTCCGGCACGGCCTCGGTGCCGCGCGGCACAACGGTCGGCGAGGTGGTGGTCCTCCGGGGGCGGGCCGAGGTGGCCGGGGTCGTGCTCGGCGACGTCGTGGTGCTCGACGGGCCGATCGAGGTCCAGGGCCAGGTGAGCGGGAGCGTGATCGCCGTGAACGGGCGGGTCGCGCTCGGGCCCGACGCGCAGATCGGCGGAGACGTCCGGGCACGGGGACGCGTGGACCTCGCTCAGGGCGCGAAGGTGGGCGGCGTCGTCCGACAGCACGCGGCCTTCACCTGGCGCGCGCCGATCGACGTGTTCGGCCGGTTCGCGGGATGGCTCGCGGTGAGCGTGTCGACCCTCGCGTTCGGGTTGCTGCTGGTCCTGCTCGCGCCGCGAGGGCTGGACGCCGTGACCGAGGTGGCGCGGACGGCGCCGTGGACCTCGGCCGGTTGGGCCCTGGCGCTCGCCGTGGGGCTGCCCGTGGCGGTGGTTCTGCTGGGTGCGTCGCTGCTCGGGCTGCCGCTCGCGCTGGCGCTGCTCCTCGGGGTTGGGCTGCTCGGGCTCGTGGGCTATGTCGCGGCGATGTTCGTGATCGGTCGCTTCCTGTGGGGACCGCCCCGGAACCGCGCGCTCGCGTTCCTCTTCGGGTGGGGGATCGCCCGGGCGGTGGGCGCGATCCCGTACGTGAGTGGCATCACCGCGACGCTCGCGGCGCTGTTCGGTCTCGGGGTTGGCCTGGTGGCGACGTGGCGAGCGCGCGCCGCGGGCGGCAAACACCGCGAGGGGAAGACCGTAGTCTTGCCCGAGGTGATGCGCGAGGAGGCGGGGCTATGACGCTCGAACACGACATCGTGTTGGCGGAGCTGGCGAAGGTGTCGCTCTTCGCCGAGCTCGGTGACGAATCGCTCGAACGCGTGGCCCGTGTGGTCTCCGAGGCCGAGGCGCCCGCCGGGCACGTCCTCGTGCAGCCGGGTCAGCCGGGGGCCGGGATGTTCGTCCTGCAGGAGGGGACGGTGAAGGTCGAGCTGCCGGATCGCGACATCGAGTTCGGACCCGGCGAGTTCTTCGGCGAGCTCGCGATCCTGGCCGACGGTGTCCCCCGGACCGCGCGCGTGCAGGCGGCGACCCCCGTGCGGTGCCTGGCGATCTCGCGCCGGGACTTCGCCGAGCTCCTCGAGGAATGTCCGGAGATCGCGGTTGCGATGTTGCCGGTGCTGGCGCGCCGGCTTGCCGAGTCAGACCTGGCTCACCACTGAGCCGGCCGCTACCCTTTGCCGCGTCGGGAACGAAGGAGCAGTCCCGCCACCAGACCGAGAGCCGCGCCGAACGCCGCCGCCTGCGGCAGCGCCAGCAGCACGCGGCCGCCCTCCTGGACCTCCACGCGCGGTGACAGCGCGAGCCCGACGAACCCGCGGTCGCCGACGGTCACGCCGCCGCCCGCGATGACGGTCTGGCAGCCGCCCTGCTCGAACGAGACGCTCCCCGCCGTCAGCACCGGACCGCATCCGCCCTGGTGGAACTCGACGTTGCCGCCGGCCATGAGCGGTCCGCTGCCGCCGCGGTCGAACCGGACGTCGCCGCTCGCCATCATCGCGCCGACGGCCGCCTGCTTCACGCTCACGTCGCGCGCGCTGACCGCGCCGACGAGCGCGCGCTCGATGTCCACGTCACCCGCGGCCTCCACCGTCTTCAGGAGTCCGCTCGAACCATGTCCGTTCGTCTCCATGCAGCGCCTCCTCCTGCTCGTGTCCCTCCATCCTAGGGAGGCCCCGCGGATGCCGCACATCCGCGTTCGCGGCGCTATCCTGGGGAGGTCGTGAACCCCGACGACGACCCCATCCTCGTCCCCGAAGCCGCCCTCGATGCGCCCGACCGTCCGAGGTGCTTCCTGTGCGGGCGCCCCACGTTCGATCCGGACAAGCACCAGCGCCCGTGGGCGCGCGCGGCCGTGGGCGGACACCAGGCCCTGATCTGTCCGCGGTGCCAGGAGGAACGCCCCGACTGGGTGGTCCAGCTCGACCGGTGCGAGAACTGCGGCGCGACACGTCTGTCGGTGATGCTCGGCGAGGTCGTGTGCCGGGCGTGCGGCCACGTCCGCGGCGCCGGGGTCGGCTCGCCGATCTGAGTCCCTTCGCGAGCGGGCGACGGTCGACCCTCGGTCGATGGAACCGGTGACTACCGAGCCCTCGTCCCGATCAGATGGAACGTGATAAGGGTGGTGCCGTCGGCTTGCGGTTGGATGTCCGCCTCACCGCGCACGTTCCGGAAGTCGTCGTTGCCGCCGGTCACGATCCCCGTGGTCGGCAGGGGAAGCTGGGGGAGCGCGTCGACGGCAAGCTGGCCACGGCCGTCGATCGTGAAGATCCCCACGCAGACGGCCAGTCCCGAGAAGTTGACCCCGCACTGGATGTTCAGGTCGCCGGCGTCGCCTCCGTTCGTGTCCGTGAGGGCACTGTGGAACACGAGGATGTCTCCGGGGCTCGGGCCCGAAGCGCCGAGATCGACGAACTGCTGGTCCGGGGCCTGCTGGACCACGACCACGGTCTCGTCGGTCGGCGCCGCAGCCTGCGCGAACCCGATACTCCCTCCGACGGATCCGAGAACGGCGGTTCCCAGCCCGATCGCGAGCGTCTTCCACCGCATGAGCACCACCTCCGTGTGCACATGCTGGTCCCGACCCGTTGGAGTGCCGTTGGACAGACGTTGGCGTCGGCTCGGTCCCGACGGGTCTCTGTAGGATTCCCACGTCATCGGGCGCTTAGCTCAGCGGTAAGAGCGCTGCCCTTACAAGGCAGAGGACCGGGGTTCGAATCCCTGAGCGCCCACCACCCGG
>DASWAT010000156.1:0-14240 GCA_036390995.1 Actinomycetota bacterium | reverse complement strand
CTCGTGGGGCTGATGTTCGGACAGGTCCTCGCGCCGCCGGAGCGGCCGCCCGTGGAGCACGGAGCGCCTGTCCTCGACCTGAGTAGCGTCGAGCTTCGCCATCCGGGCGCGTCGGGTCGTCCCGTGTCCCTGAGCGTCCGGGAGGGTGAGGTGATCGGCCTCGCGGGGCTCGAGGGGAGCGGTCAACGCGCGTTCCTCCGAACGTGCGCCGGCCTGCTGCAACCGGCGGCTGGCCGGGTGGGCCTCGCGGGGCGCGATCTCACCGGTCGCGGGTATCGAGACTTCCTCAGCGCGGGCGTCTACTACTTGCCTGCCGGGCGGCTGGAGGAGGGCCTGGTTGCAGGGCTCACCATCACCGAGCATTTCGCGTTGACCCGAGGGGACCGGGCGAGGCTCGTGGATTGGGGCGAGGCCCGAGGTCTGGCGGACCGGAAGATCGCGGACAACTTCATCCGAGGGACTCCCACGACGAACGCCGATGCCCTCTCCGGCGGGAACCAGCAGCGGCTGCTCCTCGCCATGATGCCCGCGGAGGTCCGCCTCCTGCTTATGGAGCACCCGACGCGCGGGCTGGACATCGAGTCCGCCGCCTGGGTGTGGACAAGGCTGCTGGAGCGGCTGGGCACCGGGACGGCCATCGTGTTCGCCTCGGCCGACCTCGACGAGCTCCTCAAGTACTCCGATCGGATCCTGGTCTTCTTCGCCGGGGTCCTCAAGGCAGTCGATGCGCGCGAGACGAGCGGCGAGGAGCTCGGCCACCTGATCGGCGGGAAGGAGTCCGCGTGAGCCGGGAGGGAACGATTCGGCAGAGGTTCTCCGGCCCGAGCCTCCGCGGCATCTTCGGGCGAGCCGGATCGCTGCTGCTCCCGATCGCCCTCGCTCTGGTGGTGACGCTGCTGCTGTTGCTGTTGATCGGCGCGCCGCCCATCGGATCCCTGCGTCTGCTGTGGACGGGCGCGGTGGGAAGTCCGGGCAAGCTGGCGGACACCGTGATGGCGTGGGTGCCGCTGGCCCTTGCCGGGGCGGGGCTGGTGGTGACCTTCACCGCCGGCCTGTGGAACATCGGGATCGAAGGGCAGATCGTCGCGGGCGCGGTCGCGGCAACGGGGGTCGCTCGGGTCGTGCCGGGCTCTTCCGCGGTCCTCATCCCGCTCACGCTCGCCGCCGGCGTGGTCGGCGGAGCGCTCTGGGCGCTCCTCGCGGGCGTACTCAAGACCCGTGGGAACGTGAACGAGATCTTCGGCGGGCTCGGCCTCGACTTCGTCGCCTCCGGCATGGCCATCTACCTGATCATCGGCCCCTGGAAGCGCCAGGGCATCGCCTCCACAAGCGGCACCGACCTGTTCCGGCGCGAGGCGTGGCTGTCGACGGTCGGCACGACGTCGCTCGTCCCGCTCGCTGTGGCGCTTGCGGTCCTGGCCGTGGTGCTGGTGTACCTACTGATGCGCGGAACGATGTTCGGGCTTCGCCTCAAGGCGGTGGGGAAGAACGTGACGAGCGCCCGCTTGCTGGGCATCCCGGACGAGCGGTACCTGCTCGCCGCGTTCGCGACCTGCGGAGCGCTTGCCGGTCTGGCCGGCGCGATCCAGGCGACCGGAGTCCAGCACAAGCTCATCCCCGCGATCTCGGGGGGCTTCGGCTTCTTGGCGATCCTCGTCGTGCTGCTCGCGGGCTTCCGTGCCGCGTGGATCGCTCCGATCGCTCTGTTCTTCGCCGGCGTCTCGATCGGGGCCACGCAGCTCCAGCTCCGGCTGAACCTGAACTCGGCGCTGGGCGGCGTCATCCAGGGGCTGCTCGTCCTGATCGTGATCCTCGCGGGCGGATGGCAGCAGCGCTGGCGCTCGCGCCGCCGGAGGGAGCCCGAGGCAGGGGCGGAGGACGGGTAGCGATGGAAGCAACCCTCGCATCGATCGTGGCCGCGGCGACCCCGCTCGTGTACGCGGCCGTGGGTGAGACCATCGGCGAACGGGCCGGCGTGATCAACCTGTCCCTCGAGGGGACGATCATGCTCTCGGCGATGACCGGGTTCGCCGCCGGGTTCGTGACGGGGAGCGCGATCGTCGGCTACGCCGCGGCGATGGGTGTGGGGATGCTCCTCGCCGCGATCGTCGCCTTCGCCAGCATCCAGATGCGGCTCAACCAGATCGCCGTGGGGTTTGTGCTCACGCTGCTCGCCGTGCAGCTGAGCACGTTCCTCGGCGACTCCTACGTCGGCGAGGCAGGTCCGCAGGTCCCCTCCCTCTCGATCCCGCTGCTCGAGCGGATCCCGTTCCTCGGGGCGGTGCTCTTCCAGCAGAACCTCTCCGTCTACGGGAGCTACGTCGCGGTCGTCGCGGCGGCTTCGTTCATCTACCGGAGCCGACGGGGGCTGATCCTGCGAGGTATCGGAGAGCGGCCCGAGGCCGCGTTCGCCAGAGGCATCCCCGTCAACCGCCTCCGCTACCTCTACACGATCCTGGGCGGCGCGCTGGCCGGCATGGCCGGGGCGGCGTTCTCGCTCGCCTACAAGCTCGGGTGGCGCGATGGGCTCACCACGAACTTCGGGTGGATCGCCCTGGCCATCGTCATCTTCGGCGGCTGGAACCCGATCCGCGCCGCCTTCGGCGCCTACCTGTTCGGCGCGCTCCAGGTCGCGGCCGGGAAGCTGCAGCCGGTGTTGACCGGGATCTCGCAGATCCTGCCGCTCATGCCTTTCGTCCTGATGATCTTCGCCCTGGTCCTCGTGAACCTGCGCCCGCTCCGCGATCTCTGGGACAGTCACCCGGCTCTCCGTGCGGTGTTCGCAAGCGAGCCTCCGTCGGGCCTGGGAACGGCCTTCCATCCCGAGTGAGGCCGGATGGCTCGCTCGCGGATCCCGAAGGACTCGCGCGCGGATCCCGGAGTGCCCGGTATCCTGAAACGCTGTACGGGGACGGTCCGGAGCGGACCGGAGGAAGGAGCGTCGTGGCGAGCAGGCAGCGGACGAACGCGGAGCCCGGCCAGGGTCGCACGACCAAGGCCGAGCGGAAGGAGCAGGCGCGCCGGGAACGGGTCGAGCTCGAACGGAAGCTGGCCCGGAGCCGCAGGAACCGCCGGATCGTGGTGATGGCCTCGATCGTGGTCGTGGCGATTGCGGTCGTCGCCGTGGTCCTCAGCCAGCCCTCCGGCACGTCGGCCGGGGGCGGCAAGCTGCGGGGCGTCCTCACGGGGCCGGGTCCCTGGCCGGACAACACCGGGGATCTGGCTCAGCGCCTCAACGCGCTGGGGCTTCCGCCCGAGGGCGCGGCGCTCCACCACCACGCGTACCTGGCCATCGAAGTCGACGGCTCTCCGCTCCCCGTGGCCGCGGATATCGGGCTCTCGACCAGCGCAGCCTCGGCGCTGCACACGCACGACACGAGTGGAGTCATCCATATCGAGAGCGGCGACCCGGGCTTCCAGCCCACGCTCGGCGAGTTCTTCGACGTGTGGGGCGTCCGACTCTCCGCAACGTGCGCGGGCGGCTACTGCGACGCCGGCGACCAGCAGCTCCGCGTCTTCGTGGACGGCAGGCCTTTCCAGGGCAACCCCCGGACCATCCCGCTGACCGAGCACGCGGACATCGTCATCACCTACGGGACGCAGGCGCAGGTGCCGAACCCGCTGCCCACGTTCGACTGGTCCACGTTCCAGGGCTAGGGCGATGGCGAAGAAACGCCGCAAGCCGCATCGATCGGCCGCCACGAACGAGGCTCGCACCGCAACCACCACGCAGGAACGACCCCGGTCGACGAAGGCCGAGCACAAGGAGCTCGCGCGGCACCAGCGCGAGCAGGCGCGCAAGCGGATGGCCAGGAGGCGCTTCGTGCGCTTGTACCTGATCCTCCTCGGCGTGAGCACGGTGGTCGCGCTCGGGATCTTCCTCGTCGCCCGGCCCAAGACGCAGGCCGGGCCGCTGCCCGGGATCCTGCTGGACCGAGCGCCCTGGTCGGCCAACACGCAGCAGGTCGGCGACCGCCTGAGCAGGCTCGGTCTGCCGGCGGCGGGCGGCGCGCTCCACATCCACGCCAACGTCCAGGTCTTCGTCGCCGGCACCCAGGAGCCGGTCCCGTCGGACATCGGGATCGCGCCGGGCGTCGAGTCACCTCTGCACACGCACGACACCTCGGGCGTGATCCACATCGAGAGCGCGAGCTCGGGCTTCCAGGCCACGCTCGGCGAGTTCTTCGACGTGTGGGGCGTGCGCCTGTCCTCCACCTGCATGGGCGGCTACTGCGACTCCGGGGACCGGCAGCTCCGGGCGTACGTGAACGGCAAGGAGGTCACCGGCGACCCGCGTGACGTCCAGCTGAAGGACCATGACGTGGTGGTGCTCACGTTCGGCGCGGCCAACGAGCAGCCGAAGCCGATCCCGTCCACGTACGACTGGTCCACCCTCGTCCCGTAGGCGGCCGGGTGGCCAAGACGAACCGGGTAGCCGAGACGAGCCGCACGCGGCGTGGTCTGGCGATGCGCGCGGTCGTCGCCGTGGCGGCGGTCGGCGTGGCCTACGTGCTGTTCGTCCCGACCAAGCGGCCCGGAGCCATCGACCCGGCCGCGCTGCAGGCGGCGCGGACCTCGGGGTGCGGTGACGTCACGCACCCGGCCGCGGAGGCTCCCGGGGGTCTGCACCTGTCGCCCGGTGGGTCCTACGACTACCCGCAGCACCCCGCCTCGTCGGGGTACCACGATCCCCAGCCGCTGCCTGCCGACCCGCACGTCTACGACCGCCCGGTGCCGGAGACCAGGGCCGTGCACAACCTCGAGCACGCCTACGTGCTGATCTACTACCGGGGCCTCGCACCGGACGTGGTGGAGGCGATCGCCGGGCTGGCCCAGCGGGGATCGAGAGTGATCATGGCGCCGTATCCGGACCTGCCCTCGGGCACGGGCCTCGCGCTCGTGGCGTGGAACACGCTGTGGGAGTGCCCGGCGGGAACGAGCGCCGGTGCCGCGACCACGATCGCGAAGGGATTCATCGACGCCTATCGGGGGACGAACGTCGCGCCGGAGGCGCCGAGGGGGTTCCTGGGACCGTTCCTGCAGCCCTAGCCCGGGGAGCGCCAGCACGGGCCGGCCGGCTTGCACGTGACCGTGCCGTGCTCGAACCTCGTGCGGGTGTTGCCGTTCTTCAGGCGGAACGTGTCGGTGAGCGGGAAGCCGAGCGAGCCGGCCGGTCCTCCGTGCTTCAGGTAGAAGGCGAGGACCTCGCCGGTGATCTCGTGGGCGCCCATCCCGTCCTGCGCGAAGATCGTGCCGCGCTGGAACACCTGGCGCTCCCCGCCCGCCACCTGCACCTGGCGGGACGTCGGCAGCCCGGGCCGGCACCCGATCGCGTCGTACTTCTGGCGGATCGTGCCGATGACCTGGCGGTTCCGGTTGATCCACACCCGGTCGTCCTGCAGCCCCAGCTCGGCGCGCAGGGTGCCGCCGCTGATGGTGGCCCGACCGGTGGTGCCTTTGACCACGACCGTGACGATCCGTCCGGATACGCCCCGGACCGTTTCGCCGAAGCCGGTGATCCTGCCGATGCGGAGCCGGAGCTTCCTCGTGATCTGCGTCGCGCTCATCGTGACCTTCCACACCGCGTTCGGGTTCGCCGGCGTGTAGTCGCCGGGATCGCAGACGCCGCGCAGGTACGAGATCGGCGTGCCGCCCCACACGTTCTCGTTGTTCTCGGTGAAGCCCCCGCTCGAGGACGTGTAGAACGCCTGGATCAGCTCGCCGTGATCGATCACGACCTGGTTCGCGGTGGCGTTCACGGCGGCAACCCAGCGCTCGCCCTGATCGCCGCCCTCCTTGTCGTAGCCGGCGTACACCTGATCGAACGAGCTCGCGTACAGCGCGCAGTTGCACCCCGGCCGGTGCTGGCCCGAGGTCTGCACCTTGCGGAACGCGTACGTGCGGGCGGCGACGGCCTGCGCCTGGAGGGCGGGTCTCGGCCAGCTGCTCGGCACCTCGGCCAGGCCGTACAGGTAGGGCTGGGGGGCGATCGTGAGGATCACGCGCATCGTGCACTTCGTCTCGCAGTTGTAGACGTTGAACTCGATCCACCCACGGTTGTAGGTGTGACCGGCCTCGGGGATCCGGACCATCGCGCCCCTCTGCTCGAACACGGCGTACAGGTTCGTCGTCGTGCCGCCGACGCCGTCCGCCACCCGCTTGCCCGAGGCGTCGATGATCCGGTAGGACCCGCCGATCTGGACGACCCTCCAGGTCTGGCCGCTCGGGATCGTGGCGATCGTGCTGCCGGGCTGGCGATCGCCCGCCCGGAGGTCCACCGCTCCCTGCTGGGCGGTGAGGTGGACCTGTTGCCGCCCCTGCACGAGCCCGACCCGCAGCGTGCTCGGCGGGGAGCCGTCCTTCGCGACCTTCGTCCCCGAGTAGAAGTGCGTCAGGATCCGGTCCTGCCCCCAGCCCTGCAGGGACAGCCCGTAGGCCCCCCACTGCGACATCCCGAGGCCGTGGCCCCATCCGGACCCGAAGAACGTGAAGGCGTCCGCCGCGCGCGCAGATGAGACCGGGGCCAGCGACAGGAGCGCGGCGGACAGGGCGGCGGCGAGTGCTCTTCGGATCATGTCGTGGGGGTTCGGGACGCGGGAAACCGCACCCTAGCACATCGATCCGCGGCCGTCGGTGCCCGAGGCCCTACGCCTCCCGGCCTGCGGAGACCCGTCCGCGGTCGAGTGTCGTGCCCGGGGGGACGCGGGCGCCCTCGGCCAGCGCCGAGTCGGTGACCGTGGCCCCCGCACCCACCACCGACCCGGGGCCGAGGATCGAACCCACCACGCGAGCGCCGGCCTCCACCTTCGCCTCCGCGTGGAGCACGCTGTCGTCGACCTGCGCGTCTGCGCCGACCGAGGCCCTGCGCCCCACCACCACCCACTTGCCGAGGTGCGCACGCAGGTCGACCTCGGCGTCGTCCGCCACGTACGGGGCGGCGTAGGCCGGTTCGAACCCGACCCGCCCTTCGAGGATGTCGAAGTGAGCCTGGAGGTACTTCTCGGGGGTTCCCAGGTCGAGCCAGTACGCGTGGGACAGGAACCCGTAGACGGGACGACCGGACCCGATGATGGCGGGGAAGATCTCGCGCTCGATCGAGATGCTGCGTCCGACCGGCCACTCCCGCAGGACCTGCGGCTCGAGTACGTACGTCCCGGCGTTGATGTCGCCGGGGACGAGCTCCTCGGGCTTCTCGCGGAACTCCAGGACGCGCCCGTCCGCTTCGGTGGCAACCAGCCCGAACGGCCGGGCATCGTCGACGTGATGCAGCGCGATCGTGGCCGCCGAGCCGCGGTCGCGATGGAGCTCGAGCATCGCGGTGAGGTCGAGGTCCGTGAGGATGTCGCCGTTCAGGGCGAAGATCGGTTCGTCGTCCACCGAGCCGAGCGCGTTCACGACGGCGCCCCCGGTGCCGAGCGGCGACTCCTCGGTGATCCACGTGATGGCGGGGTCACCGTGCCGCGCCTCGATGAAGGCGTGGAAGGTGGATTCCAGGTACGAGGACGACAGCACGACCTCGTGCACGCCGTGGCGGGCCAGGTGATCGAGGACGTGGTCCAGGGACGGCCGGTCCATCAGCGGCACGAGGGGCTTCGGGATCGTCTCCGTGATCGGACGCAGCCGCGTCCCCTCCCCGCCGACCAGCACGATCGCCTTCACCGCCGCAGCCTCCCTCGCAGCCATTCGACCTCGGCACGGAGGCGCAGGACGGCCCAGGCGAGCGGCAGCGTGAGCTGCCGCCATCCCCCGGCGCGGTGCTTGCGGTAGTAGCGGTAGATGCTCATCGAGTGCCGCACGAGCATCTCCCGTGAGCGGCCGGTCGACACGCCGATCGCGTGCAGGATCTCGACGTCCGGCGTGAACAGCACGGCCCACCCGGAGCGGCGGAGACGCATCGCGATGTCGAGCTCTTCCCCGTAGAGCAGGAAGGACTCGTCGAAGCCGCCCACGTCCTCGAAGGCCTTGCGCGGCACGAGCATGCAGGAGCCGGAGACCCAGTCGACCTCGCGTTCGGTGGTCCGGTCCCACCCGTCCATGTGGTACCGGCGCGTGAACGGGTTGTTCGGCCGGATCGTCCCGAGGAACGCGTGGCCCACGGCGTCGGCCACGCTGGGGAAGGCGCGTCCGCTCGGGTACACGGTGCCGTCCATGTTCCGGACCATCGGGCCCACGATGCCGGCCGAGGGGTGCTCCCGAGCCGCCCGCACGTAGTCGGCAAGCGTGCCCGCCCACCACTCGGTGTCGGGGTTCAGGAAGAGCAGGTACGGCGCGGCGGTCTCGCGAGCGCCCTGGTTCCACGCGGGTGAGAGGAAGACGTTCGTGGGGTTCTCGATGAGGCGGACCCAGGGGTGGGCGGCCGCCGCCGCGAGGTGGCTGCCGTCGCGCGACGCGTTGTCGATGACGAGGACGTCGAGCTCGAGATCGCCCCGGTGGGCCTGCAGGGAGGCCAGGCAGCGCTCGAGGTACTCGCCGGCGTTGTAGTTCACGATCACCACGGCCAGCTCGGCCTCGGGCGGCGCCCCCATCTCAGCTGTGGGGCGTGCGCGAGATCAGGAAGATGCCGATGGCGATGAACGCCACGCCCGCCCACCGCAGCGGCGGCACCGTCTCGTCCAGGACGAACCTGTCGAACAGGAGGATGAGCACGTAGGTGAGCGCGGCGAACGGGTACGCGAACGACAGCGACGTCCGCGACAGCACGCCGAGCCAGACCACCGCGGAAAGGCCGAACAGGAACAGGCCGCCCCATACCGCCGCGGTCGTGATCACCGATCGCAACGACTCGCCGTTCGCCTGGAGGACGCCGGTCCGCGAGGTCACCTGGTTCATGCCGTGCTTCAGCGTGAGCTGCGCGAGGGCGGCGAGGGTCACGGAGAGGAGGATCAGCGCGATGAGCATGGGGGTGGTTCCTTTCTGCGATGTGTGGGTCGACGGCGATGGGTGGGCGCTCACAGGTCCTCGATCTCGATCTGGACCGGAACCTCGACCAGCTCCTGGACCCTGGGGACCTCGATCACCTCGAACAGGTACCTCTGGGTCTGGACGTGGTACGGGTGTCCCGTCTCGCGCGACCCGAGCCCGATCGTGACCCAGTACTTGCCGGGAGCGTAGGGGAACCCGCCGATGCGGAAGCGCACGCGCTTCTTCCCGTCGAACCGCTCGATGGCGATCCCGGCCTGGGACGTCCGCGCGTCGAGCACGGGGTGGTTCGTGGCGCCGTCCAGGATCTGGAAGTCCACGTCGAGGTCGGCCACCGACTGGTTCGTCCGCACGTCGACCTGGATCGTGAGCGGGTCGCCGCGCAGGACCGGTCCCTCGCTCTTCCCGTTCGCCCGGATCAGGTCCACCGAGGCGATCTCGGCTTCCCTCGTGCCTTCCTCCGGAACGAACCCGGGATCGGTCACGCCGAGCAGGACGTACCGCATCTCGCGGACGACGTCGTCGGGGGCGCCCCAGGCGTGGAGCTTGCCGTGGTGCAACATCACCGCCCGGTCGCAGATGGCCCTGACCGTGTCGAGCGCGTGCGTCACGAGCACGATCGTGCGGCCCTCGCGCTGGAACCTCGCGATCCGATCGAGGCACTTGGCCTGGAACGCCTCGTCGCCCACCGCGAGGACCTCGTCGATGAGGAGCACCTCGGGGTCCACGTGCACCGCCACGGCGAACCCCAGCCGGACCAGCATGCCCGACGAGTAGAACTTCACCTGGTTGTCCACGAACTCCTCGAGCTCGGCGAAGGCGACGATGTCGTCGTACGCGCGATCGGTATCCCGGCGGGAGAGTCCGAGGAACGACGCGTTCAGGTAGACGTTCTCCCTCCCGGTGAGCTCGGGATGGAATCCCGCGCCGAGCTCGAGCAGGGCCGCGAGCCGGCCCCGCTCACGGACGATCCCCGAGGTCGGACGGAGGATGCCTGCGACGATCTTCAGCAGCGTTGTCTTGCCGGAGCCGTTGTGCCCGATCAGGCCCAAGGTACCCCCCTCGGCGACGTCGAACGTGATGTCGCGGAGCGCCCAGAAGTCCTCGGCGCGGGAGCGGGTGGTGAGCAGGCGCTGCTTGATCGAGGTGGGCCGTTCCCTGAACAACCGGAACTTCTTCGAGACGTCCTCGACCTCGATCGCCGCCGTCACAGCTCCTCCGCGAAGTCGCCGGACAGGTCGAAGAAGACCCGCCACGTGTACCGCAGGAACAGCAGCGAGGCCCCGAGCACGACGAGCAGCACCCCGGCGAGCCAGGGAAGGCTCACGTTCGGCAGGACGGGCTCGGCCTGCCCCGCCGGCTGGACGATCGCGTACAGCGCGCGCTGGAACCCCATGATGATCGGCGCCACCGGGTTCACCAGGAACACGTTCCACAGGTTCACGCCGAGGACGGGGTTGTCGGTGAGGGTCTTCTCGACCAGGTACCCCGAGTACACGATCGGCGTGAGCCAGAACCACACGATGAGCCCGAGGTTCAGCAGGTGCTGGATGTCGCGGTAGCGAACGTTCAACGCGCCGAGCCACAGCGTGACCGCCACCGTGAACACGAGCAGGTCCACGAACGCGAGCGGGTACAGCGCGAGCTCCGGCAGGTGGAACCCGTACCCGGACGCGACCATGAACAGCACCAGGACCGCGGTCTGGAGCACGAAGTCGACCAGGGCCACGCCGACCGCCGACAGGGGCAGGATCTCGTGCGGGAACGCCACCTTCTTCACGAGGTTCGAGTTGTCGATGACCGAGCGCGCGCCGGTCGTGAGGGACACGGAGAACAGGTTCCATGCGAGCAGCCCGGACAGCAGGTAGATGGGGTACTTCGGGAAGGAGTTGCCCGTGATCTTCACCACGAACGAGAAGACCGCGAGGAACACGACCGGGTTGAGGAGGGACCACACCGCGCCGAGGATCGAGGCCGTGTACTTGACCTTCAGCTCCTTGCGGACGAGGTTCATCAGGATCTCGCGGTGCGCGGAGACGTCGCGCACACGACGGGTCACCCGGAGCCGGGGCGGCTCGGAGGTTCGGACCGTGACGGCGCCCGAGGCCATGGCTCCTCTCATCCGCATCGTGTTGCCGACACCGGCAAAGTCTACAGGCGGCCCCCGGCCGATCCGCCCAGGTGAGGCGGGCCGCTCGTGAAGCTCCGATGGAGACGCTCGGCACCTTCGCGCAGGGAGGCGAGGGCCTGCGCGGCGCACGCGCGCTGCAGCCTTTCTCGGTCCCGTTCCCGGTCGGTCTCGCGCTCGGACGTGCGACCGACCAGCGGAAGCCCCGGGCCGGACCGGCCCTCCCAGTACTCCGTCATCGCCGCCTCGGCCGACGCGACGAGGTTCCCGGAGACGTCCGGCGGGAAGAACGACGTGCCGAACCGCTCGTTCAGCCGGCGAACCACGTCGTCGAGGCCCTCCGGGACCTCCGAGGAGCTCGCGACCACGAAACCCCGACGGCGCGGCACGAGCGGAGCGTGGAACCGCACCCACCCCCGGAGGACCTGGCGGACCGACAGCGCGGGCTTCAGCAGCACGAGCTCGACCACGGCTTCCGACGGCTCGCGGACGAGCACGAGCGTGGGCAGCCGACGGTGCACCGCCTCGATCACGTGGGCGGGGGCGTGCACGTGGTGGGCGATGCGGATCTCGCCCGGCTGGGCGGCCGCGAGGAGCGCGACGGTCAGCGAGTTCGACGAGCGTGGGAAGCCCTCCACCACCAGATCCGTGCGTGCGTCGAGCGGCTCGCCGTGGCCCCGCCACCGGGCCACCGGAAGCGCCACCGACGGCCACCGGCCGGCGATCGTCCCGGCCTCGTATATCCCCCGCGCGGCGAGCCGCCGGACCCGGCTACCCGGGGGCGGCATCGGCGAACGCCTCGAACACGCGCTCGGCTCGGCGCCGCAGCCTGGCGGCGCCGGGTGAGCGATACGCGGCGCGAAGCTCCTCCTTCCGCGCGCGGCGCCACTCCGAGGGCCGGGCAACCTCCCGCTCCAGCGCCTCGCCCTCGGGCAATCGCTTCCGGTAGTCCCCCTCGATCGCCTCGAAGCACCGCCGGACGTTCTCCTCCGTGTGCTCGAACACGGAGAAGTCCGTCCCGAACCGCTCGTTGACGCGGCGCGTGACGGAGCCGAAGTCCTCGGTCACCTGGACGAAGGTGCCCACCACGAAGCGGCTCCGATGCCGCAGCAGCGGCTCGTGGAACCGGAGGTACCCGCGGAGCGCGAGCGGCGCACCGATGTGCGGGTTGCGGATCATGAACGACAGGATCGTGTCCTCGGGCTCGCGCGCGATGGCGAGCGTGGGGAGCCCCCGCCGGACGCCCTCGAGGATCTGGGCCGGCGCATGCACGTGGCAGGCGATCGGCACGGTCCCGCCTTGCGCGAGATCGAACGCGGCCACCGCGAACGAGGTCCCGGTCCGAGGGAAGCCCTCGATCACGATCCCGGTGCGATCGTCCACGGGGATGCCGTGACGGCGCCGCGCGATCGGCAGCGCGAGCGCCGGGTACTTGGCGATGACGGTCTTGGCCTCGAACAGGCCGCGGCGCACCGCGTCCTTGGCCGCCACCGAGCCGCGACCGCTCACCGCGCCGCTCCGTTCGCGAAGGTGCGGTACAGCGAGGTCGCGCGATCGCGCAGCCGTGCCGGCGTGGCCCGGTACGCGGACCGGAGCTCGTCCTTCCACCGCTCGCGCACCTCCGAGGGCCGGCCGACGTACCGCTCGATCTCGGCGGTGGCCCCGATGCGGCTCTCCCAGAAGGCATCCATCTGCCGGAAGCACTCGCGAACGTTCGCCTCGGTGTGATCGAACTCCACGAAGGCCGAGCCGAACCGGTCGTTCACCCGCCGGATCACCGCGCCGTAGTCCGAGGTGACCTCGGGGAAGGGGCCGACCACGAACCGCGAACGGTACGGGAGGAGCGCCGAGTAGAACCGGACCCATCCCCGGAGGGCCTGGCGGACCGTGAGGCTCCGCCGTACGAGGGCGAACTCGAGCACCGCGTCCTCGGGCTCGCGGATCAGCACCAGCGCGGGCACGTGCAGCCGGAGGGCCGCCAGCACGTGGCCAGGGGCGTGGGTGTGGTGCGCCACCTCGACGGCGCGGCCCTGCGCCAGACGGAAGGCGGCCACCGAGAACGAGTTCGCCGACCGAGGGTAGCCCTCGATGAGGATGTCGGCCGCCGGCCCGACCAGCTCGCCGTGGCCCCGCCATCCGGCGGCTCGGAGCGCCAGCCGGGGCGAGATGGCCACCAGCGACTTCGCCTCGTAGGCGGCCCGGGTGCCCAGTCGTCGTCCCGCGTCCGCGAGGGTGCTCAGCGGGGATCGCCCTCCACGGGAACGTTCGGGCCGAACTCGTCGAGCGCCCGCGCGTATCCCAGGCCGTAGTCCCGATCGAGGTGGTCTTCGGTCACGCCGATGTCGGCCAGTCCCCCGGCCCACCGGGCCAGGGCCCGCCGGGACGGATCGCGCAGGAGGCCGAGGGTCCCCTCGATCGCCTCGGCGTACACGTGGGCGGTCCGGTCGTCGCGGGACTGCTCGGCGGTGTGAGCACGTGCGGCTGCGCCCATCCGCTCGCGGAGGTCGGGGGCCTCGACCAGCCGCCGGAGCGCCGCCGCCACGGCCTCCGGGTCCGGGCGGCCGGCCGGGACCCGGACCACCAACCCGTCCGGCACGTCGAGGTAGGTGCCGGTGGCCGAGACCACCGTGGGCCTCCCGCACTGCATCGAGCGCGCCAGCGAGCCGCTCACCTCGCCCCGGTGCGGGAACCGCAGGTCCACCGCGACGTCCACGGCACACAGCCAGGCGAGGAAGTCCTCGTCGGAGACGTCGGGCAGCAGGGTCACCCGCCCGCCGAGCCCGCTCGCGCCGACCACGGCGTCAACGTCGTAGCCTTCGATCCGCCGGCCGACCAGGACCAGGTGGACATCCTCGGGGAGGCGGCGGACGGCCTCGCACACCACGTCCAGCAGCTTCGCCGCGTTCAGGTCGCCGAACGCGCCGACGAGCGTACGCATCCCCTGCACCTCGAGCCCGGCGCGGAGCACCGAGCGACGGTGCTCGGCACGACGGACGTCCTCCTGGCGCTCCACGACCGGGTGGGGTGCCACGTAGACCGGCGTCCTGCATCCGAAGGCCCGCAGGTACCGCTCGCCGAACGGAGCGTGCACCACGATCCCGCGAGCTCGCCGGGCCACGTGTGCCGCCCAGGGGAGCCGGAGCGGCTCGTTGCGCAGGGCGTCCTCGAACCCCCCGAGCTTCGGCCCGTTCGC
>DASWAT010000155.1:0-29227 GCA_036390995.1 Actinomycetota bacterium | reverse complement strand
CGGAGGCATGGCTCCGCACGGCGGGGGCTGCTTCTCGGGCAAGGACCCCACGAAGGTGGACCGCTCGGCGGCGTACATGGCTCGGTACGTCGCGAAGAACCTCGTCGCCTCGGGCGTGGCCGACCGGCTGCAGATCCAGGTTGCGTACGCGATCGGCACGGCCCATCCGCTGTCGCTCGCGGTCGACACGTTCGGAACCGAGAAGACGGACCCGCAGCGGATCACCGACGTGGTGTGGGACGCCTTCGACTTCCGGCCGGCCGCCATCATCCGCGACCTCGACCTGCGTCGCCCTATCTACGAGGAGACGGCGGCGTACGGGCACTTCGGGCGCAAGGAGTTCCCGTGGGAGGCCACGGACCGCGCGGATGAGCTCCGCCGCGCGCTCGAGTAGCGCCTCCGTCCTCTCGGGACCGGTCGGCGTCTGCGTGGACCGCACGGTCCTGTCCCTGGACCGTCCGTTCACGTACGACCTCCCGGCCGAGCTCGGCGCCGGCGTCGGCTCGCTCGTGCAGGTCCCCTTCCACGGGCGGGCCGTGCGCGGATGGGTCCTCGGCCCCACCGACGACCTTCCCGGACGCACGTTGCCGGTGAAGAAGCTCGTGTCGCCGGTGCGCTTCTTCGACGAGGGGCGGCTCGAACTGCTGCGGTGGATGGCCGAGCGCTACGTCGCCCCGCTCGCAACCGTGATCGGCCGGTCGTACCCACCGCGGGTCGCGTCCGAGGAGGCCGAGGTCGCGGTGGGGGCCGGCGGGGCCGACGCTCCGGGATCTGGGTCCCCTCCGCCGCTTCGCGACTCCGACCCAGACCGCTCCGCGCCGGCCCCGCCGTCCTCCATCAGCGGCCCAGGCCCACTCGCCGGGTACCGGGGAGGGCGGGAGCTGCTCGAGGCGATCCGCGGGGGGTCGGGGGCGTTCGTCGTGCGGCCGGCGCCTCGGGACGAACAAGAGATCGCGGTTCAGGCGGTCGGCGCGGCGCTGGACGGGGGGAGGACGGCGATCGTCTTGGTGCCGGAGGGGGAGCCGTTGCCCGCCACGGCCTCGGCGGTGGCGGAGGCGTTCGGGGACGACGCCGTGGCGTTCGTTGGGGGGTCGCAGCGGGTCCGGTACCGGATCTGGCTGCGGATCCTCGAGGGAGGGTATCGGGTCGTCGTGGGGACGCGGCCGGCGGTGTTCGCGCCTCTGCGGGACCTCGGCCTCGTGTACGTGTCGCGGGAGAGCCACAGCGGGCACCGGGAAGAGCGCTCGCCGGCGTACCACGTTCGGGACGTGGCGCTGGCCAGGGCTGGGCTGGAGGGGGCCGTCTGCGTCGTGACGGCCCTGTGTCCGAGCGGAGAGGCCGCGACACTCGGCCTGCCCGAGGTCGACCCGCGCGGTCGGTGGTGGCCGCCCGTCGAAGTGGTTCGACCGGGTCCGGAGGGCCGGGCTCCGCGCCTGCTGTCGGCGCTCCGGGCATCGCGCTGGGCCTTCCTGTTCTCACCCATCCCAGGGTACGGGGTGGCCCGGGTGTGCCGTTCGTGCGGGGAGCCGGCGGCCTGCGCGGCGTGCGGGGGGATGCTCCGGGCCGAGGGGGGACAGGTGCGCTGCGCCGTCTGCGGCGCCGACGGCCGGTGCGCGGCGTGCGGCGCCGGCGCGTTCGGGATCCAGCCCCGAGGGGCGGAGCGCGTCGAGGAGTGGGCGCGCCACGTGGCCAGCGTGCCGGTCCGGCGGATCGGCTCGGAGGATCGGCCCACCCCCCCGTCCCGGGGCGAGGTCACCGTGGGCGGGGTCGAGGCGGTGAAGGACTTCGGACCGCTCCAGCTCGACCTGGTGGGGATCTTGGACGCCGACCTGGCGGCGCGCCGCCCCGGCCTGGCGGCGCGGGAGCGAGCCCTGGCGGCCTGGATGGAGGCGGCGGCGTGGGTCGGTCCGGGCGGTCGGGTCGTGGTCCAGACGCGCGCCCCGAACGACCCCGCGGTGCAGGCCCTCGTGACGGGGAACCCTGAACGCTTCTACCGCTCCGAGCTCGCCCGGCGGGCACAGGCGGGCTTCCCGGCGGGGGCTCCGGTCTTCCGGGTGGCCGGCACGGGAGGGCTCGAAGCGGAGTTGCGGTCCCTCCAGCCGCGGACGCTCCTGGTCTCGGGGCTCGGAGACGAGACGGTATGCTTGCTCGCGCTCGAGCTCGCGGCCGTGCCGGCGTTCGGTCGCGCGATGCGCGGTCTCGCCGAGCGCGGCATCGTCACGAGGGTCGAGGCGGAACCCCACCTGTGAGGAGCGAAGGAAGAGGGATGACCATCCTGTCCATCCGAACGCTGGGCGATCCCGTGCTGCGTGAGCAGGCACGCGCCGTCGAGCGCTTCGACGATGGCCTCCGCCGGCTGGTGGACGATATGTTCGAGACGATGTATGCGGCGCCCGGCGTGGGGCTGGCCGCGCCGCAGGTCGGGATGTCCTCCCGGTTCTTCGTCTACGACGACGGTGACGGACACAAGGGGTTCGTGGCCAACGCGGTGCTCTCCGACCACGAGGAGGAGCAGACCCACGACGAGGGCTGCCTGTCGATCCCCGGTCCCTTCTATCCCACCACGCGCGCGCTGAAGGTGACGCTCCGGGGCCAGGACCCGGCCGGGAGGCCCATCCAGATCGAGGCCGAAGGGCTCCTGGCGCGGATCTTCCAGCACGAGATCGATCACACCAAGGGGATGCTCTACATCGACCGGCTCGACGACGAGGGCCGGCGGGAGGTCATGCGCATGCTGCGCGAGCAGGAGCTGCGGCGGGCGCAGGAGCGCTCGCAGACCCTCTGACGTCCGTTCCGTCGAGGGCGGCCCCGTATCCTGCATGCATGACGGGGGATCCCTCCCTTCGCGTGACGTTCCTCGGCGATCACGAGTGGTCGGTGCCGTCGCTGCAGCGGCTCGCGGAGTCGCGCCACGAGGTGGTGAGGGTGATCACGCGACCGCCGAGGCCGGGCCGAAGGGGCGGGGACCCGGTGCCGAACCCGGTGGCCGATGCCGCCCGGGGGCTCCGATCGCCGCTCGCGGAGGTCGAGACGGTGAGGGCGGGGGAGGGGTTCGCGGCACTGGCGGATCCGGAGCCGGACGTCCTCGTCGTGGTGGCGTACGGAGAGATCCTCCCCGAACAGCTCCTCGCGATCCCGGCGATCGCCGCGGTGAACGTGCACTTCTCCCTGCTCCCCGAGCTTCGGGGCGCGAGTCCCGTGCAGGCGGCGTTGCTGCAGGGGATGGAGCGGACGGGCGTCACCACCATGCTCATGGACGCCGGGTTGGACACGGGCCCGGTGCTGCGGCAGCGCGCGGAGACGATCGCTACGGTTGACGACGCGGGATCGCTCGGAGGCCGGCTGGCCCGGATCGGCGCGGAGCTGCTGGTGGAGACGATCGACGATCTCGCGTCGGGCGCGGCCCGTCCCAGCCCCCAAGACGAGTCGCGGGCGACGTATGCACCGAAGCTCGGCGGTGACCGGCGGCGGATCGACTGGGCCCTGCCGGCGGGGGCGATCGTGAACCTGATCCGGGCCTTCGCGCCAGATCCTGGGGCGCTCGCGGCGTTCCGAGGACGGCCCCTGAAGGTCGTACGGGCCGGGGTCGCCGCGGCGTCCGGCGCTCCCGGCACGATCGCGGAGGTCGGCCCGGAGGGATTCGTCGTCGCCGCGGCCCAGGGCGGGGTCCGGATCCTGGAGGTGGCGCCGGCGGGCAGACGGCGCATGACGGCGGCGGAGTTCGCCCGGGGGCATCGCCCGCAGCCGGGCGAACCGCTGACGTGACCCGTTCCGCAGCACCCTCCGCACGGGAGGTCGCGCTCGCCGTGCTCCTGCGGGTGGTGGAGCACGGCGGCTACTCGAACCTGGCCCTGCCGGCGGCGCTCGCCCGCTCGGGCCTCTCGGGTGCCGATCGGCACCTCGTCACCGAGCTCGTGTACGGCACGCTCCGGCGGCTGCTGAGGATCGACCGGGCGCTCGCCCCGCTCGTGGATCGCCCGCTCGACCGGGCGACCCCACGTGCCCGGACGCTCCTGCGCCTCGGGGCGTACCAGGTGATCTTCACGCGGATCCCTGCCCATGCGGCCGTCGGCGAGACCGTCGCCCTGGCCGGTCCGAGGGAGCGTGGATTCGTGAACGCGGTGCTGCGGCGCCTGGCGGGCGATCCGCCGGGACCCCCGACCGGGTCCTCCGACGAGGACGTGGCCGTCCGCACCGGCCTGGCACCGTGGGCGGTCCGGGAGCTCCGCCGCCTGCTCGGCGAGCAGACGGAGGTGGCCGCATCCGCGCTGGCCCAACGTGGTCCGCTCACGCTGCGGACGAACACGTGCCGCACCGGGGTCGAGGAGCTCGCCGAGCGCCTCGCGTCGTCGGGGCACGCCACGCGAAGGGGAGCGGTGCACCCAGACTCGCTGCTGCTCGACCACGGCACGCCCTCCGAGCTGCCGGGGTTCGCCCAAGGATGGTTCGCGGTGCAGGATGAGGCCTCGTCGTTCGTGGTCCGCGCCCTCGATCCGCAGCCGGGTGAGCGCGTGCTGGACGCGTGCGCCGGACCGGGCGGCAAGACGGCTCACCTGGCGTGTCTGCTCGGGGCCGAAGGCACGACGGTCGCCGGGGACCTCTCGCCGGCGCGAGCCGGGCTCGTGAGGTCCCAGGCGGAGCGGCTCGGCGCCCGCGTGCACGTCCTGGTCCAAGACGCGCGCCGGCCCGCCCTGCGCGGCCCGTTCGACCGGGTCCTCGTGGACGCCCCGTGCTCGGGGATGGGGTCGGCGCGCCGTCGCCCCGAGCTCCTGTGGCGGCCCCGCCGCGAGGAGCTGTCCCATCTGGCCCGTCTCCAGGTCGCCATCGCGTCCGCCGCGGCCGACCTGCTGGCGCCCGGAGGCCACCTCGTGTACTCGGTCTGCACGTTCCCCAGGGCCGAGACCGATGCCGCGTGCGACGCGATCCTGCGCCACCGGCCCGACCTGGAGCCCGCGGATATCGCAGGTCCGGACGGGGCCGCTCCGCGGGCTCGCCTGTGGCCCCACGTCCACGGCACCGATGCCATGTTCGTTGCGGCCTTCCGCCGCAACGTCCGCGTGGTCCCGGGAAGCCGCGGATAGAATCGGCCACGTGGGGAAGCTGTCCGTGTCCATCCTCGGCTCCGACCTCGCGTGCCTGGCCGACCAGGTCAAGCTCGTCGGGCCCTATGCCGACCTCATCCATATCGACGTCATGGATGCCCACTTCGTCCCGATCCTCACGTTCGGGTCGGTCCTGGTGGCCTCGCTGAGGCCGCGAACCGACCTGGTGCTCGACGGGCACCTGATGGTGGACGCGCCGGCGTCGTTGTTCGACGATCTGGCCGAGGCCGGGTTGGACCGCGTCACGTTCCACGTCGAGGCGGTGGACGACCCGGAGCCGGTCATCCGCAAGGCGAAGGGGGCCGGTCTCGGCGTGGGCATGACGATGAACCCCGACACACCGGTCGAGGGCCTGTTCCCGTTCCTGGACGACCTCGACGACGTGATCGTGATGAGCGTGAACCCCGGCTGGGCCGGCCAGCGGTTCATCCCGGAGGCCCTTCCCAAGCTCGAGGCCATGCGCTCGGAGCTCGACCGCCGAGGATCCACCATCGACCTCCAGATCGACGGCGGGGTCAAGCGTGACAACGCCCAGCGGTGCGTCGACGCCGGGGCGACGGTCCTCGTGGTCTCCTCGGCGATCTACGGCGCCGAGGACGTCGCCGGTGCCGCTCGCGAGTTCGCGGCCATCGCCGAGGGAGCGTCCTGATGCCCGAGACCATCCTGGTCGTCGACGACGATCCGGACATCGCGCGCTTCGTGGAGGTGAACCTCCGCTCGGCCGGCTACGAGGTGGCGGTGGCCTCCGACGGCGAGGCGGCGCTCCAGAAGGCGAGCGAGCTCCGGCCCGATCTCGTGCTCCTGGACGTGATGATGCCCAGGATCGACGGCTTCGAGGTCGCACAGCGTCTGCGGCGGAACCCTCAGACGGCGAACACCTCGATCATCATGCTCACGGCGAAGGCGCTGTCCACGGACAAGGTCCTCGGGCTCACCGCCGGCGCCGACGACTACATCATCAAGCCGTTCGACCCGATCGAGCTCCTGGCGAGGGTGAAGGGCACGCTTCGGCGAGCCAAGGAGATGCGGAACCTCTCACCCCTCACCGGGCTCCCCGGCAACATCCGGATCCAGGAGGAGATCGAACGGATGGTCCGGGAGGGCCGGGCCTTCGCGGTGCTCTACTCGGACCTGGACAACTTCAAGGCCTACAACGACCAGAAGGGGTTCGTGCGGGGAGACCGGCTGATCCAGGCCACCGCTCGGATCATCCAGGACGCCGTGGTGGAGTTCGCTGGATCCGAGGGGTTCGTCGGCCACGTAGGGGGCGACGACTTCGTGGCCATCACCGCTCCCGAGGTGGCCGAGGATGTGGCCAAGCGCGTGGTCGAGCGGTTCGACGCCACCATCCACGAGTTCTACGAACGCGAGGATCTGGACCGCGGCTACGTGGAGGTCGAGGACCGCAAGGGCGTGCTCCAGCGGCTGCCGCTCGTGGGCGTGTCCGTCGGCGTGGCCACCACGGCCAAGCGTGGGTTCGCGCACTACGGCGAGGCCGTCGCCGTTGCGACCGAGATGAAGCAGTTCGCCAAGCGCGACACCGGCTCGTCCTACGCGATCGACCGGCGCACCGTGGGCTGAGGTTCCGCCCGCTCGCCACCGGAACGTCTCGTCGCCCCTGGCCCGTGAGGGCGAAACCTCCCTATACTGGATGGCTGAAGCTCGTTCTCGGGGCGGGGTGCAAATCCCCACCGGCGGTGAGAGTCCGCGACCCTCTGGCAGCCAGCCGGGGGTGGACCCGGTGAGATTCCGGGACCGACCGTGAGAGTCGGGATGGGAGAGGACGGGCGGTTGCCGGCAGCGGCGCCAGCCGTGGCACCGTGGCTCTCCTGCCGTCTCTGCCCTCGTTTCCCTGCGCCGCGTCCCGTATGAGGTGTGCCGTGGACGATCGCGCGTACGTGGAGCGGGCCCTCGGGCTCGCGGAGCGGGGGCGGGGGATGACATCCCCGAACCCGATGGTCGGCGCCGTCGTGGTGGTCGATGGCCGCATCGTCGGCGAGGGCCATCACGAGGGGCCGGGGCTCCCGCACGCCGAGGTCGTGGCGCTCCGCGAGGCGGGGGAGCGCGCCCGCGGCGCCACGCTCTATACGACCCTGGAGCCCTGCAACCACTTCGGACGGACCCCGCCGTGCACCCAGGCGATCCTCGAGGCCGGTGTGACCTGCGTGGTTGCGGCCATGGGCGACCCGAACCCGATCGTGAACGGGCGCGGGTTCATCGCGCTGGCGGACGGGGGCGTGGAGGTTCGCTCGGGGATCCTCGCGGAGGTCGCCGAGCGGCAGAACGAGGCATACGTGAAACACGTGCGAACGGGGCTGCCGTTCGTGACCTGGAAGATGGCCGCGTCGCTCGACGGCAAGGTCGCTGCTCGCGACGGCAGCTCTCGGTGGATCACCGGGGAGGCGGCTCGGCGCGACGTCCACCGTCTGCGGGGCTGGTCGGACGCCATCGTCGTGGGGGCCGGCACGGCGCTCGCCGACGACCCCTCGCTCACCGTCCGCGATCAAGAGTATCGGGGCCGCCCCCCGCTCCGGGTCCTCGTCGATGCCCGGGGCCGGGTGCCCGAGACCGGCGACCTGTTCGACGAGCAGGCCCCGACGCTCGTGGCCACCACCGAGCAGGCGCCGCGCGAGCGGCGGGAGGCCTGGCGGTCCCGGGGTGCCGAGGTCGTCGAGTACGAGCCGGACGACGGACTCGTGCCCATCGGGACGCTCGTGCGCGACCTGGGGAAGCGGGACGTGCAGGGCGTGCTCCTCGAGGGCGGCCCCACCCTCGCTTGGGGCGCGGTGGAGGAAGGCGTCGTGGACAAGGTCGTCGTGTACCTGGCCCCGAAGCTCATCGGCGGCGCGGACGCGCCCACCGTGCTGGGCGGCCGGGGGTTCGCGCCCATCGCAGCCGCGCTCGACCTGCGAGTGTCGTCGTTCGACGCGCTCGGCGCAGACCTGAAGGTGGAGGCCTATGTTCAGCGGCATCGTTGAGGAGCGCGGGGTGGTCGTGTCGGTCCGCCCGAACCACCTCGTCGTGGGCTGCCGGACGGTGACCGCCGACTCGGGCGTCGGCGCGTCGGTGGCCGTGAACGGCGTCTGCCTGACGGTGGTCGAGCGGACGGACGAAGGGCTGGCCTTCGACGTGTCGGAGGAGACCCTGCGCCGCACCAGCCTGTCCCGGCTTTCCTCCGGAGACCCCGTGAACCTGGAGCGCCCGGTCACGCTGCTCACCCGGATGGGCGGCCACCTGGTCCAGGGCCACGTCGACGGGGTGGGCGAGGTGACCGGGTTCGACCGGGACGAGACCGGCGGAGCGTGGCTGCGGGTGCGTCCCCCGGTGGAGCTCCTCCGCTACATCGTGGAGAAGGGATCGGTCGCCGTGGACGGCGTGAGCCTCACGGTGGCGGCGCCCCCGGGCGACGCGTTCGCGGTCGCGCTCATCCCCCACACCCTCGCCGTGACCACGTTCGGCGGGGCGAAGGTGGGCGATCCGGTGAACCTCGAGGTGGACGTGATCGCGAAGTACGTGGAACGGCTGCTGGGCGTGTCCGGCGACGACCGCCGGACCGACGTGACGGAAGGAAGGGTGCATCGGTGAGCGAGACGGAGAAGGCGGTCGGCGACCGGGTGTTCGCCTCGATCGACGAGGCCATCGAGGACATCCGTGGCGGCCGCATGGTGATCGTGGTCGACGACGCCGATCGCGAGAACGAGGGCGATTTCATCATGGCCGCCGAGAAGGTCACGCCGGAGGCGATCAACTTCATGGTCACCCACGGCCGCGGGATCGTGTGCATGCCGGTCACGGCCGAGCGGCTGGACCGGCTGGGGATCCCGCTGATGGTGACCCGCAACAACGAGAGCCACGGGACGGCCTTCGCCGTGTCGATCGACATCAAGGGCCGCACCACCACCGGCACGAGCGCCCACGACCGGGCGGCCACGGTTCTGGCGATCACCGATCCCGAGCTCACCCACGACGACATCCGCATGCCCGGTCACGTGTTCCCGCTCATGGCGCAGGACGGCGGCGTGCTGAAGCGGGCCGGGCACACCGAGGCCGCCGTCGACCTCGCTCGGCTGGCCGGCCTGATCCCGGCCGGGGTGCTGTGCGAGGTTCTGCATCCCGACGGGACCATGGCCCGCCTGCCCGAGCTCGTGCGGGTGGCCGAGGAGCACGGGCTGAAGCTGATCTCGATCGCCGACCTCATCGAGCACCGGCGGCGTCGAGAGAAGCTCGTGCGCAGGGTGGCCGAGGCCACGATCCCCACCACCTACGGGGAGTTCCGAGCCCTCGCGTACGAGAGCGCCGTGGAGGGTATGACCCACCTCGCGCTGGTGAAGGGTGAGGTTGGTGATGGGCGGGACATCCTGGTGCGGGTGCACTCCGAGTGCCTGACGGGGGACGTCTTCGGCTCGCTGCGGTGCGACTGCGGAGCCCAACTGGACGTGGCGCTCGGATCGGTGGCGAAGGAGGGTCGCGGTGTGATCCTGTACATGCGCGGTCACGAAGGACGTGCCATCGGCCTCAGCCACAAGCTCCGCGCCTACCAGCTCCAGGAACAGCAGGGCCTCGACACCGTCGAGGCGAACGAGGAGCTCGGCTTCCCCCCCGATCCCCGGGACTACGGGACGGGCGCGCAGATCCTGGCGGATCTCGGGGTGCGTTCGATGCGCCTGCTCACCAACAACCCGTCGAAGCGTGCCGGCCTGGAGGGCTACGGCCTGTCCATCATCGAGCGGGTCCCGATCCTCACCGAGCCCACACCGGAGAACATCGAGTACCTGCGGACGAAGCGGATGAAGCTCGGCCACATCCTGGATCATCTGGACGCCCAGGATCCCGTGGCCGCAGCTCTCCACCTGCCGGCCGTCACGGAGGGGCCGTGATGGCGGAGCTTCGGGGGGAGGTGGGAGGCTCGGCGCGCCGAGTCGCGGTCGTGGCCTCGCGCTTCAACGAGATCGTGGTGAAGAAGCTCCTCGACGGCACCCTCGACTGTCTGCGCACGAACGGGTGCGCCGACGAGGACGTGGACGTCGCCTGGGTCCCCGGCGCCTTCGAGCTGCCGCTCGTGGCCGGACGCCTGGCCGCCACGGGTGGCTACGACACCGTGGTCTGCCTCGGTGCCGTGATCAGGGGGGAGACGCCCCACTTCGACCACGTGGCGGAGCAGGCGGCCGCCGGCATCCGCCGGGCGGGAGAGGATACCGGCGTTCCGGTCATCTTCGGGGTCCTCACCACCGACACGTTCGAGCAGGCCATGGACCGCGCTGGAGGCAGGCACGGCAACAAGGGGTGGGATGCGGCGATGGCCGCTCTGGAGATGGCATCGTTGGTCGAACGGTTGCCGAAGGAGGGGTCCCGGTGATCATCGACAAGCCGTGGGGCAAGGTGGTCACGTACGCGCTGAACCAGCCGGCCTCGGTCCGGGTGATCACCGTCGAGCCGAACCAGGAGACCAGCGTCCACTACCACCAGATGCGGGACGAGATGTGGGTGGTCTTGGACCCGGGTCTCACCCTCCAGATCGGCGAGCGGATGGTCGACCCCTTGCCGGGGGAGGAGTTCATGGTGGCCGCCGAGACCACGCACCGGATCACGAATCGGAGCACGGGTCGAGGAAGGGTCCTCGAGATCGCATACGGCTACACGACGGAGGACGACACCCAGCGACTCCAGGACGACTACGGGCGGCCCCTGGAGCCCGACTGGTGATCCCGGGCGCTTGCGCACACCGCGTTGTGCCGCAGGGGGGCACATGCTACGCTCGCGCGGCTTTCACCGCAGGAGGTTGGATTGGCCACGCGAGGCACCGTCAAGTGGTTCAGCAACGAGAAGGGTTACGGCTTCATCTCCCGAGCCGATGGGGAGGACATCTTCGTCCACTTCTCGGCCATCCAGATGGACGGCTTCAAGACCCTCACCGAGGGTCAGGAGGTCGAGTTCGACGTCGTCGAGGGCCCCAAGGGCCAGCAGGCCGCCAACGTTCGCGCCGCCTCCTGAGCTCCGTCCTCCCGGCTGGGCGCGTCCCTTCAGCCGTCCGTCGACAGTGCTCCGGCCCGCTCCTATACTCTGCAGGAACGGTTCAGCGTGCTTGCTCCGGCACCGGCGGACGTCGGTGCCTTCTTGTCGCAGGAGGTGATGCGGGGTCTCGGCCGATCCGCGGATAAACGACAGGATCCGGGCTCCTCAGGTCCGCTTGGTCGGACCCGACGGCGCCCAGATCGGGATCGTCTCGACCCAGGACGCCCTGCGGCGGGCCCGGGATCTTGACCTGGACCTCGTGGAGGTCGCTCCGCAGGCCAACCCTCCCGTCTGCCGCATCATGGACTACGGCAAGTTCAAGTACGAACGCGACATCCGGCAGAAGGAGGCCCGCAAGAAGCAGGCCCGGGTCGAGGTCAAGGAGATCAAGTTCCGCCCGAAGATCGATCCGCACGACTACGCCACGAAGAAGGGGCACGTCGAGCGGTTCCTGAAGACGGGTGCGCGGGTCAAGGTGACCATCATGTTCCGGGGTCGTGAGATGGCGCACACCGAGCTGGGACGCAAGATCCTCGATCGGCTGGTGCAGGATCTCGAGGGGACAGCGGTGGTGGAGTCGGCGCCCAAACAGGACGGCCGGAACATGATCATGGTCATCGCTCCGACGAAGAAGCAACCCGCAGGCAAGAGCGAACAGCCCGCGGTGACCACGGAACAGGGATGAGACGATGCCGAAGATGAAGACGCACCGTGGTGCGGCCAAGCGCTTGCGGATCACCCGGACGGGCAAGGTCCTGCATCGCAAGGCCACCGGGAACCACATGTTGACGAAGAAGAGCGGTAGCCGGCGCCGCCGCGTCGAGGGGATGGCCGAGGTCACCGCCGAGCGGCGCACCATGCGACGGCTGCTGGGGGAGTAGTCCATGGCCAGGGTGAAGCGATCGGTCCACGCGAAGAAGAAGCGCCGGGAGATCCTCTCCCAGGCGAAGGGGTACTACGGGTCCCGCTCCCGCCGCCTCCGGGTGGCGAAGGAGCAGGTCATGCACTCCGGCAGGTACGCGTACCGCGACCGCCGGGACCGCAAGGGCCAGTTCCGCCGGTTGTGGATCACCAGGATCGGCGCCGGCGCGCGGCAGAACGGCCTGTCCTACTCCCAGTTCGTGCACGGGCTCGACAGGGCGGGCATCGAGCTGGACCGGAAGATCCTCGCGGACCTCGCCGTGAGCGATCCCGTGGTCTTCGCCGGCCTGGCGCAGGCGGCGAGAGACGCACTGGTAGGCTAGGGTTCCCGTCCGCGGTCGATCCGCGGTCGTACGATCCCTGCCGGGTCGGCCGGCCGGCTGAGGGGGGACCGTGATCACCTCGCCCAAGAACCCGAAAGTCGCGGCGGCGGTGAAGCTCAAGAAGCGCGCCTTCCGCGAGCGAGAGGGACGGTTCCTGGTCGAAGGCGTGCAAGCCGTGGCAGAGGCGTTGTCCTCCAGCGCGGGCGTCACGCAGCTCATCCATTCCACCGATCCTCACGAGCTCGTGGTCCGGGCGAGGGAACGCGGCGCCGAGGTCCACCACGTCTCGGAGGACGTGATGGGACATCTCACCTCCACCGTGACCCCGCAAGGGGTCGTGGCGGTGTCCCCGTTCGTCGACGTGCCGCTCGACGCCGTGCCGGACAGGCCGGGGTGCGTCGCGGTGCTGCACGCCGTTCGCGATCCCGGGAACGCCGGCACGGTCCTCCGATCGGCCGACGCCGCCGGCGCCGATGCGGTGATCTTCACGGCATCCTCGGTGGACGTCTACAACCCGAAGGCCGTCCGGGCCGCAGCAGGGTCGCTCTTCCACCTGCCGATCGTTCGCGGTCTAGAGACCGCGGGCGCGATCGACGCGCTCAGGGCCCGGGGGTGCCGCGTGCTGGCCATGGACGCCCATGGCGAGACCGACCTCTACGAGCTCGACCTGACCGAACCCACGACGTTCGTGTTCGGGAACGAGGCATGGGGACTTCCGCGCGAGGTCGCGGCCCTGGCCGATGCGACCGTCCGCGTACCGATCCGAGGCCGGGCCGAGTCCCTGAACCTCGCCGCGGCCGCCACGGTCTGTCTGTTCGAATGGGCCCGGCAGCGGCGCGAGGGGAGGCGCTCCGCGCTCGAGACCGTGATCGCATCCGCGGCGCACGACATCCGGTCGCCGCTCACCGCCATGAAGGGGTTCGGCTATGCGCTGTCCACGCGATGGGACCAGATGACGGACGAGCACCGCTCGCTGATGCTGCAGGGGATCGTCTACGACACGGATCGTATGAACCTCATCGTCCGCCAGCTGGTGGATGCTGCCCGTGTGGTCTCGGGCGGGCTGGACCTGTTCCCCGAGCGCGTGCAGGTGGAGGAGCTCGTGCGGAAGGTGGCGGAGGCCCGGGCCCGGGACCCCGAGCACCCCGCGGTCGAGTGGAAGGGCGGGCGGGTTGGGGCGTTCCTCGATCCCGACCGGCTGCAGCTGGTGCTCGAGGCGTTCGTCGAGGCCGAGGTGTGGTGGGCCTCGGAGGGGCCCGTGGTCGTGACCGCCGAGGTCCGGGGCGGGCGCCTGTTCATGGACGTCTTCCGGGCCGGAACCGAGCTGACCTCCGATCGCGCCGCAACGCTGTTCGAGCCTCGCCCACCCGGCGCGGGAGCCGGGAGCAAGATCGGGCTCTTCGTGGCTCGAGGGATCGCCGAGGCGCAGGGAGGCAGCGCGAGCGTGGCGGTGGACGATGGGCTCCGGCTCCGCCTGGAGATCCCGGCTGGGGAGGACGCGTGGGGCGGGTCCGGCGGAGGTGCTTGCTAGACTCAGGCACCCATGGATCCGCAGGAAGCCCTCCGCATCCTCGAGCAGGAGCGCGAGCGTGGTCTGGCGACGATCGCTGACGCCTCCACCATGGACGAGCTGGACTCCGCGAAGGTCTCGCTCTTCGGCCGCAAGGCCCCGTACACCCAGGTGCAGCGCTCGCTCGGGGGCCTGGCCGAAGAGGATCGCAAGCGGGTCGGGGCGGTGGCCAACGAGGTCCGTGCTCTGCTTCATACGGCCCTCGACGAGCGCCGGAGCGCGATGGCCGAGGCGGACGAGGCTCGCCTGGTGGAGGCCGATCGCGTCGACGTCTCCCTCCCCGGACGGCGGCCTCGGCAGGGCTCGCTGCACCCGCTCACGATCGTCGAGCGCGAGATCGTCGAGGTCTTCACCCGGATGGGCTACCGGGTCGCCGAGGGCCCCGAGATCGAGGACGACTGGCACAACTTCGAGGCCCTCAACATCCCCCCCGACCATCCCGCGCGGACCATGAAGGACTCGCTCTACGTGGACGTGCCCGGGCTGTTGCTGCGGACCGAGACCTCCGCCGTGCAGATCCGGACGATGGAGTCGCAGCCGCCGCCCGTCTCCATCGTGGCGCCGGGTCGCGTGTACCGTCGCGAGGCCGCCGACGCCACGCACGGATCGGTGTTCCACCAGGTCGAGGGGCTCGCGGTCGACGAGGGCCTGTCCTTCGCCGACATGAAGGGGACGCTCGAGTCGTTCGCCCGGGCCATGTTCGGACAGGACCGTCGGGTCCGGCTGAACCCCGACTACTTCCCGTTCGTCGAGCCGGGGGCCCAGGTCGCCGTGTCGTGCTTCGTGTGCGACGGTTCGGGCTGCCGCGTGTGCGGCAACGGGTGGATCGAGCTCCTGGGCGCTGGCATGGTGCACCCCAACGTGCTCGAGAACTGCGGCTATGACTCGGAGCTGTACACGGGGTTCGCGTTCGGGCTGGGCATCGAGCGTGTGGCCATGGTGCGCTACGGCGTGAACGACCTGCGCCTGTTCTTCGAGGGCGACGTCCGGTTCCTCGAACAGTTCGAGGGGGCGGCGTGAGGATCGTCTTGTCGTGGCTGCGCGAGCTCTGCCCGACCGACCTCGGCGTGGATGAGCTCGCCGAGCTCCTGACCCACAAGGGTGCCGAGGTGGAGGGCGTGGAGCGCCCTTGGGAACGGTTGCACGGGGTGCTCGTGGCTCGGGTCCTGGAGGTGCGCGACCACCCCGGTTCCGACGCGCTCTGCCTGGCGCGCGTCCAGACGGGCTCGGGCGAGCAGGAGGTCGTGGTGGGGGTGCGGAACATGGGCCCCGGCGACCTGGTCCCACTCGCGCCCCCCGGGGCTACGGTCCCGGCGCTCCCGGAGCCCCTCTCGGCCAGGAAGATCCGCGGCGTGGTCTCGAACGGCATGTTGTGCTCGCCCATGGAGCTCGGCATCGGACCAACCCACGACGGGATCCTCGTGCTGCCGCCCGAGCTGGAGCCCGGCCAGGACCTGAAGACCGTGCTCGGCCTGGACGATGCCGTTCTCGACATCGAGGTCACGCCGAACCGCCCCGACTTCCTGTCGGTGATCGGGATCGCGCGGGAGGTGTCGGCGGCGACCGGCGTGCCCGTCGTGATGCCGCCGGCCGAGGTCGACGAGGACGGCGAGAAGGTCGAGGGCGTCGCCACCGTCGACGTGTTGGACCTCGACCGGTGTCCGCGGTACCTGGCCCGGGTACTGCGGGGCGTGCGCCACGTTGCGGCTCCCCTCCGGATCCAGGCTCGCCTCACGGCCGCCGGCATGCGCCCCATCTCGGCCGCGATCGACGCCACGAACTACGCGATGCTGGAGATCGGGCAGCCCCTGCACCCGTTCGACCTCGCGCTGCTGCAGGGCCCGGGCATCGTGGTGCGGCGCGCAACCGAGGGCGAGACCCTCGTCACCCTGGACGACGTGGAGCGGACGTTCACCGCCGACGACCTGCTGATCTGCGACACGGATCGGCCGGTGGCCGTGGCCGGCGTCATGGGTGGCGAGATCGCGGAGGTCTCGGAGGCCACCACGGACATCCTGCTCGAGAGCGCCTGGTTCGAGCGCGGCGGGATCCAGCGGACCCGTCGGCGGATCGAGCTGTCCACCGAGGCCTCCATGCGGTTCGAGCGGGGCGTGGATCCCGAGGCGACGCCGCTGGGGGCCGACCGCGCCTGTCGGCTCATGCAGGAGTGGTGCGGCACCCGCGTGCTCGCCGGCGCGGTCGAGGTGGGAGGCCCGCCCCCGCGGCGGCGGATCGCCGTGCGGCCGTCGCGGGCGTCCAGGCTGCTCGGCTACCCGGTGAACGGTCCGGACGTCGTCGAGGTCTTCGACCGTCTGAGGATGCCTGTGGTCGCGGACGGCGAGGACCGCCTCACGACGGAGGTCCCCGGGTACCGCGTGGACGTCGAGCGCGAGGTCGACCTGATCGAGGAGATCGTCCGGGTCCAGGGGTACGAGCGGGTGCCCTCCACGTTGCCCGCCGTCCGCCAGGCCGGGGGCCTGCCCGAGCCGTACGCCTTCGGGCAACGGGTCCAGGGGTCGCTGTCCCGGGCCGGGCTGCGCGAGGTCCGGCAGCTGTCGTTCGTGTCGGACGCGGACCTCGAGCTGTTCGGCGACCGGGATGCGGTCGGCGTGACGAACCCGTTGCAGGCGGAGGAGGGGCATCTGCGTCCGCGCCTGGCTCCCGGGCTGATCAAGGCGCTCCAGCGGAACGTGGCCCGCCACGTGCGGAGCGTCGCGCTGTTCGAGGTGGGAGCGGTCTTCTGCAAGGACGGCCAGGGCGTGGCCGAGGGCTCCCGGGCCGGGTTCGCGATGACCGGCCCGGCGACCCAGGGGTGGGCCGAGCCGGAGCGGCCGTTCGACGTCTTCGACGGCAAGGGCGTGGTCGAGGCCCTGATGTCCGACCTCGGCGTCCGGGACTGGTCGCTCGGGCTGGACGCCGGGGCGCCGCTGCATCCGGGCCGGTCCGCGTCGGTGACGGTGGGGGGAGCGCCCGTCGGCATCGTGGGCGAGCTGCATCCAGCCGTCGCCCGGCGGATGGACCTGCCGGGTCGGGTGGTGCTGGGCGAGCTCGACCTCGAAGCGCTGCGCGCCCACGCCCGGCCCGACATCACGGTACGGGAGGTTCCCCGGTTCCCGCCCGTCCGCCGGGACCTGGCCTTCGCGGTGGACGGCGCGACCCCCGCCGGGGCCGTACAGGAGGCCCTCGAGGCGGCCGCCGGCGAGCTCCTCGGCGGATGCGTCCTGTTCGACGTCCACGTCGGGGCGCCGCTGGCCGAGGGCACCAAGAGCCTGGCCTTCTCGGTCGACCTGCGGGCCGCCGACCGGACGCTCACGGCCGAGGAAGCCGATGCCGCGGTCGGCCGTATCGTAGAGGCCCTGCGCGGAGCGTTCGGCGCCCAGTTGCGCTCCGGGTGAGGGCGAGGCCCGCCGCGGGCGGGCCGTACCGCGCGAGCAGCATCGGGAGGCCGCCCAACCCCCCCACGGTGGCCATGCACGACCCGCTGAAGGCAACCATCGGTCCCGACAGGGTGTCGCCTGGGTACAGGGCTGCCGCCAGCGCCAGGGGAGCCACCAGGTACCAGGGGAGGAACCAGGGCGTCATCGCGAGGAAGATCGAGAGCGCCGCGAGCGACGTGTGCCACGTCGCATCGTGCTCGGATGCATGGCGGACGCCAGCCGCGATCGTGATCCCGATCGCGAGCAGGGCCGCCGACCCCACCGCCGTCGCCGCAAGGGGCGCCGCCCGATCGACGCCGAGGGCGCTGAGCCCGGCGATGGCCCATCGCTCGATGACGCCTCCCAGCGACGAGCTCGAGGAGCCCGCCACGTGGAGCAGGCCTCGAACCGTGGCCCAGCCTGCCCAGTAGGGGGCGTAGGCAACCCCGGCGAGCACCGAGCACAGGACGGAGGGCCCGATGACGGCCCGGAACCCTTCCCTCTTCCATCGGACGAGGAGGAACACCAGGAGAGGGATCGCGCCGTACAGCTTCACGAGCGCGCCGACGCCAAGGAGTGTGCTGGCGAGCAGCGGACGGCGTCTGCTCTGCCAGACGATCGCCCACACGAGAGCCGCGGCCAGCGCGATGTCCGCATGCCCGCCGAGCGCGACCGACGCGGCGACGAGCGGGTTGAGCCCGAAGATGGCCACCGCCGGCCGCGGGTCCGCCCTTGGGGCCGTGCCGACCTCCGATCGCGAGAGCGCCACCAGCCCCCACAGCGTGATGCCGCCTAGCAGCCCGGCGAACGCCTTCACCACCAGGACCGCGCCTCTCAGGGACCCGATGCTCAGCCGGACGACCTCGGCCACCGCCGTGGTCCAGAGCGGCCCGTACACGGAGACCTGCCCGGGCCACGGCACCGCCCGCCGCCAGGAATCACCCCCTAGGGCCGTGGGCGGCGTGACGTAGGGGTTCGCGCCGTGGACGATCTGCATCCTCGCGTAGAAGACGTATTGGTAGACGTCGTGGGACTGCAGGGGCCGGGCCAGGACCAGCGGCGTCCACACCATCACTACCACGGCGAGGAGCCTGGGGAGCGAGAGCGGGCATCCGCGCACCCGCCACGCGACCAGCGTGAGGGCGTAGGGGACGAACAGCGCCACGACCACCCAGCTGTAGCCGTAGGGTGCGCTCTGTCCCACGGCCGCCCGCGGGGCGGAGTCCCTCAACACCGTGCGGGCCACCATGAACAGACCGAACCCGGCGTAGGCCACGAGCAGCGACGGGAACGCCAGGCCGAGACCCCGCTCGACACCGCTCCTCCGCTCGAGGAGGGGCTTTGTCGCGGCCGACACGGGGGCCACCGAGGCATCCATCGTCCCTGGCTATTCGCCGGACGTCGGAGCTCGGCTCAAGCGGTGACCGCGGCCGATGCGACCACGGTGCTCACTCTTCCTTCCAGGGTCGATCAGGCACGTCATGGGGTTGCTGCGACCCACACAGACGATGCGCTTCGGTGCCCACAACCGCTGAATGCCTGCACGGACCAACTTGCTCGGTCTCGGCGGTGGTGAGCGGCCGGCCGATCATCCAGCGCCAGGCGCGGCGAGCGAACGCTTCGTCGTTCCCGGTGCGGGTGGGCGTGTCTCCCATCACATCTGGTGTTCGCCCCATGGAGGCGTCCGGACGGCCGGGAGGCATCGGGGTCAGGCAGGCGCCTGCTCCGCGCGGCCGACGGTAGACCGAGGTGTCTGGCGGCGGGATAGACTGCTCCCGATGGCGCGCGACTTCCTCTCGATCGACGACCTCACGCCCGAGGAGCTCAGCCAGCTCCTGGACCTGTCGGCGAAGGTGAAGGCCACCCCGGACGACTACGCGGATCGACTGCGCGGCAAGGCCATCGGGATGGTCTTCGAGAAGCCCTCGACCCGGACCCGGGTGTCGTTCGAGGTCGCGATCTCGTCGGCCGGCGGTCATCCGGTCCCGCTGTCCTCCGCCGAGCTCCAGCTGGGACGCGGGGAGACGATCGAGGACACGGGCCGCGTCCTGTCGCGGTACGTCGACGCGATCGTGCTCCGAACCTTCGAGCAGGAGAGGCTCGAAGTGCTGGCCGGTGCCGCCACGGTGCCCGTGATCAACGCGCTCTCGGACTTCGAGCACCCATGCCAGGCCCTCGCAGACCTGCTCACCGTCCGGGAGACGAAAGGCGGACCCGCCGGAAGGACCCTGGTGTACCTGGGGGACGGCAACAACGTCACCCACTCACTGCTCCTAGCGTGCGCGAAGGCGGCCATGCACATCCGGGCGGCCACCCCGCCCGGCTTCGAGCCGATCCCGCAGGTGGTCCACCGGGCCCGCGAGATCGCGGCGGCCACGGGCGGCTCGGTGCAGATACTGAGCGACCCGGCAGAGGCATGCCGCGATGCGGATGTGCTCTACACGGACGTGTGGGCCAGCATGGGCCAGGAGGACGAAGCGGAGGCCCGGGCCCTGGTCTTCCCCGCGTACCAGTTGAACGAGCGGCTCGTCGAGCTTGCGAAGGACGACGTCACGGTCCTGCACTGTTTGCCCGCGCATCGGGGACAGGAGATCACCGACGAGGTGATCGATGGCCCGAACTCGGCCGTGTGGGAGCAGGCGGAGAACCGGCTGCACACCCAGAAGGCGCTGCTGCTCTGGCTCCTCGGTCTGGCCTGAGCCGCCCGGGGAAGGGAGGCGCATCGTGCCGCGAGCGAACGAGGCGGTCGAGACGATCCTCCTCGAATACGCCGACCTGCTTTCCATCCTCTCCGAAGACGCCTTCAAGCCGCGCGCCTACGAGAAGGCCGCGCGCGCCGTGGGCGGGTACCACGCCGACGTCAGCGGCCTGGACCTGAAAGCGATCCTGGCGATCCCGAACGTCGGCAAGTCGATCGGCGAGAAGATCCACGAGTACCTGACAACCGGAACCATCGCGGCGCTCGAGGAGCTCAGGGCGCAGATCCCCGCCGGCGTCCGTCAGCTGATGTCCGTCCCCGGCCTGGGGCCAAAGAGGGCCATGGTGCTGTACGAGGAGCTCGGCATCACCGCGGTCGACCAGCTGCTCGACGCGCTCGATACGCATCGCCTGGAGGGCATCAAGGGGTTCGGAGCCAAGACCGAGGAGAACATCCTGCGGGGGATCCAGCAGCTCCACGCATCGGGCGGGCGGGTCCAGATCAACGTGGCGCTCGACCTGGCAGAGGACCTGCTCAGCGAGTTCGCCGAGCTCAAGCAGGTGCGGCGAGCCACCTTCGCGGGGTCCCTCCGCCGCATGCGGGAGACGATCGGCGACGTCGATCTGCTCGTGGCCAGCCCCGAGCCCCGGCCGATCATGGAGCGGTTCGTCTCGCTGCCGGTCGTCGACCGTGTGCTGGCGAGCGGCGAGACGAAGTCCTCGGTGGTGACGAAGGGGGGCCTTCAGGTCGACCTGCGGGTGATCCCGCTCGATACGTGGGGTGCCGCCCTCATCTACTTCACGGGGTCCAAGGCCCACAACATCCGCCTGCGCGAGATGGCGATCCGGAAGGGCCTGCGTCTGAACGAGTACGGGCTCTTCCTGGTGAAGACCGGAAAGCGGATCGTGGCCGAGACGGAGGAAGAGGTCTACGAGCACCTCGGATTGCCGTACATCCCGCCGACGCTCCGAGAGGACCGGGGCGAGATCGAGGCCGCCCTCGCCGACGAGCTCCCGGCCGTCCTGGAGCGGAAGCAGCTCCGGGGTGACCTGCACACCCACACGAACCTCACCGATGGGCTGGCCTCCCTGGAGGAGATGCTCGAGGCCGCCGTGCGGTTGAAGTACGCGTACTACGCGGTCACCGATCACGCGCCGAACCTCGCCATGCAGCGGATGACCGACGACAAGATCCTCGCCCAGCGGGAGCAGCTCCGGAAGCTGCAGGAGAAGTACCCGAAGATGACGCTCCTGCACGGGTCGGAGCTGAACATCGACCCCGATGGGGGCGTGGACTGGCCGGAGGAGTTCCTGTCGGGATTCGATGTGCTCGTGGCGTCCGTCCACTCGCACTTCAACCAGTCGAAGGACGACATGACCCGCCGGATCGTCCGCGCGATGGAGAACCCGTACGTGCACGTGATCGGTCACCCCACGGCGCGGCTGATCGGGCGTCGGCCGCCCATCGAGTTCGACGAAGAAGCGGTCTTCAGGGCGGCGGCCCGCACAGGCACGGCGCTCGAGGTCAACTCCTTCCCCGACCGCTTGGACCTGAAGGACGAGCACATCTCGTGGGCCAAGCGCCACGGGGCGAAGTTCGCCGTGAACACCGACTCGCACGCCACCATCCATCTGGGCGCGATCCGGTTCGGCGTGGCCACCGCCCAGCGCGGCTGGCTCACGAAGGACGACGTGATCAACGCGTGGCCGCTCGCGAAGCTCCGCCGGCACCTGCAGAAGGGCCGTGGCGCCTGACGGTGGCGTCCGGGCGGCGGCTCCCTCGTGCCTTCTACGGGCGACCCTCGGTCGAGGTGGGCCCCGAGCTGTTGGGACGGCACCTGGTCCGGCGATCGCCCGACGGCCCGCTGCTGGTCGCTCGGATCGTCGAGACCGAGGCGTACCGGCAAGACGATCCGGCCAGCCATTCGTACCGGGGCCGGACGGCCAGGACCGAGGTGATGTTCGGCCCCCCCGGGTTCCTGTACGTGTACTTCACCTACGGCATGCACTTCTGTGCGAACGTCGTGACGGGGGCCGAGGGCGAGGGGAGCGCGGTGCTGCTGCGGGCCGCGGAGCCGCTCCAGGGCCTCCAGGAGATGGCTCGCCGGAGGGGCGTGGACGCTCCGCTGCTCCTGACATCGGGCCCGGCGAGGCTCTGCGAGGCGCTCGGGTTGGACCTGACGCAGAACGGGACGGATCTGGTTCGGGGCGGTGTGCTGTGGCTGCTCGAGGGCGATCCCGTGGCCAGGTCGCGCGTTGGGCGAAGCACCCGGGTTGGGATCCGGAGTGCGGTGGACCGGCGGTGGCGCTTCTTCGTGAAGGACGATGCCTTCGTCTCGCGTGCACGCCCCGCCGGCCTGGACGGTCTCAGGGGTTCACGATGACCGTGACGGTTGCACCCACCGGCGCCTGCGTTCCGCCGGCCGGATCCTGGGACCACACGACGCCCTTCTGATAGTCGCAACTCGGATCCGACGGGCTGCACTGCTGATCCTTCACCACCGCCACCTGGAACCCGGCCCCCTGGAGCGCCGCGATCGCCTGCCCCTGGCTCATCCCGACCACGTCGGGCACGGCCGCGCTCTGTGGGCTCGGCGACGGGGAGGCCTTCTGGGCGACGGTGATGGTGACCGTGCTGGTCTGCTGAGCCTGCTCGCCCGCGGCGGGGTTCTGGGCGATCACGGTTCCCGGCGCCTGGTCGGAGGGCTGGTACTGGGTCCGGACGTTGAACCCGGCAGCCTGGAGCTCCGCGGCGGCCTGGCTCTCCTTGAGCCCGATCACCGAGGGGACCGTGAGGTACTGGTACGAGCTCGGCTCCTTGCAGATCTTGTGGGGCTCGGTTCCGGCGATGTACTGGATCGTCTGGACGTTGCCGGGCGGCGTGTACGGGTTGGCCAGGCACCCCTGCGTGACGTCGACCCGAACCGTCACGTACGTGACGTCCGAGGACGGGAACGGTCGCTCGGGGAGGTGGTTCGTGGCGTTGATCATGAACGCGCGCCAGATCTGCGCGGGCCAGGTGCCACCGTAGACCCGCGAGATGCGGACGCGCGGGTAGGCCATCGAGATCTGCCCCTGAGGGAAGCCCGCCCACACGGCCGTCACGAGCTGGGGCACGGCTCCTACGAACCAGGCGTCGCTGTAGTTCTGGGCGGTTCCGGTCTTGCCGATCTGCGGTCGCCCGATGTTCGCGGCGGCGCCGGTGCCGTACAGCACGACCTTCTGGAGGATCCCATCGGCCACCGTGATCACGGCGGGCGGCACCACTTGCTTCGGCTTCGGATGGGCCTCGTAGAGGACCTCTCCGTCCGCCTTCGTGATCTGGATCACCGGCGTGGGCTGCACGTGCTGGCCGCCGTACGCGAGGGTGCCGTAGGCGGAGGCCATCTCCAGCGTGTTCACCTCGTTCGTCCCGAGCACGGCCGAGGGGACGGCCTGCAACGGGGTGTCGGGCGACGTGGTGCGGGTGCAGCACCGGATCCCCATGCGCTTGGCCATCTGGACCAGCTGCTGGGCCCCGAGGTACGCGTCGCCGTCACCCATCTTCACGAGGAGGTTCGCGTATGCGACGTTCACGGAGTTCACCGTGGCGGTCTCCAGCGAGATCGTGCCGTAGCCGGAGCCCTCCGCATTGCCCGGCTTCCAGTACGTGCCGTCCTGGAGCGGGATGCTGGCCGACGAGCCGTTCAACGGGGTGCTCGGCGGCAGGCCGTCCTCGAGCGCCGCAACCAGTGCGAACGGCTTGAAGGCGGAACCGGCCTGGCGCCCGGTGGTCCCGCCGGTGGCCAGGTTCACGCGCGCGTAGCGATCGGACGGCGACCAGTAGTCGCGCCCGCCGACCATGGCCTTGATGTAGCCGGTCCGTGGGTCGATCGCGGTCAGCGCCGCGTACGGGTCGCTCTTGTAGAGCAGGATCGAGCCCACCGCCGTCTCGGCCTCCTGCTGGAGCCTCGGCACCAGGGTGGTCTGTATCCGAAGCCCGCCCTCGAACAGGAGGTTGTACCGGTCCTGGACGGTCTTGCCGAACCTGGGGTTCGATAGGAACCACTGCTTGAAGTAGTCCACGAAGTACGGGGCGAGGTAGTGCTGCGTCCCATTCTGCCGGAGGTGCAGCCTCACGGGGTGCCCGGCGGCGCGCTGGTACGCGGCGTCCCCGATCATCCCGAGCCCGTACATGTTGGCCAGCACCTCGTTGCGCCTGCTCAGCCCGGCCTTGGGGTGGGCCACGGGATCGTAGTCGTTCGGGGCGGCGATCAGACCGGCCAGCAGCGCCGCCTGGTTGAGGGTGAGCTCGGACGCCGGCCGGTCGAAGTACGTCTCCGCCGCCGCCTGGATCCCGTACGCGCCGTTGCCGAAGTAGACGGTGTTCATGTACTTGGTGATGATCTGGTCCTTGGTCAGCTTCTGCTCGAGCTGCCAGGCCAGGTAGGCCTCCTTCAGCTTGCGCGAGAGGGTTTGCTCGTCCCCGACGTACGCCTGCTTCACGTATTGCTGGGTGATGGTCGAGCCGCCCTCCACGATCCTGCCGGAGGTCGCGTCGATGTACGCCGCGCGCAAGAGCGCCTTGAGATCCACCCCCCGATGGTCGTAGAAGCGCTTGTCCTCGATGGCGATCACGGCGTTGCGGGCGGCCTTGGGGATCTTCGTGAAGGGGACGATGACGCGGTTCTGCTCGGCGTGCAGGGCGGTGATGAGACTGCCGTCGGCCGCGTACAGGAACGACGTCTGGGGGAGCGCGGGCGCCGTGGCCCGCTCCTCATTGAGGTTCGGCAGGTGACAGGAGGAGGCCACCAGGGCCAGCACGGAAACGCCGAGGACGAGCCATCGCCGGGGGAAGCTCATGGCCGTGCCATCATAGCCACGACCCTGCATCCGCACTGGTAGCATCGCCTGTCCGATGACCTCCTCCGATCTTCACCGACTGCTGGCCGGCGCCGCCGAGGTGATCCCCGAAGACGGCCTGGGCCAGAAGCTCGACCTGGGGAGGCCCCTGCGTGTCAAGCTCGGCATCGACCCCTCCCGGCCCGATCTCCACCTCGGACACGCGGTGGTGCTCCGGAAGCTCCGGCAGTTCCAGGAACTCGGTCACACCGTCGTCCTCATCATCGGAGACTTCACCGGGCGGGTCGGGGATCCCTCGGGCCAGTCGGAGACCCGTCCGTTCCTCTCCCAGGAGGAGATCGAGGCCAACGCGCGGACGTACCTCGAGCAGGCCGGGCTCGTGCTCGACATGGACCGGGCCGAGGTCCGGCACAACTCCGAGTGGCTGGCGTCGCTGTCGATGGCGGAGGTTCTCGAGCTCACGTCCCGCGCCACCGTGGCCCAGATGCTCGAGCGGGACGACTTCCGCCAGCGCTACCGGGACGGACGCCCCATCAGCGTGGTCGAGTTCCTCTACCCCCTGATGCAGGCGATGGACAGCGTGGCGGTGCGGGCCGACGTGGAGATGGGGGGCACGGACCAGACGTTCAACCTGCTCGTGGGCCGGGAGATCCAGCGAGCCCACGGGCACGAGCCGCAGGTGGTGTTCACCATGCCGCTCCTGGAGGGCACGGACGGGGTTCGCAAGATGTCGAAGTCCTACGACAACTCCGTCGGCCTGACGGAACCGCCCGACGAGATGTTCGGCAAGCTCATGAGCATCCCGGACGAGCTCATCGCGAAGTACCTCCGGCTGTGCACGGATCTGGGGCCCGAGGAGGTCGCCGAGATCGAGGCCGGCCTTGCGGATGGCCGCTTTCATCCGAACGAGCAGAAGCGCCGGCTGGCCCGGGAGATCGTCGACCTCTATCACGGCGTGGGCTCGGGGAAGGAGTCCGAGGCGCGTTTCGATCTGGTGCACCGGGATCGAGAGATCCCCGAGGACGTGGAGGAGCAGGAGCTGCCGGCCGATTGGACCCGGGGAGCGGGCGGCTTGTACTGGCTCCCCCGAGTGCTCTGGGGCCTGGGCCTGGCCTCGTCGAAGGGCGAAGCCAGGCGCCTGATCCAGCAGGGCGGCGTTCGGCTGGATGGCGAGCCGGTCGGCGATCCCGACGCGGAGTACGCGGGAGAGAACCTCCGCGGCCATGTCCTGCAGGTCGGCCGACGGCGTTTCGTGCGTCTGCGCTGATCGGCCCGGTCCCGAGGTCGTGCCTGCGGATCCGCTCCGGTTGACGCGCGGGGTAGGACTGCTACCATTGAGCCGCTTGGCGCGGACCCCTCCCAGGATCCCACCTGGGTGGTTCGTGCGCGCACCTTGAGAACTGAACAGTGTGCCAAAAGTCAGTGCGTTCCCCGTCAGCTGGGGACGTGATTCGTCACGTTCGGCAGCAGACGGTTCGTACGGATACGTCCGGACGTGTTCCGGCCGGATCCAAACACCGGCTCGAGGGAAGGTGCCCTTCCCGAAGGCCAACTCCAACGGAAACGAAGCCGGCCCTTCGGGCCGGACGTTGTTTCTCTACGGAGAGTTTGATCCTGGCTCAGGACGAACGCTGGCGGCGCGCCTAACACATGCAAGTCGAGCGGGAACCTCGGGTGGGGTAACCCACCTGAGGGGAGAGCGGCGAACGGGTGAGTAACACGTGGGCAACCTGCCCCAGGCTCTGGGATAACCCCGGGAAACCGGGGCTAATACCGGATACTCCCCCCGGATCACATGGTCCGGGGAGGAAAGCTCCGACGGCCTGGGATGGGCCCGCGGCCTATCAGCTTGTTGGCGGGGTAACGGCCCACCAAGGCGACGACGGGTAGCTGGTCTGAGAGGACGGCCAGCCACACTGGGACTGAGACACGGCCCAGACTCCTACGGGAGGCAGCAGTGGGGAATCTTGCGCAATGGGCGAAAGCCTGACGCAGCGACGCCGCGTGGGGGATGAAGGCCCTCGGGTTGTAAACCCCTTTCGGCAGGGACGAAGCGAAAGTGACGGTACCTGCAGAAGAAGCTCCGGCTAACTACGTGCCAGCAGCCGCGGTAAGACGTAGGGAGCGAGCGTTGTCCGGATTCATTGGGCGTAAAGCGCGCGTAGGCGGCCATGCAAGTCGGTTGTGAAATCCCGGTTGGCTCAACCCCGGGACTGCGTCCGATACTGCGTGGCTCGAGGCAGGTAGGGGAGATCGGAATTCCTGGTGTAGCGGTGAAATGCGCAGATATCAGGAGGAACACCGGTGGCGAAGGCGGATCTCTGGGCCTGTCCTGACGCTCAGGCGCGAAAGCTAGGGGAGCGAACAGGATTAGATACCCTGGTAGTCCTAGCCGTAAACGTTGGGCGCTAGGTGTGGGGGGATATCGACCCCCTCCGTGCCGAAGCTAACGCATTAAGCGCCCCGCCTGGGGAGTACGGCCGCAAGGCTAAAACTCAAAGGAATTGACGGGGGCCCGCACAAGCGGCGGAGCATGTGGCTTAATTCGATGCGACGCGAAGAACCTTACCTGGGCTTGACATGCGGGGTGAAGCCGGTGAAAGCCGGTGCTCTACGGAGCCCGCACAGGTGGTGCATGGCTGTCGTCAGCTCGTGCCGTGAGGTGTTGCCTTAAGTGGCGCAACGAGCGCAACCCTTGTCCTTAGTTGCCAGCGGGTAAAGCCGGGAACTCTAGGGAGACTGCCGGTGCCAAACCGGAGGAAGGTGGGGATGACGTCAAGTCATCATGCCCCTTATGTCCAGGGCTGCACACATGCTACAATGCGTGGTACAAAGGGCTGCGATCCCGTGAGGGGGAGCGAATCCCAAAAAGCCACGCTCAGTTCGGATCGGGGTCTGCAACCCGACCCCGTGAAGTCGGAGTCGCTAGTAATCGCAGATCAGCAATGCTGCGGTGAATACGTTCCCGGGCCTTGTACACACCGCCCGTCACACCACGAAAGTGGGCAACACCCGAAGCCGGTGGCCCAACCCTTGTGGAGGGAGCCGTCGAAGGTGGGGCTCGCGATTGGGGTGAAGTCGTAACAAGGTAGCCGTACCGGAAGGTGCGGCTGGATCACCTCCTTTCTAAGGAGCCTTTGGCACCGGAAGGTCGGCCGTTCGTGCCGGTCTTCCCGAGACTCCAGGTCGATGCACTGACTACTCCGTCGGCACGGATCGTCGATCGGCCGCAAGTACGCCCGTTCGCGGGATCGGAACGCGGATCCGAGAGGCTTCGGCCCGGCGGGGCACACTGTTCAGCTTTGAGGGTGCGAGCCCTCGAGCACCTTGAGAACTGGATAGCGAGCGCGAGCATCTATCTGCCAAGTTAATAAGGGCTCACGGTGGATGCCTTGGCGCCAGGAGCCGAAGAAGGACGCGTCAGGCTGCGAAAAGCTCCGGGGAGCCGCCGAGAAGGCCGAGATCCGGAGGTGTCCGAATGGGGAAACCCGGCCGGGGTCATGCCCGGTCACCCAGGTCTGAACACATAGGACCTGTGGGGGGAACCGCCCGAAGTGAAACATCTCAGTAGGGCGAGGAGAAGAAAGCAACCGCGACTCCCCAAGTAGCGGCGAGCGAACGGGGAAGAGCCTAAACCGATGCGGTGTCATAGCCCGGTGGCGTTGCCGTGTCGGGGTCGTGGGACCCGCTTGGGTCTGCACCGGCGGACTCGAGGAGTTACAAAACCAGCACGTAGGCGAAGGCCATGGAACGGGCCGCCACAGGAGGTAATAGCCCTGTAGCCGAAACGCGACTGGTCTCCTTGCGGGGATCCCGAGTAGCACGGAGCCCGTGGAATTCCGTGTGAATCTGGAGGGCCCACCCTCTAAGGCTAAGTACTCCCTGGCGACCGATAGTGGACTAGTACCGTGAGGGAAAGGTGAAAAGCACCCCGGGAGGGGAGTGAAATAGCACCTGAAACCGTGAGCCTACAAGCTGTCGGAGCCTGGAGCTGGGCAACCAGTTCCGGGTGACGGCGTGCCTTTTGAAGAATGAGCCGGCGAGTTAGCGATGTGCGGCAAGGTTAACCGTTCTCGGGAAGCCGAAGCGAAAGCGAGTCTGCATGGGGCGCACAGTCGCACGTCCTAGACCCGAAGCCGGGTGATCTAGCCATGGGCAGGCTGAAGCGGGGGTAAGACCTCGTGGAGGGCCGAACCCACCAGGGTTGAAAACCTGGGGGATGACCTGTGGTTAGGGGTGAAAGGCCAATCAAACCCGGTGATAGCTGGTTCTCCCCGAAATGCCTTTAGGGGCAGCCTCGGACGTTCAGCATCGGAGGTAGAGCACTGATTGGGCTAGGGGGCC
>DASWAT010000154.1:0-14893 GCA_036390995.1 Actinomycetota bacterium | reverse complement strand
CGGCCGTTCCGTGCGTACACGAGCCCGGGGATGTGCCCCGTGGAGCGACCCGCCAACGTGGTGCGATGACCGGCCGCCGCCGCCTCCATCGCGATCTCGGCGCCCGAGTTCCCGGCGCCGACCACCAGGACGTCGCCGTCGGCCAGCTGCGAGGGGTTCCGGTAGACAGCGGCGTGCAGCCGGTGCACGCTCGGGTCGAGCTCTGCGTCGAAGCCCGGGATCCTCGGGGTCTGATGCCCGCCCGTGGCCACGATCACGTGGCGGGCCTCGAAACGGTCCGGCCCGGCCGTGAGGACGTAGCGATCGTCCTCCCGGACCAGCTCGTCTGCGTGGGTCGCCGATCGCACCGGCAGGTCGGATGTGCGCGCGTACGTCTGCAGGTAGTCGGCCATGTCGTCCTTCGTCGGGAACGCGTCGGCGGGCGCCGGGAACGGCATCCCCGGCAGCCCGTCGTACGCGGCCGGTGTGAACAACCGCAGCGAGTCCCACCGCCGCCGCCACACGTCTCCCACTTGTGGGTCCCCGTCGAGGATCGAGAAGTCCAGTCCCTGCTGGCGCAGGTGATAGCCGGCGGCCAAGCCCGCCTGACCTCCACCGATCACCACCGCGTCGTACCGGTCGGCCACGTCCATCGCTCCTCGTCCGTTGCCCAGGTTCTGGAACTGGATTCCAGTGACTGGATGGATATACTACTCATGTGGTAGAGACCGTCAACACCCCGGTGAGGAAGACGCGGCGCGAGATCGCGGCCGAGGCCACGCAGGCCCTGATCGTGGAGACCGCGGATCGGCTGTTCATGGAGCGGGGCTACGTCGCGACCACGATCGAATCCATCGCGGAGGAGGCCGGGGTGGCGGTGCAAACCATCTACAACTCGGTGGGCTCGAAGGCGGACGTCCTGTCCCGCGTCCTCGATCGCACCGCCTCGGGGCCCGAGGCACCGACGCCCGTGCCCGACTTCATGCGAGACAGGACCGACCGGGCGCGGGATGCCGATGAGGTCGTCGCCCTGCTCGCCGACTGGTTCGCGGAGGTCCAGCCTCGGGTGGCTCCGCTCTGGGACGTGATCGCGGCGGCGTCGGCCGTGGATCCCGACGTGGCGCAGCTCCGGCGCGAGCGAGACGCTCGGCGCCTCCGCAACTACGAGCTGGCGGCCCGTCTCCTTGCGGCCAAGCGCGGCGCGTCTCCGACCCTCTCCGTCCACGAGGCCGCCGCGATGATCTGGACCCTCGGGCACCCGTCCACGTATCGGTTCCTGGTGACCGAGCAAGGGTGGTCGGTGGCTCGGTATCGGCGGTGGCTCCGCCGGGGGCTGCGGTCCCAGCTGGTAGGCGCCTGACGTGCCGCGCGCCGGGTGGCCGCCCGGGCTCAGCGCAGTCGGGGATTCAGCGTGTAGGTGGCCACGAGTCCACCGGAGTCCAGGACGTGCCCTTCCATGGCCCGCCCGAAGTCCTCGAGGGTGAACCCGGGCTCGAGCCCGAGCGAGGGAACGTTCATCGCGTACACGGCGAGGACGTACCGGTGCACCACCTCGTCGTTCCACGGGGGGAAGGGCCCGTCCCATCCGCCGTATGTCCCCTCCAGGTCGGCGTTGCCGGCGAAGAGTCCCGTGAACCCGTTCTGTCCGGTGATCCCACCGAAGCCCGCCGGTCCCGGCCGCTTCCCGTGAGCCACGAAGCCGTCCGAGTCGGCGCCTTCGCCGATCTCGTGGACGCTCGCGGGGACGTCGGCGATCAGCCAATGGGCGAAGTCCACGCGCGGCTCGTCGGTCCCGAGCACGATCCCCTCGACCTCCATCCGCGACGTGTCGGCGGGGACGTCGGGGTCCACCACGGAGATCGCGAACGAACGCGTGCCCTCGGGTTCACCCGTCCAGGCGAGGTGCGGGCTCACGTCCGTTCCCGCCATCTCCGCCTTCCCGTCGGGCGTGGGGGTCGCCACGGCGAACCGCTCGGGGATCGACCCCCCGTCGCGGATGCTCTCGCTGCTCACCAGGAGCGTCATCGTCGCCTCCTCCGGTTGCGCCGGAACGAGGTTCGCACCGCCATCGTGGATGCGCAACCGGGGCCGAGGCACGCGCCCGGCGCCCGATTGGTGCGCGGACGCCCGTCGCGCGAGAATCACCGGGAAGCGACAGGAGGAGGCGAACATGACCAACAGCATCTACCGGGTCACCCAGGTGATCGGGACCAGCACCGAATCGTGGGAGGACGCAGCCAGGCACGCGGTGGAGACCGCGGCCCGCTCACTTCGGGACCTGCGGGTCGGCGAGGTCGAACGGCTGGACATGACCATCGCGGACGGGCGAGTCACCCACTACCGGGCCAGGGTCAACATCTCGTTCAAGTACGAGACCGAGTGACCTGGAGAGCGCTCGAGCGGCTCGACCGCGTCGGGCATCCCGTGTCAGACTCGCGGGCATGACCGATGTCGGAGCACCTGAGCGGGGCATCTCCTACGAGGAGCTGCAGCTCGCCACGCGCAATCGCGGGATGCCGCTCGAGGCCCTCCGATACGACGTCACGCCGGTGGGCATGCACTACCTCCTGGTCCACTTCGACGTCCCGGACCTGGACGACGCGCGGCACCGGCTGGCCATCGACGGCAACGTCGACCGGCCGTTCGAGCTCACGATGGAGCAGATCCGGGCCCTCCCGGCTCGCACGATCCCGGTGACGCTCGAATGCGCCGGCAACGGCCGGGCCCGACTGGACCCGCGCCCCATCAGCCAGCCGTGGCTGTTGGAGGCGATCGGCACGGCCGAGTGGACGGGGACGCCGCTCGCCGGCGTGCTGGCGGAGGCCGGGGTCAGGCCGGACACGGTCGACATCGTCTTCACCGGCGGGGACCGCGGGATCCAGGGCGAGATCGAGCAGGACTACCAGCGAGCGCTGTCGGTCTCGGAGGCCGTGCGCGAGGAGGTCCTGCTCGTCTACGAGATGAACGGCCGCCCGCTCGAGCCCCAGCACGGCTTCCCGCTCCGGCTGATCGTGCCCGGGTGGTACGGGATGACCAGCGTGAAGTGGCTCACGCGCATCGAGGCCGTCACCGAGCCGTTCGAGGGCTACCAGCACGTCGGCTCCTATCGGTTCCAGCAGACCGAGGACGACCCCGGCGAACCCGTGACTCGGATGCGCGTTCGGGCGTTGATGGTCCCGCCGGGTATCCCCGATTTCTTCACCCGGCAGCGCCTGGTCGACGCCGGTCCGGTCGCCCTCACCGGGCGCGCGTGGTGCGGCACCGCCGCGGTCGTTCGCGTGGAAGTGGGTGTCGACGGCGAGTGGTCCGAGGCCAAGCTCCACGAGCCCCTCGGCGAATGGGCGTGGCGCAGATGGACCTTCGAGTGGGACGCAGTCGCCGGCGAGCACGCCCTGTCGTGCCGAGCCACGGACGCCGACGGGAACGTCCAGCCCGTCGACCAACCGTGGAACCTCCAGGGCATGGCCAACAACCTGGTCCAGGAGGAACACGTCACCGTTCGGTGAGGACGAGCTCCTCCAGCAACTGGGTGATGCGGCGGTCGATCTCGTCGCGGATCGGTCGAACCTCTTCGAGGCTCTTGCCCGCGGGGTCGGTGAGGTCCCAGTCGAGGTAGCGCTTGCCCGGGTAGACGGGGCAGGCGTCGCCGCAACCCATCGTGACCACGACGTCGGCGGCCCGGACGTACTCGTCGGTAAGGGGCTTGGGGAACTCCCTAGAGAGATCCAGGCCGAGCTCCTCCATGGCCCGCACGACCGCGGGGTTCACCTGGTCCGCCGGAGTGCTCCCCGCGGATCGAACGTGGACCCGGCCTTGGGCGCGATGGTCGAGCAGCGCGGCGGCCATCTGGCTCCGGCCCGCGTTGTGCACGCATACGAACAGGACTTCCGGGATCTCCTTCGTCATCCGTCCCTCCGATTGTGCCACGGCCTTCAGTCGCTCCCGGGCGAACCGCTCGGCCAGCACCGGGAGATAGGTCGTCACGGTCGCGTCTCCCAGGAGCTGCATCGACTCCGCGAGGCTCCGCGCAACCGTCTCGCGCGAGTAGAGCCCGGTGAACTCCGTGGAGAGCCGTTCGACAGCACCGACGTAGCGCGGATCGTCCACCGGGTGTTCCATGTCACCGCCCCCCTTCGGACTCGGGCGCAACCTATCGCCGCTCGGGGAACGCGCGGTGAACGAGCCGCGTCCACCCGGCGAACGGCCGTGGGACTCGGGTTCCGGGCAGGACCCCCGGTTCCCCCCTCCTCGGTCCACTCCCGAGTCGCTCTTCGCAGCAACGTTCAACCGCCCCCGAACCTTCCAACGCCTTGACGGTTCCGCGGGGCGCCCTCCGGCCCGGATGCCCAGGGCCACTCGGCCCCACCACACGCCCACCCGCAGCGCGAGACTGCGGTCGTAGTTATCAAAGATCCTTGATCAGACAGGGTCGTCTCGTGAGAAGGGAGAGGACGATGGAAGACCGCGGATCGCTGGAGGGTCTGTTCACCTTCCATGGGCATCGGTGCTGGGCGAGCACCGTCGGCGCCCGGGCGGGGGCGGCCGCCCTCCGTGCGCTCGGCGTCGAGCCGAGCGGAGGCAAGGCGCTGCACGCGATCGTGGAGATCGGCGAGCACCACGGAGCGATGTGCTTCGCCGACGGTATCCAGCACAGCACCCAGTGCACGTTCGGCAAGGGGAACATCGAGAAGTCGCACCGCGGCAAGCTCGCCGTCACCCTGATCGACACCGCGACCGATCGCAAGGTGCGCGTCTCGTACAGGCCGACGCTGCAGCCCAAGATCAAGTCCTCGGCGTTCATGCAGAAGCGCTCGGCCGGGATCCCGGCGAACGACATCCCCGAAGCGGAGCAGTGGGAGCTCGTGAACCTGATCTGGGACGCGCCCGAGGACGAGATCATCACGATCGGCTCCGTCGAGCCCGCCGGCTGGCGCAAGGTCGAGGAGGTCGTTCGCTTCGCCGTCTGCTCGAAGTGCGGCGAGCTCGTCGCGGAGCCCTACTTCCGCATCGCGAACGGCGAGCAGCTGTGCTTGGACTGCTCGGGGTACGTGGCCTGAGCTCACGAGAGGCAGGAACGGATGCTCTACGTCGCGATCGCGGCGATCGTCTTCGTGCTCTCCGGCGTCCTAGCGATGGCCGGGCTCGGCGCCGCGTTCCTGTTCGTGCCGATCTTCTACTGGCTCGGCGTGCCACTGGACGTCGCCACGTCGACGGCGCTGCTGCTGAACGTCGTGAGCTTGGCCTTCGCGAGCGCGACCTACTGGAGGGCCCATCTCGTGAACCTCGCGCTCGGGGTCCCCATCACCCTCGCCGCCGTGGTGCTCGCGCCCTTCGGCGCCCGACTCTCGCCACACGTCGATACCCACATCCTGCTGGGGCTGTTCGCGGCGTTCCTGGTCTTCGCCGGGGGCATGATGCTCTTCTACCGCCGCAGCGAGAACGCGAGGGCACGCGGCCGGCGAACCGAGGTGGTCGTGGGCACGGGCGTCGGGGGCCTGGCCGGCTTCCTCGGCGGGCTGCTCGGGGTGGGCGGAGGAAACATCATCCTGCCGGCGCTGAACGGGGCGGGCCTGGAGGCCAAGGTGGCCGCGGGGACGACGGGGCTCGCGGTCGTGTTCTCCTCGCTCTCGGGGTTCCTCGGTCGCATCGCCGTGAGCCACCTCGATGGGATCCTCGTCGGTGTGAGCGCTGTGGCGGCGGCCGGAGGGTCCCTCCTCGGCTCGCGCCTGATGACCTCCAAGGTCTCGAACCTTCAGCTGAAGCGGCTCATCGCCGTGGTGCTCTGGGTCGTGGCCGCCAAGATCGTGTGGGACCTGGCGACCGGGGCCTAGGGTGATGTCTCCCCCACCGGACCGGTCGCCCATAGGGGCGAACCCAGTGGCTTCGCATGCCAACGAGCACCGGCCCGCCGGCCGAGGGGCCCGTGAGCGGCGGGCGCTCTGGGCGGCGCTGGGCGCGAACGCGGCGCTGCTCATCGCAGAGGCCGTCGGTGGGATCGTCTTCGGGTCGCTGGCGCTCCTGGCCGACGCCGGTCACCTGCTAACCGACGTCTCGGCGCTCGCGGTGTCCGTGGCCGCCCTGCACCTCGCCCGGCGAGAGCCGACCGCCAAACACACGTTCGGGTTCGAGCGCGCCGAGGTGCTGGCCGCGCAGGTGAACACGCTGCTGCTCGTCGGGGTGATGGTGTGGATCGTGCTGGAGGCGGTCCACCGCCTGGCCGATCCCGGGCCCGTGGAGGCGACCGGCATGCTCTTCGTGGCCACCGTCGCGCTGCTGGTGAACGCGGGAAGCTCACTGATCCTCGCCAGGGCTGCGGGGAAGAGCCTCAACATGCAGGGCGCCTACCTGCACCTCGCGACCGACGCGGCGGGCTCGTTCGCGGCGATCATCGCCGCGGTGCTGATCCTCGGGTGGGGACTGCGGCGGGCCGATCCGGTCGCGTCGCTCGCGACCGCAGGCTTCGTCGCGTGGGCCGCGTTCCGCCTGGTCCGGACGACGACGCACGTGTTGATGGAGGGCGCGCCCCGTGGGCTGGACGCCGGGGAGGTGGAGCTCGCCCTCCTCAACACGGTCGACGTCGTTGACGTGCACCACCTACACCTGTGGAGCCTCGCTTCCGACGTCCCCGCGCTGTCGGCGCACGTGGTGCTCGCCGGCGAGCCGACCGTGGCCGACGCGCAGCGCCGGGGCGAGGCGTTGAAGGCGATGCTGGCCGAGCGGTTCGGGATCGCGCACGCCACACTCGAGCTCGAGTGCGACGAGCACGCGGCCGGCGCGGGTCCGGAGGCTTAGCCGAGGGCGAGCAGGGCCGCCGCGAACATCCCCAGCCCGATGCCCCAGTACTGCATCCGAGAGCGGGGCTCCTTGAGGACGATGGCGCCGACCACACCTGCCAGGGCGGGGCTCGTCGCGACGAGCGGGACGACGGCCGAAGCCGGACCGACCGAGAGCGCCCACAGGTACCCGATCGTGGCGAGCGCCGCCAGGACCAGGACGAGGAAGGTCCAGCGCAGCAGTGGCGTCGTCGGACGCGGGAACGTCCCGCCCGACCGGCGAAGGAGCACCGAGCCAACCCCCATCTGCACGCCGGCGCTCGTGACCAGCAAAGCCGAGGGCCCGAACGGCGTGACGACCGCCTTGGCCAGGAACGCGCCCAACCCCTGGAGCAGGAGCGCGGCGATCGTCAGACTCAGCCAGCCCCTCTTCGTGGCTTCACACGTGCACCGATACCCGAGTAGGACGACGGCGCCGATCGCCAGCGTGATCCCGAGGAGTCGGAGCGGCGGCGCCTGCTCGTGCAGGAGCATCACCGCCAGGACTGCGGTAAGGGCGGGCGCCACGCCGGTGATCGGAGAGACCCTCCCCAAGGGTCCCCGCCGCAGCGCCTCGGTCGTCACGCCGAACGCCACGGCCATGAACGCCGATACGCCCAGCGCGGGGACGAAGGCCGCCGCGCGCGGTGGATCGAGGAACAGCATCGGGAGGTAGACCGGAAGCGAGAGGCTGGCCGAGAGAAGGTAGAACTGCGGGGTTGAAAGCGTCGAGAGCGCCGCCTTCGTGAACACACGCTGCACCGACCAGACGACCAGGGCCACGAGCGCCGGCACGACCCATGGATCCACGTCCATCCTCCAGCATCTCTTGGATGTTGCCGTCCCGCTCCCTCATCTTCCCTTGCGACCGTCCGGCGGGATGCGGGCGCCCGGCTCCCCCTGGACGGGACTTCTGGCCAGCGGTCCTGGACAAGGCGGGCCGTTCGACCGCCCCCGAGGGGTTCTCCGGGCGCCAGACTCGGTGATATGAACCCCCCAAAGAAGGCTGAAACGTCGGACGGGTCATCGTCCACCGCAGCCCCGGGGTTCGGCGCCCTTGCCGATCCCGCGAGACTCGCGATCCTGTCTGAACTTCACCGCGGCACGACGTGCGGCTGCGAGCTTGCCCCGAAGCTCGGTATGGCGCCGAACCTCCTCTCGTACCACTTGCGGATCCTGCGCGAGGTCGGACTCGTCGAGCGTTCGCGACGGGGACGACGGATCGAGTACCGCGTCCGTCCCAAGGGCCTCGAGGAGCTCACCGTCCAGCTCGTCCGGCTCGCCGTGGGGGGTGATGATGATGGAGGCTGACTCCTCATCCAAGGGACGAGCGGCCGGGGGCTCTGATGCCGGCGTCTGACGTCGAGGCGGACGGGGCCTGATATGCTTCAATCGATGTTGAACCATCTTGCCCGCGAGATCGACGCAGCGCCTGCGAGCCGCCTGCAGTCCCTGTCACGGTCGCTCAAGGTACTGTCGGAGCCGAACCGGCTGCTCCTGTTCGAGATGCTCGTGCAGGGCGTTCAGTGCAACTGCGACCTGGGGGAAGCGCTCGGCATGGCGCCGAACCTCGTGTCGCACCATCTGAGCGTCCTTCGCGAGGCGGGCCTGGTCCAAGCGGAGCACGATCCGCTGGACGCCCGGTGGATCTACTACTCGATCGATCCCGCGGCGCTGCGAGAGCTGAGAGGTGAGCTCGGCTGGCTCTTGGACCCGAAGCGCATCCAACCCCGCCGGGCGACCTGTGGGCCAAGGTGCGCGCCAGCGCCGACCCGCCGTTCACGTGGATCCGCCCCTCTAGGAGGTTGAACGATGGTGATGAAACCCGACGACTCGGGCGCGGGCGTTCAGGCCCCGGCGGTGCAACCCGATGTCGAGATCTTCGACCCGCCGATGTGCTGCCCCACCGGACTCTGCGGTCCCACACTCGATCAGACGCTCCTCGACGTGGACGAGATGGTTCTCGATCTGCAAGCGGACGGCCACCGGGTCGAGCGCTATCAGATGACCAGCCAGCCGCAGGCGTTCCTTCACAACGCCGAGGTGATGACGCTGGTGCGCGAGCGGCAGATGGACGCCCTGCCGATCACCGTCGTGCGGAGCAGGGTCATCAAGACTGGCGCGTACCCGGCGCCGTCCGAGGTCCGGGCGGCACTGAACGGAGGCAGTGATGGCTGAGCAGATGGATGGTCGATTCCTGTTCTTCTCGGGCAAGGGGGGGGTCGGCAAGACCAGCATGGCGGCCATCACCGCAGTCCGGAGCGCAGAGCAGGGAAGGCGCACCCTGATCGTCACAACCGATCCGGCATCCAACCTGGCCGACGTCTTCGAGCAGCCCATCGGACACCAGATCACGGCGATCGAGGGCGTGCCAGGCCTCTGGGCCATGGAGATCGACCCCGACCGCGCGACGGAGGAGTACATCGACCACGCCATGGCGCCGATCCGCGCAGCATTCCCCGAGCAGATGGTCCAGGTCATGGAAGAACAGATGAGTGGGCCTTGCACCGCAGAGGTCGCCGCCTTCGACCGCTTCACCGACTTCCTGGAGCCTTCGCCGGGCGACGGCCAGGCGTTCGATCAGGTCATCTTCGACACCGCCCCGACCGGGCACACCATCCGCCTCCTCGAGCTACCCGCGGAGTGGTCGCAGACGATCGATGCCGCGAGCGAGGGAAGCGGTCAGACGTGCATCGGTCCGGCGGCGGCGATCCAGGACGCCAAGGCCAAGTACAAGCGGGCGCTGCGCAGTCTGCGCGACCCGGGCCTCACGACGTTCGTCTTCGTGCTCCAGCCCGAGGCGATCGCGCTCCGTGAGACCCGGCGGGCGATCGACGAACTCGAGAAGCTCGGCATCCGCACCCACCGTCTGATCGTGAACGGGATCATCCCGCCCGAAGCCGTCGGCGACCCGCTTTTCGCCGATCGGGCCGAACTGCAGGCGGGGTACCTCGGGAGGGTCGAAGCCGAGCTGCCGTACCCATCCGAGCGCATGACGTTGCTGGCGGGTGAGATCAAGGGCGTGCCGCGGCTGCATGAGGTCGCACGGATCTACTTCGACGGCGAGCCCGCCGTGACCCAGAATGACCTCACGCCCGCGAGCAGGGACGGCGAGTTGACGAGCCTCGCAGATGTGCGGGCTCGGCTCGTCCCGGACGGAGCCAGGCGAACGATCTTCTTCGCGGGCAAGGGCGGGGTCGGCAAGACCGTGGCGTCGTGCGTCACAGCCCTTTGGCTCGCACGACACGGCTATCGCACGCTGCTCCTGACCACCGACCCGGCCGCGCACCTCGGCGATGTGCTCGGCACGCCGGTCGGAGACGAAGCCGCGCCGGTCGAGGGGACGCCGGGGCTGTGGGCGGCGAAGATCGACCCCAAGGCCACGGCGGATGCCTACAAGGCACGCATCCTCGCGGACGCGCGCGCACGCGGTCGCCCCGGATCGGCCATCGCGGTCATGGCGGAGGAGCTCGAGTCTCCCTGCACCGAAGAGATCGCCGCGTTCGACAAGTTCATCGAGCACGCCTCTCAGGGGGACTGGGACGTCGTGGTGTTCGACACGGCCCCGACCGGACACACCCTCCGACTCCTCGAGCTTCCGGTGGAATGGAGCAAGCAGCTCGACGTGAAGGTCTTCGCCTCGGTGGACACCACGGCCGCCGACGACGTCGCCAAGCAGCACTTCGCCGACGTCATCGACATGATGCGAGATCCCACGCGGAGCACGTTCGCGTACGTGATGTACCCGGAGTCCACCCCGATCCTGGAGGCCCACCGCATGGCGCAGGAGCTGCGCACGATCGGGATCGAGCCGGGGCTGGTCGTCGCGAACCTCGTCATCCCCGCCGATCAGGCCACCACTCCCTTCGCACAAGCTCGCCGTGCCATGCAGGAGCGATACCTGGGCGAGATGCGCGAGCGGTTCCCGGTGCCGGTTCTGCAGATCCCGCTCCTCCCGTACGAGGTGAAGGGGCTGGATCTCCTGGGCGAGCTCGGAGAGGAGATGCTCGGCTTGGAGGTGGTGAGGGCATGACTCAGATCCGCGAGACGGTCTCCCCCGTGGTCGCCGAGGAGCCCGGTTGGCGTTCCGGGGTGGAACGCGCGGCGAGGGACTTCGGTGCGGCGTTGTCGGAGACACCCGAGTTCAAAGCCTTCGAGCGCGCCTACGTCCGCTTCCGTGACGACGAGCGCGCCCAGCAGGCGCTGCGCGCCTACCAGGAGGAGCAGCGCTCACTGCAACCCCTGTTGATGCTGGGTGCGGCAAGCGCCGAGCAGCGCGCCGAGCTCGAGCGCCTCCGCCAGGCCTGGATGGCCGAGGCTTCCGTGACCGAGTACGTCGAGGCCCAGACGTCGCTCGCGATGCTGTCCAGGACGATCGACGAACTGCTCTCCGAGAGGATCGGCTTCGGCTTCGCCGCGGCCTGCAACCCGAGCTGCTGTGGTTGAGGAGGACGACATGGACGCGCAAGCCACCATTCCCCCCGCGCTCCGTGCGGCGGCCGAGGCGCTCGGCGCATCGCTGGAGCGGTCCGAGCCCGTCGCTGCCTTCAGGGAAGCGAAGGCTCGGCTCGACGCCGACGAGCAAGCCCGCGGGATGCTGAAGTACTTGGCGGAGGCCGACGCCGACCTTCGGCGCCGACAGGCGGAGGGAACCCTGACCCGGGCCGACATCGATCGGGTCCGCGCCACGCAGCAAGAGGCGTGGTCCAACCCGGTGATCGCGGGATTCGCCGAAGCCCAACAGACGGCGATCGGTTACCTCCCCGAGATCAACGAGCTCATCAGCGAGCTCCTGGGCTGGGACTTCGCCGCGATGGCGGCCGCCCCCTCGACCTGCTGACCATGGGAGGCGCGTAGTCACCGTGCCCGTGTACGCCTACCGCTGCGAGGACTGCGGGAACCGATTCGACGTCCGTGCCTCGTTCGCCGAGAAACAGGCGGGACTGGAGCCTTCATGTCCCACGTGCAACGGCCGGCGGGTGAAGCAGGTCATGACGGCCGGTCTCTTGATACGCAGCGGAGCGAGCCCGGGTGCCCCACCCTCCGGCTGCGCTCGGAGCGCCGGTTCGGGTTGCTGCCCGTGGTGAGGCCTGTCCGCGTGACGATCGTCGGGGCGCCGGTGGCCTGTGGCGCCGAGGTGAAGGACACGTGGCGGGAGCTGTCGCAGTGGGTGGCGGGCCAGCTGCACCGGCGCTACGGTGACGCGGTCCTGGTCGAGTACTACGACCTGTTCGATCCCGGCTGCCCGCCCTTGCCACCCGACGCCGAGCTGCCGCTGGTGCTCCTGAACGGCGAGATCCTGACCAGCGGCGGCAAGCTCTCGGTGCCGTCCATCCGTCGGGCGGTGGAAGCCCTGGGCGTGACGCCGGGCCTGCCCGGGCTCGTCACCGCATCCCAACACCGATCTCTTGGCGCCGACGGACCCTTGCCGAGGCAGGATCCGAAGTGACGCACGTCCGGTGGGGAGTGGACAGGGCGATCACGGCTTCGGATCCTCTCTGAGGAGGGGATCATCGCGCGGCGCCACCGCGGAGAGCGCCTCGGGCACGATCCGGTAATACGTGCACTTCGGGCTGCGAGAGCCCAAGGGCCACGCGCCCGTCGAGCTCGTTCATCCGCCCCGCGACCCACCGCCCTCCGAGCGGCCGTGGCCGGCCACTCTGAGGGTCGAGGGTCCTCCCACCCGCGGGACCTCCGCCCGGGTCGGACCCACGCTCACACAGGCAGACTGCCGCCATGAACCTATCAAGGAACGCTGTTCGGTCGAGCGCGGAAGCAGCTAGGGCCTTCAGCGCCCTGGGAGATCCGGCGCGGATGGCGATCCTGGCGGCACTGTCGCGTGGCACCCGGTGCGTGTGCGAGCTCGTTCCGCAGCTGGGCCTGGCTCAGAACCTGCTCTCCTACCACCTTCGGATCCTGCGGGAAGCGGGACTCGTGAGCGGGGCGCGCACAGGACGCCGGATCGAGTACACGATCGAGCCGGACGGCCTCCAGGCTCTTCAGCAGGAGCTCGAGGACCTCGTGTCCGGATCGGGAGGTCGGGTCCGATGAGCGTCCGGGTGATCCGCCAGCGCGCGGAAGGCGACGTGCGCCTGTGGATCGCCCTCGCTGCTTCCGCAGTGCTCTGGGTTGCGCTGTACCGGGCGAACGGACCGTTCTGGAACTGGCTCTTGTTCCGGACCGTAGGCCTCTCGTCCGAGACCCGGCTCGGCGAGACGATCCGCTTCTTCGTCTTCGACACGACGAAGATCCTGCTGCTGCTCGCGGGCATCATCTACATCGTCACCATCCCGCGTTCGTTCATGAGCATCGAGCGCACCCGAACGCTGCTCGGGGGACGCCGCGAGGGCTTCGCGAACGTGGCGGCGGCGGGGCTCGGCGTGGTCACGCCGTTCTGTTCGTGCAGCGCGGTGCCGGCGTTCATCGGCTTCGTCTCGGCCGGTGTGCCCCTCGGCGTCACCTTGTCGTTCCTCATCGCGAGCCCGCTCGTGAACGAGGTCGCGCTCGTCCTACTCTACGGGATGTTCGGGTGGAGGATCGCGCTGCTGTACCTGTCCGCGGGGTTGGCCATCGCGGTCGTGGCGGGCTTCACGCTCGGACGCCTTCGCCTCGAGCGGTGGGTGGAGCCGTTCGTGTTCGACGTCAAGGTCGGATCGAGGGCGACGCGCTGGGCGGCACCGAGCTGGCGGCAGCGGACGCAGCTCGCGCGAGACGAGACCGTGAAGATCATCCGGAAGGTCCTCCCGTTCCTCCTCGTCGGGATCGGGCTCGGCGCCGTCATCCACGGCTGGGTGCCCCAGAGCTTCTTCGAGCGCTACGCAGGACCCGGCAACCCCTTCGCGGTTCCCTTCGCGGTGCTGATCGGAGTGCCGCTCTACTCGAACGCCGCCGGCGTGCTGCCGCTCGTCGAGGCGCTCTACGCAAAGGGCCTTGGGATGGGGACGCTCCTCGCCTTCATGATGGCCGTGGTCGCCCTGTCCCTGCCCGAGATGATCCTTCTCCGGCGCGTCCTGAGACCCAAGCTCATCGCGACGTTCATCGGCGTCGTGGCGGCGGGGATCCTCCTCGTCGGTTACCTGTTCGATCTCGTGCTCTGAAGGAGGCGACCGTGACCGTCAAGATCCGGGTCCTCGGTCCGGGATGCTACCGGTGCCAGGCGCTCTACGAGAACACCCTCATGGCGGTGGACGAGCTCGGCCTCGATGCCGAGGTCGTCAAGGTCGAGGACATCACCGAGATGCTCGCCCGCCGGATCATCGGCTCGCCGGCGCTCGTCGTCGACGAGAAGCTGGTGATGGAGGGCAACGTCCCGACCCCTCATACCCTCGCGGAGTTCCTGAGCGAACTCCTCAGCAGGAGAGCCGGGCCGTGAGCACCACCCTGCTCATCGTCGGGGGGCTGCTCGTCCTGTCCGTCGTCTCGGGGATGCTCGGCCTCGGGGTCGCGTTCGCCGCGGTTCCGTTCCTGTCGCTGTTCATGTCCGACCTCGTGCATGAGGTCCAGCCTCTCAGCCTCCTGCTGAACGGGATCACGGCCGGCTTCGCGGCCTTCGGGTTCGCGAGGAGCGGGCTGATCGAGTGGCGCAAGGCCCTCGCTCTTGCGGCGGTCACGACGACGTTCGCGCCACTCGGATCGTGGATGGCACAGGTCGTCCCCGCGCAGGCCATCTGGGTGGTGTACCTCAGCTCCGTGGCCTACCTCGCCTACCGGTTGTTCCGGCCGGTGAAGGAGCGGCCCGGCTGGGAGAACTTCCGGCTGGCACTCTACCTCGCCGCCCCGATCTCGGTGCTGAGCGGCCTGCTGGGGGTCGGACCGGGATTCCTGCTGATGCCGACGCTGATCCTCGTCGGGTTCGAGACCAAGCGTGCCGCGGCGATCAACGCGTTCGCAGTGACCCCGCCGTCGTTCTCAGCGCTCATCCCGCACCTGTCGTCGGCCCACTTCAACGGGGGCCTCACCGTGGCGCTCCTCGTGGCGGGAGCGATCGGGTCCTTCGCCGGAGCCAGGATCACGAGCTTGTACGTGCCGGACAGGCGCATGAAGCAGGGGTTCGGCGTTCTGATCGTGGCCGCGACCGCGTACAAGGTCGCGACCGTCCTCTT
>DASWAT010000153.1:0-62757 GCA_036390995.1 Actinomycetota bacterium | reverse complement strand
CGCGTTCACCCGCTGGCGCTCGAGCACCTGCTGGAGCATCTTGCGGGCCTGCGGGATGTCGTGCTCCGCGAAGAACGTCTGGACCTCGGCCTCGAGCTCGGCCGTGGTGAGCAGCCGGACGGGGTCAGCCACGTAGATGATCGTGTTCTGCGGGAACCGGCGGCCGATCTGGTCCCACCGCTCGCGGACGAAGCGCCAGGCCCGCTCGCCCAGGTCGCGGTTCGCGATGGCCCGGGCCAGCACGAACGGCGCGTTCTGGGTCCTGATCGCATCGGTCATGGCGAGCTCGAGGGTCCGGTCCATGAGCGCCGGATCGCGGAAGTCCGGCAGTGCGTACAGGTAGCGAAGCTGCTCCTGCGGCGTGGCCGCCGACTCCCGGTGCGCGAGGAACGGCTCGTACTCCTCCGCCCCACCCGTCGCCGCAACCACGCCCACGGCGGCCGACGCCAGCGCCGCGTCCACACGTTCGCCGGCGCGCGCCCTCATCTCAAGCTTGCGAAGGCGGGCGACGGCGTGGGCGTCGTCGCCGAGCACGGCCAGCGCGCCGGCGAGCGACCCTCGGAGAGCGCGAGTGAGGTCCGGCTCGTCCGGCGCCGGATCCCAGCCGAGCCGCTCCACGGCGGGTCCCACCAGCTCCCGGACGAGCCCGCGCAGCCGTTCCCGCAGATCGCCCTCCGCGAACCTGTCCAGCCACGCGAGGCCGTGGATCATCGCCTGCCACACGTGGAGGTCGGTCTCGTCGCCGAACCCCCGGACCAACCCGAGGTAGTCGCGGACCGGGGACAGACCCGCCACCACGGTCGCCCACGCGTCGTCGATGAGGCCGTACCGCTCGATCGGCGACAGCCCGCTCGGCATCGCGCCGATGAGCGCTTCGCGCAGCCCGTCCTCGTAGCGGACCCGGAGGAAGCTGGAGCCGCCGGCGTTCACCACGGCCTCCGGAGGGCCCGATCCCGGGTCCCACCACGACACCGTGAGGACCCCGTCGCCGAGCTCCCCGTGGGGCACGAGCACGGGGGTCGGCGTGACCCCCGTGGAACCGAACCGCACGAGGAGGGGCACCTCCCAGCGCGTGCCGTCGTCGCCGCCCAGGTAGCGGAAGCGCTCCTGCGAGAGGGCCAGCGCTTGGTCCGAGCGCCCGGCCATGACCACCGGATAGCCGCCCTGCCAGATCCAGGAGTCCATGATCCGGCGGACGGGCTCGCCCGTGGCCTCCTCGATGGCGTCCCACAGGTCCTCGGTCTCGGTGTTCCCGTAGGCGTGCCGCGCCAGGTACGAGCGGATCCCGCTCCGGAAACGCTCCGCGCCGAGGTACTGCTCGAGCATCCGGAGCACGGCCGCACCCTTCGTGTACGTGAGCGTGTCGAACATGTCCGACGCGTCGTCGGGCGAGCGCACCGGGTACTCGATCGGCCGGGTGCTGTGCAGGCCGTCGATCTCCAGCGCACCCGAGATCGACCGCCGGAACGACGCCCATCGCTCCCACTCAGGCCGGAACGCGTCCACGGTGACGTTCGCCATGAACGTAGCGAACGCTTCGTTCAGCCAGATGCCGTTCCACCATCGCATGGTCACGAGGTCGCCGAACCACATGTGCGCGAGCTCGTGGGCCACCACGTCCGCGATGTTCAGAAGCTCCTGTTGCGTGGCCTGCGCCGGATCGACCAGCAGGAGGGCCTCCCGGTACGTGATGCACCCGAGGTTCTCCATGGCCCCTGCGCCGAAGTCCGGGAGCGCGATGAAGTCCACCTTCGCGTCCGGGTAGGGGATCCCGTAGTAGTCGGCGAAGAAGCGGAGCGAGAAGGCGCCGATCTCCAGGGCGAAGTCCGTGAGGTGACCCTTGCCCGGTACGTGTGCGATGCGGAGCGGCACCCCGTCCACGTCGACGGGGTCGGTGAGCTCCAGCCGTCCGACCACGAAGGCCACGAGGTAGGTGGACATGGTCATCGTGTCGGCGAACCGAACGCGGACCTTGCCGTCGCCGGCCGGCTCGCGGGCTATCTCGGGGCCGTTCGAGAGCGCGGCCAGCCCGTCCTGGACCACCAGCGCGATGCCGAACACCGCCTTCAGGTCGGGCTCGTCCCAGCATGGGAACGCCCGGCGCGCGTCGGTGGCCTCGAAGTGCGTGGTGCCGATCACGTGGGTGCCGGCATCGTCGGTGTAGACCGACCTGTAGAACCCGTGGAGCTTGTCGTTGAGCTCGCCCCGGAACTCCAGGTGCAGCGTCCAGGTGCCCGGGTGGACCGGCTCGGCCATCACCAGCCGGGCACGCTCGGCCTCCTCGTCGAGGTGAACCTCGCGGACATCGATGCGGCGTCCGCCCCCGTCCGCCAGCCACCCCGCATCGATCTGCAGCTCGAGGGCGTTCAGCACGACCTCGCCGACGGGGTCGTGGACCCGAACGGTCGCGTCCTCGAACCCTGCGAACGTGCCAGCGTCCAGGTCCGGTTCGAGGGTGAGCTCGTACCGGGACGGCGTGACCGTCCTCGGCAAGCGGTACTCGACGTCGTTCGTACTCATCTGCGGCCTATGCCACCCGGGTCAGCCAGGAGGCGTACTTCTCGATCTCGCCCTTCGTGGCGGCGAAGAAGGTGCCCTGGATCTCCTTCGTGATCGGCCCCCGCATCCCCTCGCCCACCGACCGGTCGTCCACCTCGCGGATCGGGGTGATCTCGGCGGCCGTTCCGGTGAAGAACGCCTCGTCGGCGTTGTACAGGTCGGTCCTGGTGAGGTTCGCCTCGCGCACCTCGTGGCCGAGGTCCGCCGCGAACGTCATCACGGTGGCTCGGGTGATGCCGTCCAGACAGCCGGCCGAGATCGGCGGTGTCGTGAGGACGCCGTTCCGGACCACGAACACGTTCTCCCCAGAGCCGTCGGTGACGAACCCGCCCTGGTTCAGCATGATGGCCTCGTCGTAGCCTGCCTTCAGGGACTCGACCTTCGCCAGGACGCCGTTGATGTACTGCCCGGTGGCCTTCGCCGCCGAGGGGAGCGAGTTCTGGTCGTTGCGCTTCCAGGACGAGATCTTCACCCGCACGCCGCGCTCGAGCGCGTCCTCGCCGAGGTAGGCCCCCCACGGCCACACCGCGACGACCACGTTCACCGGCGCGTTCAGCGGGTTCACGCCCATCTCGCCGTACCCTCGGAAGACCAGCGGGCGGATGTAGCAGGAGGAGAGCCCGTTCGCGCGGACCGTCTCCTTGACGGCCTCGGCGACGGCCTCGTGTGAGTACGGGACGTCCATGTGGTAGAGCTTGGCCGAGCGGAACAGGCGCTTCACGTGCTCGTCGAGGTGCCACACGGCGGGGCCGGACCTCGTCTCGTAGCACCGGATGCCCTCGAACACGCCGCTGCCGTAGTGCACCGCGTGGGATAGCACGTGGATCTTCGCGTCGCCCCAGTCCACCAGCTCCCCGTCCATCCAGATCTTCTCGACCGGCGTGATCGGCATCAGGCCTCCCTTCGAGGTTCGGGCCGGTTGACCCCGGGGGAACCGGCCAGCCACAGGATATCCGGTGGAAGGGACCGGGCGCGGGGCCCTACGGCAGGTCGTAGGCGCGCCAGACGACCTCGAACTCGTACTCGACCACGCGGTCGAGGGGGCCGAACCGTTCCGTCGCCCACTGCCGCACGGCGGGCAGGGCGGCCAGGCGCGCGTCTTCGGGGATCGGCCAGGTCCAAGAGAAGAGGTTCCGTTCGACGGCGTCGATGAACGCTCCCAGCGGCTCGTCGTTCGCAACCAAGATGGGCGGCAGTTCCCTACGGGCGGCCCCGAGCTCGGCCAAGGCATCGTCGAGCAGGTCGTACCGGCCCCACCCCAACCCGACCGCGTCCACCGGATGCCCCGCCTCCCGGCCGACGCGTCGGCGCACGTCCTCCCAGGGACCCTCGATGCCGCCGAGCAGGATCAGGAGCAGCCCGCCCGGCCGCACCACCCGTGCGGTCTCGCGAAGGGCCTCTCGCCAGTCCGGGATGAGGTGGAGCACCCAGCGGAGCACGCAGGCGCCGAAGCGGTCGTCCCCGAACGGCATCCCGACGGCGTCGGCTCGGACGAGCGGGAACGGCGGCGTGCCGCCCGCCTTCTCGACGAGCTTGGCGAGCATCGCGCGAGACAGGTCGATCCCCATCATCGCGATCCCCTCGGCATGCAGCGGGAGCGAGACCTGGCCGGTCCCCACCCCCACCTCCAGGACCCGACCGCGCCCCCGTAGCTCCCCGGCCAGCAGCCGTGTGGTCCGAAGATCGTGTTCCGCCGTCGTGCCGCGCGTGCGGTCGTAGTACTCGGCGGCGCGGTCGAACGCGACGGAATCTGAGGAGGGCATCTCGAACCGGGAGCCTACCCCGCTACGACTTGGGGATGTCCTTCGCCGGATCGACGAACGGCAGCGGATGGACCGTGGCCGGGCGCGCGCCCTGCGGGCCCTCGACCTGCAGCCCCGTCCCGACCTCGGCAAGCGCGATCGGCACCCACGCGTAGCCGACGTTCTTCTCCAGGCGAGGTGACCAAGCTCCGGCCGTCACCCGTCCCACCTGGCCACCGTCGGCGACCACCGGCCAGAAGTCGTTCAGGGCGCCCTCCTCGGTCATGGGCTCGCCGCCGATCTCGACACCGACCAGCTTCCGGTCGACGCCCTCCAGGGCGATCCGGGCCAGGGCGGCCTTGCCCACGAAGTCCTGCTCCTGATCCAGCTCCACGTACTTCTCCAGCCCGGTCACGTGGAACGGCGTGTCCTCGGGCCGGATGTCCGAGCCGTAGTTGAAGATCCCGGCCTCGATCCGCCGGGCTTCGCTTGGGGCGATCACGCGGATCCGGTACGGCTCGCCCGCCGCCATCACGCGCTCGAACAGGTCGTCGCCGCGCGACGTGTCCCGCAGGTAGATCTCGTAGCCCACCTCGCCCGTCCAGCCGGTGCGGGAGACCACCACCGGGATGCCGTCGACCTCGGCCTCCGTGCACCAGTAGTAGCCGAGGTCGCGGACCCGATCACCGAAGAGGGCTCCGACCACGTCCTTGCTCTTCGGGCCCTGGACCTGCATCGGCGCGACATCGGCCTCTCGTATCTCGACGTCCATGCCCGCTCCGGCGGCGACGCCGGCCACGTACAGCAGCGCGTCGGAGTCGGCCAGGGCCAGCCAGAACCGACCTTCGGCCAGGCGGAGCAGCACGGGGTCGTTCACGATGCCTCCCCAGTGGGTCGTGAGCAGCACGTACCGGCACTGCCACACGTCCACCTTCGTGAGGTCGCGACACGTCACGAGGTTCGTGAGCTCGAACGCGTCGGGTCCAACGATCTCGACGCAGCGCTCCACGGCCACGTCCCAGACGGTGACGTCGGAGAGCAGCGCCCGGTACTCGGTGACAGGGTCGTCGTAGAGCGTGGGCAACAGCATGTGGTTGTACAGCCCCCAGCTCCTGCAGCCGTGCCGCTTCGTGGCTTCGTAGTAAGGCGACTTGCGATACCAGGGCTGGACGTAGAACGTGAACGTCTCGGATGCCATCCGGAACCTCCTCGGTCAGTTCGTCGACGGATCGTCCGGCATCGAACGCAGCAGATCGAACGCCGGACCCTTGCGCTTCAGGACGCCGCCCCACAGATGCTCCGGCTCCGGCGTGAACACGTCGTCCTCCCGGGCCGGCTCGACGATCCAGGAGTCTTCCTCGAGCTCGGCCTCGAGCTGGCCCGGCCCCCACCCGGCGTAGCCGGCGAACACCCGTGCCCGTCGGATCCCGCCGACCTGGTCCGGTCCAACCTCCTCCGGGAGGAACCCGATCGTACCGAGCGCCAGCACGTCGGCTCGTTCCGGGTCCTCGAAGTCCGCCACGACCACCGCCGACCGCGGCTGGACCGGGCCCCCGATGAACAGTCGCTCGCCCGGCTCCACGAGCTCCGCGAGCGGGGGCACGGCGACGTTCACCGCCACCTCCGTCACCCGATTCAGCACCACGCCAACGGCCCCGTCCTCGTCGTGGTGGCCCACCAACACGACGCTCCGCCGGAAGTTGGGGTCCCACAGACCCGCGCCGGCGATCAGCAGATGACCGCGCAAGCTGTCCACCCCTCCATCATGCCGCGGCGGGCGGCGGCCGTCTCGCCGCTACGAGATGGGGATCTCCTTGCGGGGGTCGAGGAAGGGAAGGGCCGCGGTGACGGCGGGCACGGGTCCATCCGGTGAGACGAGCTCGAGCTCGTTGCCCGGCTCGGCCAGCTCGATCGGCACCCACGCGTATCCGATGTTCTTCTTCAGGCGGAACGAGTGGCTGGCGCTGGTGAGTCTGCCAACGACCTTCCCGTCCCTCCGCGCCGGCCAGAAGTCCTCAAGCCACATCCGGAACGGCTCGCCGCCGATCTCCACCCCGACGAGCTTGCGATCCACGCCCTCGGCGGCCACCCTCTGGAGCGCTTCCCTCCCGATGAAGTCGGCCGAGAGCTCGACGAGTCGCTCCATCCCCGTGACGTGCAGGGGCGTGTCCTCGATCCCGATGTCGTTCCCGTAGTTGAAGATCCCCGCCTCCAGGCGCCGCTGGTCGCTCGGGCCGATGGCGCGGATCCGGTACGGCTCACCCGCGGCCATCACCCGGTCCCAGAGCTCGAGACCGCGCGAGCCGTCCATGAGGTAGATCTCGTAGCCGACCTCACCGGTCCACCCGGTCCGCGAGACCACGACCGGGATGTCGTCGAGCGAGCCCTCCCAGCAACGGTAGTAGCGGAGGCCGGACACCTCCTCGCCGAACAGATCCCTGATCACGTATCTGCTTTTCGGTCCCTGGACCTGCAGCGGCGAGACGTCCGGCTCGCGGAGCTGGACGTCCATCCCTGCGAACGCCTGCACTCCCTTCGCGTACAGGAGCGCATCGGAATCGGCCAACGAGAGCCAGAAGCGGCTCGGACCAAGCCTGAGCAGGATCGGATCGTTCACGATCCCGCCATCGGGGGCGACGATCGGCGCGTACTTGCACTGCAGGACCTCGCAGCGCGACAGGTCGCGGCACGTGAGCAGCTGCGTGAACCGCTCCGCGTCGGGTCCCGTGATCTCGACCTGCCGCTCCACGGCGACGTCCCACAGGGTCACGTGCTCGAGCAGGTGCCAGTACTCCTTCTCGTCGTCGTCGTAGAGGGTGGGGATCAGCATGTGGTTGTAGAGGTCCCAGCTGGTGCACCCCGCCTCGACCGTCCGCTGCCAGTACGGCGACTTGCGGTACCACGACGCAACGTAGAACGTGAACGAGTACGGCTCCCTCGTCATCGAGCCCTCCGTTTCCGGGTTCGCCTTCGGTCCCTCCCGATCTCTCGGACGCAGTTGTACGCGGGGATCCCGCAGACCCCCCCGCCGGCATGGGTAGCGCTCGAGCACTGGTACAGCCCGGCGATCGGCGTTCGGTAGTCGGCATAGCCGGGGGCCGGCCGCATGTGGAACAGCTGGTCGGCCGAAAGCTCGCCGTGGAAGATGTTGCCGCCGATGAGACCCCACTCCTGCTCCATGTCGTACGGCCCGATCACCTGCCGGGCCACGATCGACTCCCGGAACCCCGGCGCCGCGGCTTCGTAGGCGTCGACGACACGGTCGGCGTAGGCCTCGAGCTCTTCCCGGTGCGGCTCCTCCGACCACGTGTGGGGCACCCACTGCGTGAACAGGGAGACGACGTGCGCGCCCGGCGGCGCCAGCGAGGGATCGAGCGTCGTCGGGATGACCCCGTCGGAGAACGGCCTTGTGGCCGCCCGCCCGTGCCGAGCCTCCTCGAACGCGGTCTCGAGCTCCTCGACGGACGGCGCGATCTCGAACCCGCCGCTGAAGTCGGTCCACTCGGGCAGCCCGGCGAGCTTCGGCAGCTTCGTGACCGCAAGGTTGATCTTCACCACGCCGGAGCGGCTGGACCAGTGCTCGATGTCATGCACGAACTCCGGTGGCAGCTCGGACCGATCGATCTGACGCAGGAACGTGATCTGCGGGTGACAGGCGGTGACCACGATCGGGGCATCGAGCTCGTCGCCGCCGGCGAGGGCCACCCCGGTGACACGGCCACCACGGATCAGGATGCGGTCCACACGGGCGTTCGTCCGGATCTCGGCGCCGAACGAGCGCGCGCTCGCCTCGATCGCGTCGGCCACTGCGCCCATACCGCCCTCGGGCACACCCCAGGACCCGAGCGTGCCCTCGCCGACGCCGCCGATCGAGTGGTGCACCATCACATAGCCGGTTCCCGGCTCGAGGGGCCCGGCCCAGGTCCCGATGAGGCCGTTGATCGCCATCACGGCACGGACCTCCTCGGACTCGAAGAACCGGTCGAGAAGGTCGGCCACTGACATCGTCATCAGGCGGGTGACTTCGCCCACCGTCCGCACGTCCAGGCCCCGGAGCTTCCAGGCCAGCCGGAGCTGTTCCCACAGGTCCGAGGGACGCTTCGACCCCACCTGCGGGGGGGTACTCATGAGGAGCGGCCCGAGCACCTCGGCCAGACCGCCCATCCAGGCGTCCCATCGCTCGAGCGCATCTGCGTCCCGCGCGGAGAACTTGGCGAACTCGGCGTGGTTCTGCCCGGGGTCGTCGTACTCGATCATCACCCGCCCGTCCGGGAACGGCACCACGTACGGCCCCACCGGATGCACCCGGTATCCGTGCCGCTCGAGCTGCAGGTCGCGGACGATCGTGTTGGGCATGAGGCTCATCACGTAGCTGAGCGTCGTGACCTTGAACTCTGGGTGATCGGGCCACGGCCGGTCGGTGGCCGCGGCTCCCCCGACCTTGCCTCGGGCCTCGCAGACGACCACGCGGGCGCCCGCCTTCGCCAGGTAGGCGGCCCCGACCAGCCCGTTGTGGCCGCCTCCCACCACGATCGCGTCGTACCGGTTCGCCATCGGCCCCTCCTGAACGGTGGTTCAGCATCGAACCACACTCCTGAACCATCGTTCAAGCCGACGCTGCCGTCTACCCTGCTTGGACCAGCCTCTCGACCGCGGGCTGGGGCTCCGCGACTTCCCGGCCGTCGCCTCGGGCGGATCGCAGGATCGGGACGACCACGCCGGCTCCGGCCATCGCGGTCAGCCCGCCGATCGCGTATGCCCCCTGGGGGCCCACCAGTCCGAGCACGGCTCCCGCGGCGGCCAGCGAGGCCGCGTACGAGACGGTTGCCAGCGCCTCGGCCGCCGACATGACGCGGCTCCGCACGGCATCGGGGGTCCGCCGCTGCTGGATCCCCTGGTCGGCGACCATCGCCACGGCGTCGCCGAAGCCGGACACGAAGCCCATCACCAGGATAGGAGCGAACCACGGCGAGACCGCGATCGCGCCCGTCGAGGCGCCGATCAGGGCCATCCCGAGCAGCAGAGCCTTCGGCTCCTTGCGCTCGTCCAGGCGCCGCCCGGCCAGCGAGCCGGCCACCGAGCCGCCGCCCCACGCCGTGATCAACAGGCCGTACCCGAGGGCCCCGGCATGGAAGTGCTCCACCAGGGGGACGTCGGCGACCATCACGATGCCCATCCCGGCCACCAGGGCAACCCATCCCAGCACCACGGTACGGAGCACGCGATCGCGAGCGATGAACACGAAGCCGGCCCGCATGCCTCGATGCTCCAGATGCTCCTCGCGCCGCGGCTCGGAGAAGCGCCCGTGCACCAAGGCCACGAGCACCGCCGACGCCGCGAACGTCACCGCGTTGATCGCGAACACCCACGACGCGCCGATCGCGGCCAGCAGCGCTCCGCCGACGGCGGGCCCGACCATGATCCCCATGTTGCGGCCGAGTGACACCAGGCCATTCGCCCACGACAGCTGCTCCTCGCCCACGAGGTTCGGGATCGCCGCGCCGGACGCGGACCAGAACGGCGTCTCGACGACCGCCGACAGGAAGGCGAGCCCGAGCAGCCAAACAGGGTCGCCGGCGAACGCCATGGCCGCGAAGCAGGCCACGCCGAGCAGGTCGGAGACGATCATGACCCGCTTGCGGTTGAACCGGTCGCCGATCCAACCGCCGATGGGCGCGACGAAGCCGCTCACGCCGAAGGTGAGGAACAGGGTCGCGGACAGCCACGCCGCCGAGTGGGTGCGCTCGTACACCGTGAACATGAGCGCCGTGTACGCGGCGGCACCACCGGTGATGGAGATGAGACGCGCGGTCGCCAGCAGGCGGACGGCGGTCCTAGGAGCGGTCGGGTTCCGTGACATGAAGCGACTCCTTCGTGGATCGATGGGACCGGAGGGGGTGAGCTCCGTTGCCCGCCTGGCGGCGGGCCTCGGCGTCAGCGATCGACGCCGAAGGTCTTGCCGGAGATCACCGTGGGTCGCCTCATGACCGGCGAAGTGTAGCAGCGGAGCCTCACGCCCGGCAAGGATCCGGGCGATACGCGAACGGCTGCAACGATCTCGGCGCGCTACTCGGGCAGGACGACGAGGACGGGAGGGCCGTGGGCCTCCACCTGGCGGGCCATCTCGTCGATCACCTCGGGGGGCACGGGGCTGTCGAGGGTCAAACCCATGAGGGCGGTCCCACCTCGGGTCGGGCGGCCGACGTCCATGGTGGCGATGTTGATGTCGTGGGCTCCGAGGATCGTGCCGACCTTGCCGATGATCCCGGGGCGATCCTCGTAGGTGAAGAAGAGCATGTACGTTGCCGGAGCCATCTCGATGTCGTAGTCGAGCACCTGCAGCACGCGCTCGGCGTTGCGGTTCCCTACGAGCGTCCCGGCCACCGAGACCGGGCCGTCGTCGGTCTCCGCGCGAAGCCCCACGAGGTTCACGTAGTCCGTCGAGATCGCCGACCGCATCTCCGAGATGACGATCCCCCGCTCCCGGGCGATGATCGGCGCGTTCACGAACGAGACCGGCTCGTGCACCACGCCCCGCAGCACGCCCTTCAGGATCGACAGCGTGAGGACGCGGGTGTCGGCCTCGGCGATGCGGCCGAGGAACTGGCACTCCACCTTGTGCACGGCCCCCCGCGCGAGCCCCGTGAGCAGCATCCCGAGCTTCTCGGCGAGCGGCAGGAACGGCCGGACGAGCTCGGAGACCTCGGCCGCCGCCGACACGTTCACGGCGTACGGCACGAACTCGCCCCTCAGGGCGAGCCCCACCATCTCGGCGACCGCCGTCCCCGCCTTGTCCTGGGCCTCCGCGGTGGCCGCACCCAGGTGGGGCGTGACCACGACCTGGTCGAACGCGAACAGGGGCGACTCGGTGGTGGGCTCCTCGGCGAACACGTCGAGTGCCGCACCCGCCAGCCTGCCGTCCTCCAACGCCTTCGCCAGCGCGACCTCGTCCACGATGCCGCCGCGGGCCGTGTTCACGATCCGCGCGCCCTCCTTCACCAGCGCCAGCTCCCGACGGCCGATGAGCCTCTCGGTGTCGGGGGTCCTCGGCAGGTGGATCGTGATGAAGTCGGCCTGCACGAGCAGCGCCTCGAGCGTGGGCATGAGCTCGATGCCCATCTCCTTGGCCCGCTCCTTCGGGACGTACGGATCGAACGCGATGATCCGCATCCCGAAGGCCGCCGCTCGCTGCGTGACCAGCCCGCCGACCCGGCCCAGGCCCACGACGCCGAGCGTCTTACCCTGGAGCTCGACGCCCTCGTACGTCGATCGCTCCCACCGGCCCGCCTTGAGGTCGGCGTTCGCCAGGGGGATGCTCCGCGCCTGCGCCAACAGCAGCGCGAGGGTGTGCTCGGCCGCCGAGACGATGTTCGACTGCGGCGCGTTCACCACCATCACGCCGCGGCGCGTGGCGGCCTCCACGTCCACGTTGTCCAGCCCGATCCCGGCCCGCGCGATCACCTTCAGGTGCTCGCCGGCCTCGATCACCGCCGCGGTCACCCTCGTCTGGGAGCGCACGACGAGCGCCTCATAGGGTGCGATCTCGGCGACCAGACCGCCCGACGCGAGCTCCGGCCGCACATCCACCCGGAAGTCCCGGCGCAGCATGTCGAGCCCGGGTGCCGACAACGGCTCGGTGACGAGGACGCGCACGTCGGTCCCTACTCCGCGTCCGCGAAGACGTCCTCGGCGGCCGCCACCGCCGCGCCCCGCTTCACCGGGTAGCCCAGCTTGTCGAGCGTCATCTCGAGCGCTGCCAGCCCTCGGATCATGTCGAGGCGGTCGTAGTAGCCGAGGTGGCCGATCCGGAAGACCTTGCCCTTCATCGGGCCTTGCCCGGGAGCCAGGATGATGCCGAAGTCGGCCCGCACGAGCGCGCAGATGCGATCAGCGTCGATGCCCTCGGGGGCACGGACGGCGGTCACGGTCCACGCGCGCTCGGGATCCTCACCGGACAGGTCGAGGCCGAGCGCCTTCACACCCTCCTTGATGGCGCGCGAGAGGAGCTCGTGCCGGGCGTAGGCGGCCTCGGGTCCGTCCTGGTAGTAGAGGCGCAGCGCGGCGTGGAGCCCCTGCAACACCGAGATGGCAGGGGTCCATGGGTTCTCCGGGTCCGGCAGGGCGTAGTACTGCTTGTACAGGGTCCAGTCGAAGTAGAACCTCGGGTTCGTGGCGGTCGCCTGCGCCTCCCATGCGGTCTCGGACACTGCGACGAAGGCAAGGCCGGGCGAGGCCGACAGCGCCTTCTGCGAGCCGCTCACCGCGACGTCGATGCCCCATCCATCGAAGTCGAACGGCACGGCGCCGAGCGAGGACACCGCGTCGACGACCACCATGGCCCCGGCGTCCTTCGCCGCGCTCGCGGCCGCCTCGACGTCGTGCACCACGCCCGTGGACGTCTCGCTGTGGGTCAGGAGCACCGCCTTCACCGGTTCCTCGGCCAGAGCTCCCGCGATGTCCTTCGCCTTCACCGTCCGACCCCATCCATAGTCGATCGTCCGGACGCGCAGACCGTACGCCTGCGCGATCTTCCCGAACCGCTCGGCGAAGAACCCCGCCATCGGCACCAGCACGGCGTCTCCGGGAGAGAAACAGTTGGCGACCGCCGACTCGAGCCCGCCGGTGCCGGAGGACGTCATGATCAGCACGTCGCACTCCGTGCGGTACAGGCGCTGCAGGCTCTCCGTCACCTCGCGGAGCATCCGGCCGAACCCCGGTCCACGGTGGTAGACGAGCGGGCTGCCCTGCGCCAGCAGCACCTCGGGCGGGATGGGGGTCGGGCCCGGCGCCAGGATGATCTCGGGCCTGTCCACGGACGCTCGCTCCTTCGAGGGGTCTGGTTCAGGTCGGTTCGGGTCGGTCGGGTCGCTTCGACGCGCATCTCGCGCGGTGCCGCCCAGCGTATCATCTGATGGCCGCCGCACCGGCGGCGCTCACGTGTATGGCGACCCTCGTCTTCCTGCTGAAACGGTTCTTCGCCCAGCGGCTGCTGGGACTGGCCATCGTGGTCACGCTGGCCTTCACGGTCGGCGTGCTGGTGGCTGGCCCCATCTACGCGGACGCAGCCCGCGAAGCGATCTCCTCCTCTGCGATCGAGACCGCTCCGGTCAACGTCCGCAACGTGCGCTTCTCCGTCTACGGGGGCCCGAGCTTCGACTTCGCGAAGATCGACGCGGAGGTCGTCGACGCAACCGGCGACCTCCCGGTCGAGCGGCTGATCAGGCAGGGTCGCGGCACGGCGCGCATCGACGTCGGGGCCGCCCCCGTGTCGTTGCCGCTGCTCTTCCGTGACGGCGCGGAGGATCACCTGCCCTTCAAGGGCCAGCCGCCCTCAGGCCCGGGCCAGATGGCCCTCCCGACGGGGCTGGCGAAGACGCTGAGGCTGAAGATCGGCGACGCGGTCGGGCTGATCGGCCCGACCGGCAGACGGGTGGAGCTCACGGTGACCGGGACCTTCGGCCTGCCCGACCGTGGCGACCCGTTCTGGTTCGGCGGACAGATCCCCTTCCCCGCCCCCGATTCCACCGACCTTCCCCCCGCACTCCTCTCGCGGGATGGCTACCTCGCCCTGGTCCAGAACGCCGGCGTGGTGACCGAGTTCGCCTGGGACACGTACCTGGACTTCCGGGGACTGGGCTTCGCGCGGGCGGAGGCGCTCCCCGGGCAGATCGGGCAAGCGGACGGGCAGCTGCACCAGGACCCCGCGCTCTCGAACCTGCGCACCACCACCGGCCTTCCGACGCTCATGGAGCTGGTCAGGCAACGGATCTCGAACCTGCGGGTGCCGATCTTCCTGGTGGTCTTCCAGATCGGCGCCGTGACCATGGCCGTCCTCGCCGGCGTCGGGGCGCTCGTGCTGACCCGGCAGTCCTTCGAGCTGGCGGTCCTTCGGAGCCGGGGCTTCTCCGCCGGCAAGCTGATCGCCGGGCAGGGCGTCCAGGCACTCCTGTCGGCGGTCGTGGCGTATCCGCTCGGCCTGCTGTTCGGCATGGCCCTCGCGCTCCTGGCCTCGCATTCGAACGGGCCCTCGCTGCCGGGCGTCCTGTTCCCCATCCGACTGAGCGCGCAGGCCGAGATCCTGGGGCTGGCCGCCGCGCTCGTCGGCGCCGCCGCGCTCCTCGTGCTGTCGCTCCCGCACATCCGTCGGACGATCCTGGAAGAGCGGCGTCTGCTCTCGCGCGAGGAGCGCCCCTTGCTCTCCCGCGTCCCGGTCGAGCTGTTCGTCCTGCCGCTCGGGGTCTTCGCGTTCGTGGAGGTACGCAGCAGCGGCTTCGTGCCGTCCTTCCAGCGGGGCGATCTGGATCCCTTGGTCCTGCTGGCGCCGACGCTGCTGATCTTCGGCCTGTCGTTCCTGGCTCTCCGGCTGCTGCTGTTCCTCCTGCGCCGGTTGGACCGCCGGGTGGGCCGCACGCGCAGGCTCCCCGTCTACCTGGCGGCCCGCCGCCTGGGCCGTTCCCCGGGCACGAGCTTCGCCACCTCGCTGCTCCTGGTGCTCTCGGTCGGGCTGCTGGTCGTCTCCACCTCCTACCGGGCGATCGTCACGCGGAACCACCAAGACAGCGCGCACCAGCAGGTGGGCGCCGACTGGCGCGTGCAGATCGGAGCCCCGGAACAGCCGCTGGCCGAGCTGGATCGGATGCCGTCGAACGCGACCGCAGTCATCCGGAGCGAACCCGACTTCGAGCGACAAGGGGACTTCTCCATCACACCGGTGGCCCTGGGCGTGGACCCCTCCACGTACGCGCGGGGCGGATGGTGGCGGTCGGACTACTCGGACACACCGGAGACGAGCTGGCTGTCGGAGCTCGCCGTGCAGGAGGCCGGGGTGCCGGTTCCGGCCGGGACGGTAAGCGCGAGCGTGGACGCCGATCGGACGGCCGCGGGGCTCGACCTGGTGGTGACGTTCCAGCGCGCGGGGGGCGAGGTCGCAACGGCCGACCTGGGGCGCTTGGTGGCCGGCAACCACCGATACGATGGCCCGGCCGATGGCGCCGAGCGTCTGCTCTCGCTCGCGCTCGTCCAGGAGGGTGTCGGGTCGCTCCCGCCGCTCGTGCGTTTGACCCTGCGAGGGCTCTCGGCGGCGGGGCAGCCCGTCGACCTGTCGACGTGGCTGCCCCTCAGGTGGCGGGGCAGCGACGCCAAGCTCAAGCCCGAGGAGGGAGCGATCACCATCGTGCCGGGTGCCGGACACGTCATCGGCGGGATCGAGCCACCCGCGCCGCCGATCCCGGTCCTGGTCTCCCCCGGCGTGGCCTCGTCCCAAGGGCCCGCGTTCCAGGCCACCCTGGGGGGACAGCTGCTGGAGTTCCGTCAGGTCGCCGTGGCCGAATCGTTCCCCACGGTGGCCGGCGACTTCATGGTCGTGTCGGCTCCCGCCCTGCTCGGGGCCTCGGCCCGGATCCCCGAGCCCGGACTGTCGTTGAACGAGGTATGGGCCATGGGCGCCGATCCCCGGCCGGCCCTACGCGCCGACGGATTCGCGGTGGGTCGCACCGCGAGCGCGGCACCGATCGTCGCCTTCTTGTCCCAGCTTCCACAGAGCCTGGCGGTCGGGATGCATTTCACCGCGGCGGCCGGCGGGCTCGGCCTGGTCGTGATCGGCGTCGCCGTCGGCCTGTACTTCGCCCAGCGGCGTCGGGAGTTCGAGTTCGCGGCCCTGCGCGCGATGGGCACGGAACCCGGTCAGATCCGGCGGGTCCTCACGTTGGAGCAGGGGGTGCTGATCGGCTTCGCGGTGGTCGCCGGCGCCGGGCTGGGCTTCGGGATCCTCCGGTTGATGATGCCCTACGTGGGCAAGAGCCTGGGCGCGGCGTTCCCCCCACCGGTGGTGGTGGTGGACTGGACGTCGCTCGGTGTGTCCGCCGTTGCCATCGGCGCTGCCTCGGCGATCGGACTGCTCGCGGCGTTGCGGGCGCTGCTTCGGTCGTCCGTGACGTCGGTCCTTCGGGGAGAGGCGGAGTGATGCGCGAGACCCTCGTCCGCTTCCGGCACGTCCACAAGATCTACCGGATCGCCGACACCGGCGTGGTGGCGCTCGGCGGCGTGGACTTCGACGTCCACGAGGGCGAGTTCCTGGCCATCGTCGGCCCGAGCGGCTCGGGCAAGTCCACGATCCTGAACCTGATCGGCGGCCTGGACCGCCCCACGGCCGGCGAGGTGGTCGTGGACGGCACGGATCTCGGGCGTCTCACCGAGGACCAGCTCACCGACTACCGGCGGGCCAAGATCGGCTTCGTCTGGCAGGGCACGGCCCGGAACCTCGTCCCCTACCTCACCGTCCGGGAGAACGTCCGGCTCCCGTCCACGGCGCGCGGGATGAGCATGCCGGCGGGCCGGCACTCGCCCGAGGAGCTGCTGGAGCTGGTTGGCCTGGCCGACCGCGCCCACCACCGCCCCGGGCAGCTCTCCGGCGGCGAGCAGCAACGCGTCGCGGTGGCCGTCGCGCTGTCGAACGTGCCGAAGATCATCCTGGCGGACGAGCCCACCGCGGAGCTCGACACCGGGTCCGCGGCCAAGGTGCTCGAGGCGTTCCAGAGCGTGAACCGCGAGTTCGGCGTGACGATCGTGATGGTCACGCACGACCTCATCGCGGCCAAGCGCGCGCGGCATCAGATCCGGCTGCGCGACGGCCAGCTCTTGGTCGAGGGGATCCCAGCCGGATCCGTGGGACCCGACGGGAAGCTCCGGCTGCCCGAGTCCGCGGTGGACGCGCTCGCCGGCATGGAGCTCGAGGTCGAGGTCCGCGACACGGAGGTCCGGATCCGCCGGCGGGGCGAGGGCGGCCTGGTGGAGGAGGACGAGCGATGAGCGAGCCCCTCCTCTCGGCTCACGACGTCGTCCGGACCTACGACGGCGCCCACGGCGTGATCGCGGTGCGCGGCGCCTCGCTCGAGTTGCGGTCGAAGGACTTCGTCGCGCTCATCGGTCCCTCGGGGTCGGGCAAGACCACGTTCATCGGCGTCCTGTCCGGGATGGACCGCCCCGATGAGGGCGAGGTCCGGTGGAAGGGAGAGCCGGTCGAGCGCCTGCGCCACGACGACACGATCTCGCTCCGTCGCACCGGGATGGGCATCGTGTTCCAGAGCTTCGGCCTGCTGCCGACCCTTTCCGCCGTGGAGAACGTCGAGCTGCCGCTGCGCGTGGCCGGGGTGGAGCTCCGCGAGGCAAGGCAGCGGGCGGAGACGTGGCTCGGACGGCTCGGCCTGTCGGATCGTCTCGAGAACCGGACGTTCGAGCTGTCGGCCGGCCAGCAGCAGCGGGTGGCCGTGGCCCGCGCGCTGATCGCGGAGCCGGAGGTCGTGCTGGCCGACGAGCCGATCGCCGAGGTCGACACCGAGAACGCCGACCTCATCCTCGATGCCCTGTGGGACGTGATCCGCCGCGGCGGCGCGGTGCTGGCCGCGACCCACAACCCCGAGGCGCTCCGCTACTGCAACCGGGTGGTCCTGTTCCGCGACGGCCGGATCGAGGCCGAGGGCAAGCCGAGCGAGATCGCCTCCAAGCTCACCGTCGACTAGTCTGGTTCAGACTAGAAGCGGAAGCCGTGGAAGACGTCCTCGTCGTCGCAGCCACGGAGCTCTTCGGCCCCGACGTCCGGGCCCGACGGCCTCCGGCGAAGCACGCGGTCAAGGAGGGAGCGCCTTCCCAGCCGGCGTGCAACAGCCCGGGCGACCGAGTCCTTCCGAGCGTCCCGGCGCTTCTGCTGCTGGTTCAGGTCGCACGGCATGTGGGTGATCTGAGGTCCCATCACGCCGGTGTCACCCCTCCCTCGGGGGCCAGCTCGCGGAGGTCGAACTCGGGGTCGGCCAGTTTGGAGGGATCCGGCCGGACCCTCGCCGCGATGAGCGGCTTGGCCCGCCTGACGTCCCGCTGCCAGTTCATGCTGAAGGCCGAGAGCAGGACGCCGTTCTTCAGCATGAACGCCGCGAAGCTCCGCTCGTTCACGTTCCCACGGTAGACCAGCTGGTCCCATCCGGTGGCGAACCCGGACATCTCGATCGTCGCGTCGTACTGGTCCGACCAGAACCAGTGGGCGTCGTCGAACACCTCGTTCCGGCCGAGCATGTTCCGCGCCGCGGCCTGGCCCATCTTGATCGCGTTGTCGAAGTGCTCCACGCGGATCCGCCCGAACACCGGGTGGTCGTGCCGGGCCACGTCGCCGGCCGCGAACACACCCGGCACGTTCGTCTGCAGCTTCGCGTCCACGAGGATGCCGTTGTCCACGACGACGTCGCTCCCGTTCACGACGTCGGTCACGGGCTCCACGCCGACGCCCACGACGGCGAAATCACCCTCGATCCGCCTGCCGCTCTTCGTGACCACGGCCTCGAACCGGCCGTCGCCCTCGATCTTCTCCACCGCCTCGCCGAGCACCATGGCGCAGCCGTGGTCGCGGTGCAGTCCCTCGAGCACCTTCCCGAGCTCCGTTCCCAGGACCCGCTGCAGCGGCGTCTCGAAGAACTCGACGACGGTCACGTCCACCCCGAGCGATCGGAGCGACGCGGCCACCTCGCAGCCGATGAATCCGGCGCCGACGAGCACCACTCGCCCTCCGTGCGCCGCCGCCTCGCGGATCCGGTCCGAATCCTCCACCCGGCGCAGGTCGAGCACGCCGGGGAGGTCCGCGCCGGGCACCGGCAGCCGCCGGTTGCGGCTTCCGGTGGCGATGAGCACCGCGTCGTAGGGGATCCGTCCACCCGAGGCCAGCGTCACCACGCGCGCGGACGTGTCGAGCGATCCGGCGCGCTCGGCGAACCGAGCTTCGATGTCGTTCGCGCCGTACCACTCGGGCGGGCGGACGAAGTGGGGCTCGGTGTCCTCGCCGCGCAGGTATTCCTTCGAGAGCGGGGGACGCTCGTACGGAGGGAGCGGCTCGGCGCCGATCAGCACCATACGACCCTCGTAACCCTCCTCGCGCAGGGAGCCGGCGGCGGTGCCGCCAGCCAGGCTCGCCCCGATGATGACGAAGGTCGGCATCGCTTCTCTGGCAACGGCGGGCCCGGTGCGGCTATTCCACCGAGACCTGCAGCTCGCCGCCTTCCTCCCGAACCTCGAAGGTGTCGACGGGATCGGCGGCCGGGCCCTCGACCACGTCGCCGCTGGTGACGTCGAACTGGCTCCCATGACACGGACACTCGACGACGGTGCCGTCGAGGTCACCTTCCGAGAGCGAGCACTGCTGATGGGTGCAGGTGTCGTCGAACGCGTACAGCGTGCCGCCCACGTTCGCCACCGCCACGGACCGGTCACCCACCGAGTACGAGTTCACGTCGCCCTCGGCCACGTCGCCGGCCTCGCCGACCCTGACCCAGTCTGCCATCTCGTTCCTCCTCGATGTCGGCGTTTGCGGGCTGACTCGCGCTCAGCATAGGGCAAGCCCCGCGCATCGGCGGCTCCCCAGACGTCCTCTCCGGTCGTCGACGCAGACCCCTCTTCCGGCGCCCTCCTACTCCGGATCCCCGGTGCGACGGTGTTCGAGATACTGCGGCGCCAGATAACCGAGGCCCACGACCACGTACAGCCCGAACAGGATCAGGAACCCCTCTCGGAACACGATCGGCAGCATCGCGGGGAGCATGGCGCCGGCCACCCAAGCGAGCTGGAAGATCACCTCGTACCGGACGAACACCCGCCCGTGAGCCCCTCCGGGAGCGAGGCCTTGCATGAGGCTCTGGAACGCCAGCCGGCCGAGCTCGGACGATGCCCCGACGATCAGGGCGAACACCGTCAACACGGGGAGCGAGAACGCCGCGAACGCCAGCACGGCGCCCACACCCGCGGCGATCACGCACGCGACGACCACGGCCTCCTCTCGCCATGAGGTCGGCAGCCTCGGCGCGAGGAGATCGGCTCCGAACAGCCCGCCGATGGCGGCCGCCGCGAGCACCCCGTACCACCACGCCGGCTGGCCGCTGCGGCGCAGGGCGAACGCCAGCAGGAACAGCAGGAACCCGTTCGCCGCTCGAAGGCCCGCCGCGCCGAGAGCCGGAGCGGCCAGCGCCGGGATCGCGCCCAGCGGACCGACCTCGCCCTTCACCCGGGGCACGCGTGGGTGGGGCAGCCGGAGGTTCAGCAGCGCGGTGATGCCATACACGACCGCCCCGCCGTACAGCACGGCCTGGGCGCTCCCGAGCTTCAGCAGCAGGAGTCCCGGTGCCGCGACCAGGATCACACCGGCCACGGCGATGCGGCCCAATCGCGCGTTCGCACGAACCAGGCCTTCGTCCCGACCCGCGTACGCCATCGTCAAACCGTTCTTCGTGATGCCGTGGACCTTCGACAGCACGAGGAGGAGGAACGCCAGCGGGAACAGCAGCAGCGATCCGACCCGGGGGGCGGCGATCACGGCGACCAGCGCACGGCCCACTGCCGCGGCCGTCGAGATGGCGCGACGTGGGCCCGCCCGGTCCAGGAGGAACACGAGGACGGGCCCGGCCGCGGCGAGCGGCGCCATGGTGAGGGCCAGGTAGAGGGCCACCCGGACCTTCGCCTCCCCCACCGGGATGTCGAAGAAGATCGACCCGGCCAACGCGATGGCGACCATGGCGTCGCCCGCCGAGCTCGCCATGTGGACGAGCGCGTACGTATCGAGCGGGTCCTCCGAGACCCACAGGCGGCGGAGCGGGCGGACCAGCACGGCCTCGACCATGGCCACCAGGCCGAGGAGGATGAGCTGCCACCACGGGTACCGCTTCGGCTCTTGGCGGTCGACCCTCACAGGGCGGCTCCGCCGCGCGTCAGGACCCCGAGAGGCGCGCTCGGAGCAGGTCGTTCACGACCTTGGGGTTCGCCGAGTTCCCGGACTTCCTCATCACCTGTCCGACGAAGAAGCCGATGAGGGCCCCTTTCCCGGCCCGGTACTGCTCGACCTGCTGAGGGTTCTCGGCGATCGCCTCGTCCACCCACACCTCGAGCTGTGAGGTGTCCGAGACTTGCCGGAGACCCTTCTCGTCGATCACCTCGTCGAGCGGTCTCCCAGACACGGCGGCGGCGTCGAAAGCCGCCTTCGAGCCGGTGGAGGACAGCTCATCTTCCTCCACGAGACGTAGCAGATCTCGGAGCCTCTCCGGCGGGAAGTCGGCGTCGAGGTCGTGCCACTCCTTCCCCGTGCGGTTCAGGTAGGCGGCGATGTCCTGCGTCATCCACGTCGCGACCCCGGAGGCCGGCGCGCCGAGGGCCACCGCGCGCTCGAAGTACCCGGTGGCGTGCCGGTCCGAGCCGATGATCGCGGCCTGCTCCGACTTCAGCCCGTGCTCGTGTTCCAGGCGCGCGCGGCGCGCGGCCGGCAGCTCGGGAAGCGAGGCCCGGATCTCCTCGACCCACGCCGGGTCGGGCTCGAGCGGCGGCAGGTCGGGCTCGGGGAAGTACCGGTAGTCGAACGCCTCTTCCTTCGACCGGAGCGTGTGGGTGGTCCCTTTGCCCTCGTCGAAGTGACGGGTCTCCTGCACGAGCGGCTCACCGCGATCCAGTGCCGCGACCTGGCGCTCCTGCTCGTACCGGAGGGCGCGCTCCAGCGAGCGCACGGAGTTCAGGTTCTTGACCTCGACCTTCGTGCCCAACTCGCCGGCGCCCTGCGGACGGACCGAGATGTTCGCGTCGCACCGCAGCGACCCCTCCTCCATCCGCACGTCCGAGACGCCCAGTGCCTCGAGCGTGGCCCGGAGCTCCACGAGGTAGGCCCGGGCCTCCTCCGGCGAGCGCATGTCCGGCTCCGACACCACCTCCACGAGCGGGACACCGGCGCGGTTGTAGTCGACGAGCGCCGCCTCGGCCTGCGCGATCCGGCCTGTGCTGCCGAGGTGCGTCGTCTTGCCGGTGTCCTCCTCCATGTGGACGCGGGTGATGCCGATGCGCCGGGTGATCCCGTCGACCTTCACGTCGAGATGCCCGCCCACGCAGATCGGCAGGTCGTACTGCGAGATCTGGAAGTCCTTCGGCATGTCGGGGTAGAAGTAGTTCTTCCGGTGGAACAGCGAGTGCGGCGCGATCCGGCAGTTCAGCGCCAGGCCGATCCGCACGATGTACTCGATCGCGCGCTCGTTCGGCACCGGCAGCGAGCCGGGGAGCCCCAGGCAGACGGGACACACGTTCGTGTTCGGGTCCACGCCGAACTCGTTGCGGCAGCCGCAGAACATCTTCGTCCGGGTGGCGAGCTCGACGTGGCACTCCAGCCCGATCACCGTCTCGTAGCCCTGGGTCGTGAGCGTCTCGGCCATGCCGGCCCTGAGCTTAGCGGGTTCGGCTGTCGTAACCGGCAGGAAATCGATAGGCAGTGACCAGTGCGAACCCTATCCTGGTGGGCATGACTCGGACGGCCGAACCGCAGCCCGCCCGAGCCGCCTCTCCCATGGCGTGGACGGCCCTCGCCGCCGTGTACGTCGTGTGGGGCACGACCTACCTCGCGATCCGGATCTCGAACGAGACGCTCCCGCCCCTCATGGCGGCCGGCCTGCGCTTCGTGATCGCCGGAGGAGTCCTCTACGCGTGGGCGATCCGTCGCGGCGACCGCGAGGGCGATCGCCCTCGAACCGAGCACTGGCGATCGGCGCTGTTCGTCGGCCTGGGGCTCATCGTGGGCGGCAACGGAGGCGTCGTGTTGGCCGAACGCACGATCCCCTCCGGGATCGCCTCCCTCATCATCGCGCTCGTGCCGCTGTGGATGGCCCTCGTTGACCGGGTCCTGCTTCGACACCGGCACGGGTGGGCGACGGTGGGCGGGCTCGTGCTCGGCTTCGGCGGCGCGGCGCTGCTCATCGACGGGGTGAGCGGGCGAACCGCGCCGCTGTCGGGGATGTTGGTGGCGGTGGGCGCAACCATGTGCTGGACGGCCGGCTCGCTGTACTCGCGAACCGCGAAGCTCCCCTCGCGACCGCTCGTGGGCGCCGGCATGGAGATGATGATCGGCGGCGCCATCCTGGTGGCGGTGGGCGCGCTCCGGGGCGAGCTCGCCCTGCTGCGGCCCGAGGCGTTCTCAGGCCGATCGCTGCTGGCGCTCGTCTACCTCATCACCGTGGGATCGTGGGTCGGGTTCACGTGCTATGTCTGGCTGCTCCGGAACGCCCGAACGTCGCTCGTCTCGACGTACGCGTACGTGAACCCGGTCGTCGCCGTGTTCCTCGGATGGCTGATCCTCGACGAGTCGATCGGCCTGCGGACCGTGATGGCCGGCGGGATCATCGTCGCCGCCGTGGCCCTCATCATCTCGGCGGGGAAGGGAACGGCCACGCCGGACCTGACTTCAGGCGGCGAGCCCCTGGAGGAGCGGCGGGACGGCGCTGAAGGCGAGCTCCTGCTCGACGGCGTGGGCGGCGGTCAGGAGACGGCGTTCCTGCAGGACCGGCGCGGTGAGCTGGAGGCCGACGGGTAGTCCGGCCTCGTCTAGGCCGCACGGGATCGACATGGCGGGCACCCCCGCCAGGTTGGCCGGGATCGTGAACACGTCCGAGAGGTACATCGCGAGCGGATCGTCCGTGCGCTCGCCCAACCGGAACGCCGTCGTCGGCGAGGTCGGCGAGACGAGAAGATCGTACTCCTCGAAGGCCCGCTCGTAGTCACGGATCACGAGGGTGCGAACCTTCTGAGCCTGACCGTAGTAGGCCTCGTAGTAACCGGCGGAGAGCGCGTACGTGCCGAGCATGATCCGGCGCTTCACCTCGGGCCCGAAGCCTGCTCCTCGGGTCTTCGTCATCATCTCGACCGAGTCGCGGCCGTCGACGCGGAGCCCGTACCGAACGCCGTCGTACCGGGCGAGGTTCGACGAGGCTTCAGACGGCGCGATCAGGTAGTAGGCCGACAGCGCGTAGTCGGCATGCGGCAACGAGATCTCTCCCACGTGAGCGCCCATCGCAGCCATCCGGTCGATCGCGGCCCGGACGCTCGCCCGTACGCCCGGCTGGACGCCCTCACCGAAGGCCTCCGTGACCACGCCGACACGGAGCCCCTCGATCCCGGCCTCGAGCGCCTGAAGGTAGTCCGGCACCGGCTCGTCGAGGCTCGTGGCGTCCATCGCGTCCTTGCCGGCGATCACCGCGAGCAGCACCCCAGCATCGCGGACCGTCCGCGTGAACGTTCCCACGGTATCGAGAGACGACGCGAACGCGATGAGCCCGTACCGGCTGATCAGTCCGTACGTCGGCTTCAGCCCGACCACGCCGCACAGCGCCGCGGGCTGGCGGACCGACCCGCCGGTGTCGGTGCCGAGGGCCCACACCGCCTCCCCGGCCGCCACCGCCGCGGCGGAGCCGCCCGACGAGCCCCCTGGCACCCTGTCGAGGTTCCAGGGGTTCCGCACCGGCCCGTACGCGGAGTTCTCGTTCGAGGAGCCCATCGCGAACTCGTCGCAGTTCGTCTTGCCGAGCAGGACCGAACCCGCCCCCCGCAACCGGGCCCACGGCGTGCAGTCGTAGGGCGGCACGTACGCCTCCAGGATCTTCGAGCCGCACGTCGTGCGGATCCCGCGAGTGCTCAGGACGTCCTTGAGCGCGAGCGGGATGCCGGCCACCGCGGGCGCGTCGCCGGAGTTGATGCGATCGACAGCGGCGGTGGACTGCTCGCGGGCGACGTCGGGCGTCGGCATGAGGAACGCGCGCACCCGGTCCTCGACCGCGTCCATGCGGGAGAGGCACGACTCGGTCACGTCGGCGGCCGTTATCTCGCCGGCCCGGATCCGGGCGGCGAGGTCGACGGCCGGCAGGTCGCAGAGGTGGGAGGGCACACCTGGGCTGCTCACTCGACCTCCACGATCCGCGGCACCTTGAACCGGTCGTCCTCGCGCTCGGGGGCGTTCGCGAGCACGTCCTCGCGCGGCAGTGAGGGCGTGGGCTCATCGGGCCGGAGCACGTTCGCCCGCGGGATCGCCCACGCCGTGGGAGGCACCTCGGCGGCCGCCACCTCGCCGACCTTCGCGGCGTGCTCGAGGATCAGGCCGAGCTGCGTGCGCAGCCGGTCCCGTTCCTCGGCCGTGAGGTCCAGTCGGGCCAGTCGGGCCACGTGATCGATGTCGATCTCCACCGGCATGGCCGCAAGTGTAGTGGTCGGGCCGCGACGCGAACCCGATGATCGGTCACTCGTGTCGGTGGTCGAGACCCTCGGCCGCGGCCAGCTCGGCGTGCACGTCCACGTAGCCTGCGGGCGCCTCCTCGACGGGCGCAGGCTCGTGCACGAGCCCGGGGCCGACCTCCGGGGGAGGCGCCACGTCGAGCTGGCCCGACGCCAGCAACGTCAGCATGTCGACCCCCACGTCGGCGGGGTCGATGCTACGGATCACCGAGGCCCGGTACCTGGCGTTGCGGCTCTTCTGCGCGAGGTCGATCTCCTCCGGCTCGCACTGGTTCCCTCGCTTGTCCAGCACCAAGCGCACGGTCGGACGCGCGAGGAGCGCGTCGTGGTTGCGGACCACCACCGCGATGTAGCCGTTCGACAGCTGGACCAGCGACCCCACCGGGAACAGCCCCATGAGACGCACGAACGTCCGCACGACGCGCGGGTCGAACGAGCGCCCGGCCCCCGCCTGGATCAGGCTGAGGGCCTGCCGCCGCTCCTCCGCCTTGCGGTACGAGCGCTTGCTCGTGAGGGCGTCGAAGCTGTCGGCGACCGAAACGATCCGCGCGGCGGTCGAGGGAGGCCGGCCGGTAGAGAGGGCCGGATACCCCGAGCCGTCGAACGCCGCGTGATGCTCGAGCACGACGGCCATGGCCGGATGGAGGGGATCTCGAGAGGTCACCAGCACGAGCGCCGCCCCGTCGATGGGGTGACGCTGGATCAGCCGCCACTGCTCCTCGTCCAGGGCGCCCTCGTACTGCAGCACCTCCTGAGGGACCTTCACCTTGCCGACGTCGTGCAGGAGCCCACCGATCCCGAGCGCGATCGCCTGCTCGTGCGGCAGCCCGACCGCCTGGGCGATGGCGAGCGAGAGGATGCACACGTTCACCATGTGGTGGTACGTGTACTCGTCGTAGGACTTCACCGTCGTGAGCAGCAGTGCCTGTGCCGGATCGTCGGAGATGAGACTGGCCAGGTGTTCTGTGAGGCGGACGGTGGCGTCCATGTCGGCGGGGCGCCCGGCGAGCAGGCGGGCCGCGGTCTGCCGGATCAGCTCGAGACCCACGGCGTACGTATGGAGCAGCTCGGCGAAGCCGCCCTCGGGTCCCTCCAGCAGCCCGGGCCCGGCCCGGTTCAGGGAGATGCTCATGAGCTCGTCCTGCGCGCCGACGTCACCCATCAGCAACCGCACCATCGCATCGGCATCCTGCTCGGAGACCCCCGGCAGGAACTCGATCGATCCGACGCCGGTCGCGGACAGCGACTCGCCGAGGCGGTGCAGCGTCAGGGACTCCCACGCAAGCAGGGTCGGCCCGAGGTAGAGGTTCCCGTCGGTCTGGAACAACGCGGGCGTTTCGCCTCGCGCACCCCGGAGCTCCTCGGCCAGACGCGCCAGCTCCCGGGCGGCCTCCAGGCGCAGCGGATGGCCCGGCGGATACAGCGAGTACACCTGGCGTGCGGACGACAGGGACTTCAGGAGCTCGCGCGCGGTGCCGATCTCGCCGTCGGTCGCGGTCCTGGCGGTCACGATGCCTGCACCCCTTTCGCCCTCGCGAGCTTCCGGGCGTAGCGACGGACCCTCCACGAGGCCCGCGGCGAGCGCCCCGTCGCGACCTCGCGCAGACACGCCGGCCCTTCGGGGTGCTCGGCCAGCTCGTCCAGGGTGCGGAGGGCGAGCGAGCGGCTCTTCGAGGAGCGCGCGATGGTCGCCAGGGCCGTGGCGGCCTCCGGCGCCAGCACCGAGCCCAACGCGACCACGGCGGTCTGGCGAACGTCGTCCGGGCCGTCGAGCGCCGCGCGCTGCAGATGGGGGACGGCCGCCGACCCCCCGGCGACCATCAACGCCTTCACGGCTTCGCGTCGCACCTCGGGAACCTCGTGTCGGGTCGTCGCACCCAGCTGATCGAGCACCTCGGGCCCGCCCGCCGTTCCCAGAAGGTTCGCCGCGTTGCGGACCACGAACCATCGAGGGTCTCGGAGCCGGGCCACCACGGGCCCCACGTGCCCATGGACCGTCCGGCGGAGCAGGCCGAGCAGATGGGCGCGGCGATCGCGATCCTCCTCGTCGGCGAGCAGGTCCAGCAGCGCCTCCACCCCTGCCTCTCCGAAGGGGGCCAGGAGCGGCCGGGGATCGGACCCGTCGAACCCCTCGGTCCAGGCCGCGATGTCCAGCACGAGGTCCCGCCCGAGGGCGCGCTTCACGGAGAACTCGAACAGCGATGCCCGTTCCTCGTCGGCGGACGCTCCGAGGGCCTCCCGCATCGGTGGGACCATCGCGGTGACGAGTTCGGCGTCCCGCTCTCGGACGGCGCGCTCGACACGCTCCGACCACACATGGAGCGCCTCGCCGATCTGCTCGAGGTCGGTCTCGACCATGACGTAGTCGCGAAGAGCGAGCAGGGCGGCCTCGCGACGCTGACGATCGGTGCGCGGAACCCCTCCCCTGAGGGTCCGTACGTCGTCGGCCTTCGTGGCGGTGAGGTACCCGGCGAGGACCTCTCCGACCGATCCTCCGCTCTCCACCGCCGACTCGGAGATGTCCAGGCCGAGCTGCTCCAACCCGGCCATGATCGTGCCCGCTTCCTCACGCCCTTGCTGGAGGGCCGTCGTGAGATCGATCAGGTCCAGGTGACGGACCCCCGCCTCGGCCAGCTGGTGGGCCAGCGCCACCGGATCGCGATCACCGGACCGCCCCAGGTCCACGAGCGCGCGGGTCAGCTCGGCGTTGCTCATGGTCCCGATGAGCCGCTCCGCGACCGGGTCGTCCTTGACCGTGTCGACGAGCTCCTCGACCAACGCCCGGCGGATGCCGTCCGGGAGCTGCGTGATGACGTCGTGGACGGCGGCCTGGAAGTCGATGCCCCGGCCCGGCTCCAGCGCGAGACCGCTGGTGAAGCTCCGGAGTCGTGCGAGCAGGCTGTGCGCCTGGTCCTCGGGGGAGCCCTGGAGGTCTTCGATCATGAGCTCGGACGCCAGGACGGAGGCGTCGGGTACGTGTGAAGGGGAAGCCGGGGTGTCCTCGAGCTCCTCCGGCACGTGGTCTGCGCCGGCCACCGGCGCGGGACCCACGGCCGAGAGCGCCACGGCCGTGACGCCTGCGGCGTACAGCGCCTCGGCGGCCCCGCCCGCCTCACGCAGCTCCTCCGACGGCGTCGTGAGGACGCGGTACAGGGCGGCCAGGTCCTCGGTTACCGGAGGGACGTGTACCGCCAGCAGCTCGACGCGACGTTCGAAGCACGCCAGCGCGAGCTTCGCCAAGGCCTCGTCCTCGGGCAGCTGCTCGCCGTCGAGGAGGAACAGGGAGCCCCGGACCCCCACCTCGACCGGCCCGGAAGCGACCGCCGTCGCCGCCGTCGCCTCCACGCGCTCGGCCGCCGTGACGAACGTCGGCCGGGTCGGGTCGTCCGGGAACAGCCGGTACGTGGACAAGCCCAACCACAGCTGCCGCAGCAGAGCCACCACGGCGCGCGCCCGCTCGTCCCCCGCTGACACCTCGCCTCCGTCCGACGACCTAGTCCCTTCCTCCGGTTCATCGGCACGGAACGGCGCCGGGCTGAGGCCGAACTCGGTACGGCTTCGAAGGCGTCGAGACGAAGGCCGGATGGCGGTGCCGAAGATGCGTTCGGCCGTCCGGTAGCGTGGCCGAGCAGGTCAGCGGCCGAGCCGCCTGAGGAACTCGGCCTCATCGATCGTCTCGAGGCCGAGCTGCATCGCCCGGTCGTACTTCGAGCCCGGGTTCTCACCCACGACCACGACGTCGGTCTTCTTCGAGACGCCCGACGCCACCTTCGCACCGGCCTCCTGGGCCAGCCGCGTCGCTTCCTCGCGCGAGAGTGCCTCCAGGCCACCGGTGAGAACCATCGTGACCCCCGCGAGCGGCTGTGCGCCGGCCGGCTCCACGGGCTCGTCCTCCATCCGCACGCCCGCCCTGCGGAGCCTCTCGAGGAGCTCGCGGTTGCGCTCGTCCGCGAACCACTCGTGCACGCTCCCGGCGATCTCGGGGCCGACGCCCTCGACGTCGTCGATCTCCCCGACGGTCGCCCCGGCGAGCGCGTCGATCGAGCCGAACGCCCTCGCGAGCGTCTGCGCGGTCGTGCCGCCGACGTGCGGGATGTTCAGCGCAACCAGCAGCCGCCAGATCGGGCGGTCCTTCGACCGCTCGATCGCGTCGAGGAGGTTGCGGATCCGCTTCTCCTTGAACCCCGGAAGCTGGGCGAGCTGCTCCTCCGTGAGCGAGTAGATGTCCCCTGGGTCGCTCACCCACCCCAGGTCGAGCAGCATCCACCCGGTCTTGTAACCCAGGCTCTCGATGTCCATCGCGCCGCGCCCGGCGAACGCCGAGAGCCACTCCACGTTCTGCGACGGGCACCCACGCTTGTTCGGGCAGCGCCAGTACGCCTCGCCTTCCTTGCGGACGAGGGGCGTCCCGCACGAGTTGCACGTCGTGGGGAACCGCCATCGTCGGGCGCCCTTCTTGCGCTTCGACAGGACGGGGCCGACGACCTCGGGGATGACGTCGCCGGCGCGGCGGACGATGACCGCGTCGCCCTCGCGCACGTCCTTGCGGCGGACCTCGTCCTCGTTGTGGAGCGTGGCGGTGGTGACGGTGACCCCGCTGACGTGGACCGGCTCGAGGAACGCGAAGGGCGTGACGACACCGGTGCGGCCCGTGTGGACGTCGATCTTGCGGAGGGAAGTCGTGCGCTCCTCCGGCGGGAACTTGTACGCGATCGCCCACCGCGGTGCGTGCGAGGTCGCTCCGAGCTCGTCCTGGAACACGATCTGGTCGACCTTCACGACGGCGCCGTCGATCTCCCAGTCGACGCTGTGGCGATGCTCCTCCCAGTGCGCGATGTAGCGCAGGACTCCGTCGAGGTCCCCCTCGACCTCGCCGGTCGGGGCGACCGGCAGCGTCGCATCGCGGCACCACTGCAGGAACCCCGAGTGCGAGTCGAACCGAACGCCCTCGGCCCAGCCGAAGCTGTGGACCCACAGCGAGAGCGGCCGGCTCGCCGAGACCTTCGGGTCCTTCTGCCGGAGCGACCCCGCGGCCGCGTTGCGGGGGTTCGCGAACGGGCGCTGACCCGACCCCGTGAGCTCCTCGTTCAGCCGCTCGAACGCCTTCACCGGCAGGTAGATCTCGCCGCGGACCTCGATCAGCCCTGGCGGATCATCGGTCTGCAGCCGCTGGGGGACCGAGCGCACCGTGCGGACGTTCGCCGTGATGTCCTCGCCGATGTGTCCATCGCCGCGGGTGGCGCCCTTCACGAGCAGACCGCGCTCGTACGTGAGCGCCACGGCCACACCGTCGATCTTGAGCTCGCACGAGTACCGCACGCCTGAACCAACGCCCTTCTCCACGCGCTGGGCCCACGCGCGCAGCTCCTCGGGCGAGAAGGCGTTGTCGAGCGAGAGCATGCGTGCACGGTGCTCGACAGGTGCGAACAGATCCGCGGGGGTGGCGCCGACCCGCTGCGTAGGGCTGTCGGACGTGACGAACTCCGGATACGCCTCCTCGAGCGTCTTGAGCTCGTTCATGAGCTCGTCGTACTCGGCGTCGCTGACCTCGGGGTCGTCGAGGACGTGATACCGGTACGAGTGGTAGTTCAGCTGCTCACGCAGCTCCTCCACGCGGAGCTTCGCCCGCGCGCGCTCCCGCTCCTGCGCCATCAGGCGGCGATCTCCACGCCCCCGGCGACGCCGATCCGATCACCTTGCACGAGGAGGCCGCCCTCGACCCCCGGGACCTTCTTCAGGTACTCGAGGGCGGTCCGGAATCCGTCGGGTTTCGACAGCAGGGCCTGTACTCCCGCGGCTGCCGCGTCGGCGAGCATGCACGAGGAGGCCAGCACCGCCAGCCCATCCACCGGGGCCCGTCCGGAGCCGAACGCCGTGGAGATCCCCACACCCCCCTGACTGGGACGCACCACCACCGCGATGGTCCGCCCGTCGGGAGCGCGGAACACCGTGAGCTTCCGGCGCTTGCGGGCGACGATGAAGTAGTCGCCCCCGCACGAGACCGTGAGCTCAGACGTCGATCGGGCGAGGAACCGCCCGACGTGGTCGGTGAGCGCGCCGCGGAACGAGAACATCGGACCGACGCCCGCGCTCCGCGCCGCCCGCACGAGCTCGCGAACCACGGCCGGTGCGTCCTCGGGGACCCCGATCGGACGCTTGCTGGTCCGCACCTCCGGGTTCCGGAGCGCGTAGGCTTGGAGCTGCTCCCAGAAGGACAGCGCGGCGGCCCGGGACTCCTCGTTCACGTCGCCGCCGGCGCTGATGTGCAGGGTCATCTCCTGCACCTGGATGTCGAAGCTGCGCAGCTTCCTCTTCAGCAGCTTCACGCCCGCACCTTTCGCCCCGATCCCGCGGCGATGATAGCCGAGCCCGAGGACGCCCCCCGCTCAGCGGATCGCAGCGAGGATGCGGGCGCCGCCGAGCAACTCCTGGCTCCGGTACAGAACGACGCTCTGGCCGGGGGCGATCGCGCGTTGGGGGGTTCGGAACCGCACCCGGATCCGATCGCCGGCCGCCTCCACCACAGCCGGAACGTCCTCGCCCCGGTACCGGTACCGCACCTCGGCCTCGAAGGGCCCCGAGGCGGGAGGCCTGCCCGCGACCCAGCGGACCCGGTCGGCGTCCAGGCCACGACGCGCGAGCAGCTCCCCCGGACCCACCACCACCCGGTTGGTCCCGGGATCGACGTCGACCACGTACGTGCGCCGGCCGGTGGACATACCCAGGCGCCGGCGCTGCCCGATCGTGTACCGGGCCAAGCCCCGGTGCCGGCCGAGGACGTTGCCGTCCGCGTCCACGACGTCGCCCTCGCGAAGCATCTGCGGAACGAACGCCTCGAGGAATCCCCCGTGACCGCCCTCGGGGACGAAGCAGACCTCCTGCGAGTCCGGTTTGGCCGCGACCGGGAGCCCCAGGCGCTCGGCGTGACGGCGCGTCTCGGCCTTCGGCATGGCGCCGACCGGGAACAGCGACCGCTCGAGCTCGCGCTGGCCGAGCGTGTGCAGCATGTACGACTGGTCCTTGTTCGCATCGGCCGCGCGCAGCAGGTGCCAGAACCCGTCCTCGTCGCACCTCGTCCGTACGTAGTGGCCCGTCGCGACGAAGTCGAACCCCAGCTGCTGGGCCCGGGCCAGGAACGCGCCGAACTTGATCTGCTCGTTGCAGCGGACGCACGGGTTCGGGGTCCGAGCGGCTCCATGCTCGGCGAAGAAATCCGCGAGCACCGTCTGCTCGAATACCTCGCTCATGTCGACGATCTCGAAGGGGAAGCCCGCGATCCGAGCCACGGCCTCGGCATCAGACCTCGCGGCGGGGCCGCAGCATCCGTGGTCCACGCCCTCGGCGAGGTGGACCAGCTTCATGTGCGATCCGAGCACCTCGTATCCCTGCTCGGCGAGCAGGCACGCCGAGACGGACGAGTCGACCCCGCCCGACATCGCGACCAGCACGGAACCCTTCGAGCCCATCGGCTGGGATGCTACGACGCCCGGCCGCCATCACGACGGCGAGCCTGGGTATGCTCGTCGGTGTCGCCCGACCGGAGGATCGAAGCATGAACGTTGTCGTCCTCGTGAAGTACGTACCCGACCCGCAGGGCACCCCGGTGCTCGGTGATGACTTCCTGGTGAGACGCGAGGGGGCCGACGGCGCCCTCGACCCGGGCGACGAGTACGCGGTGGAAGCAGGGCTCCGCATCGCGGAGCGGCACGGGGGCGAGGTGACGCTCGTGTCCATGGGCCCCGAGGTCGCCATGACGGCGATCCGCCGGGGCTTGTCGATGGGCGCCCACCGCGGAGTCCTCGTGACCGACGCGGCGTTACGCGGCGCCGACGTGCTCGTCACCGCGAGGGTCCTCGCCGCTGCGGTGCAGCGATCCCCATTCGACCTGGTCCTGGCCGGTGTGGAGTCGACCGACGGGTACACAGGCACGCTGCCGATGGCGGTGGCGGAGCTGCTCGGCGTGCCCGCTGCCACCTTCGCCCGAACCCTGGAGGTGACCGACGGCGCGTTGCGGATCGAACGCCAAACCGAGGAAGGCTACGACGTCGTGGCATCGCCGCTCCCGGCGGTTGCCACCGTCACCTCCGGCGCGGCCGAGCCTCGCTACCCTACGTTGAAGGGCATCATGCAGGCGAAGCAGAAGCCCGTGGAGCACCTGTCGCTGTCGGAGCTCGGGCTGCCCGCGGACCAGACCACCGTCACCCAGCGGGTCACTGCCGTGCAGCCCGCGCCGGCGAAGGCCGGCGGCGAGGTGATCCAGGCGGGCGACGACGCGGCCGTCCGCATCGCCGATTTCCTGGCCGAGGCGAAGGTGATATGACGTGGCCGGTGTCTGGGTGTATGCGGAGGTCGGCCCCGACGGACCTCAGCCGTCGGCGCTCGAGCTCCTGACGAAGGCCCGGGAGCTCTCGGAGGACGTGGCGGCGGTGGCGCTCGGCCCCGGTGCGACGCGGGCGGCCTCGGTGCTCGGTGAGTACGGCGCGCAGATCGTGTATGCGAGCGACGACCCGGTCTTCTCGGAGATCCTGGCGGAGCCCGCCGTCCACGTGCTCGCCGCGCTGGTCGAGCAGCATCAGCCCGGGATCATCCTGTTCTCTACGACCCACGACGCTCGCGACGTGGCCGGGCGACTGCAGGTCCGCACCGGCTCCACGCTCATGAGCAACGCCACCGAGGTGACCGGCCCCGGCGCGGCGCAGACGCAGATCTTCGGCGGCACCGCCGTGGTCGACGTGGCTTTGGGGGGTCCCGATCCCAAGCTCGTGCTGGTCCGCCCGAAGTCCTTCCAGGCCGCCCCCTCGGGTGGGACCGCCGAGGTGGTACCGGTGGACGCCGGCGTGCCCGAGGAGCGCCGGCGGGCCCGGCGGGTGGAACGGCACGAGGAGCCTTCGGCCGGTCCGAAGCTCGAGCAGGCCAAGGTGGTGGTCTCCGGCGGGCGGGGGCTGCAGGATCCGTCGAACTTCGCGTTGCTGGAGCAACTGGCCTCGGCGATCGGCGACGCCGCGATCGGCGCGACCCGGGCGGTCGTCGACGCCGGGTGGATCCCGTACAGCCACCAGGTCGGACAGACCGGCAAGACGGTGAAGCCGGAGGTCTACGTCGCGGTGGGGATCAGCGGCGCCACCCAGCACGTCGTGGGGATGAAGGGCGCGAAACGGATCATCGCCATCAACAAGGACCCGGATGCCCCCATCTTCAAGCTCGCGGACCTCGGCGTGGTGGGCGACGCCCTCTCGGTGCTGCCGAGGCTGATCGAGGAGCTCGTGTCCCGCAGGGGCTGACGCCCCCTCGTCGTCCGGGGCATGACGACCCGCGGGGCCCAACCATCGGCGACGTGGCTGGCTATCTCCTGCACCGCCACCACAGCGTCGTCGGGCACGTCGATGAGCTTGGGCGACTTGCGGCGCGGTTGGAGCCGCTCGTGGCCGGGCTCGACAAGGCGGGCGTGGGCCTGTAACGCTCACCCGCGTGATCACTGCGCGGTTCGACGATCTCACACCGGGGTCGGAGCTGTCGTTCCGGCTCGTTCGCCCCACCGGCGAGGTTCGGGCGGACCGCCCCCAGGACGTGCCGGGGGCTCTGGAGGCGCTCGAGGAGGCGGTCCGAGGGGGCCGATGGGCGGCAGGGTTCGTCGCGTACGAGGCGGCATCGGGCCTCGACCCAGCCCTCGCGGTCCGGCCGAGGCCGGGCCACGGCCCGCTGGGCGACCTCCCGCTGGTCTGGTTCGGCCTGTTCGAGGACCGAGAGGAGCTCCCATCCCCGGAGCCAACCATCGGCGCGATCGATGAGGCGCCCGCCTGGTCGCCGTCCATCGACCGTGCCCGCTTCGACGCCGCCATCGCCGCGATCCGGGAGCGTATCGCGGCGGGCGACACCTACCAGGTGAACCACACCTTCCGGCTCCGCGCTCGCTTCGAAGGCGACGAGGACCGTTTCTACCGCGACCTGTGCCTGGCCCAAAGGAGCGGCTACGCGGCCCATCTGGCGATCGGCCGGTACGCGGTGCTGTCCGCCTCTCCGGAGCTCTTCTTCCAGATCCGAGGTGCTCGCATCACCACCCGGCCCATGAAGGGAACCGCCCCACGCGGCCGGTGGCCCGGCGAGGATGCAGAGGCCGCACGAAGGCTCACCAGCTCGAAGAAGGACCGCGCGGAGAACGCGATGATCGTCGACCTCCTCCGGAGCGACCTCGGCCGGATCGCCCGGCCCGGAAGCGTCCGCGTCGAGCGCCTGTTCGAGCCCGAGCGCTACGAGACGGTCTGGCAGCTGACGTCGACCGTCTCGGCGCTCCTACGCCCGGAGGTGACGCTCCGGGACGTCTTCGCGGCTCTGTTCCCGAGCGGCTCCGTGACAGGCGCGCCGAAGGTGGCGACGACGCACATCATCCGCGAGCTCGAGGACTCCCCCCGTGGGGTGTATTGCGGGGCCATCGGTTGTCTGGCCCCGGAGGCAAGTGGGGAGCCGTCGGCCACGTTCAACGTGGCGATCAGAACCGTCCTGCTGGATCGAGGTTCGGGAACGGCCGAGTATGGGGTGGGAGGTGGCATCACCTACGACTCGTCGGCCGCCGGCGAGTACCACGAGGCGCTGACGAAGGCCCGGGTCCTCACCGCGCGCCGCCCTGCCTTCGAGCTCCTCGAGACGCTGCGCCACGACCGGGCGGCAGGGTTCCGACACCTGGAGGAGCACCTGGACCGGATGGCCGGCTCCGCGGGCTATTTCGGGTTCGCGCTCGACCCGCACGATCTGCACCTGGCCCTGGAGAAGGCCCGCGCCGAGCTCGGCGGGCGCGACGGAGTCGTGCGCGTGCTCCTGGCGCGCGACGGTGCGGTGCGCGCCGAGACCGCCCCGCCGCCGCCGCCGAGCCCGGAACCGGTCCGCGTGGCCCTCGATACCGATCCGGTCGACCCTCGGGACGTCTGGCTGTTCCACAAGACCACGCTTCGGGAGCCCTACGAGCGCCGGCGCGAGGCTCGCGCGGACGTCGACGACGTCCTGCTCGTGAACAACAAGGGGGAGGTCACCGAGTCGTGTGTGGCGAACCTCGCCGTCCGGCTGCCCGAGGGCTGGGTGACGCCGCCCGTCGGCTGCGGTCTGCTGGCCGGGACCTTCCGGACCGTGCTGCTTCGCGAGGGACGGGTCCTCGAGCGACCGGTGCTGGTGGACGAGATGCGCCGCGCCGAGGAGATCGCGTTGGTGAGCTCGGTCCGTGGGTGGCGGACCGCCCGGCTCGTGCCCTGACGTAGCTCCTGATCAGGCTTCGCCGGGTGGGCGGGACGGGCGATCCTGCGGCCACGCGTACGGGCGCATCCTCTCCTCGTCGAAGGGGCACGCACAGAGGGGGCATCGGGGCGGGTCCTCGTAGACGAGGACCATGCGCTCGCAGAACGGACATTCCGCCTCACGCATGGGGGGAGGCCGGTCGAGGTCTGCTGGCATCCTTCGCGGCGGCCGCTGGTCGGGGGAGCGGTCCCGCTTCGATCATCGGATCGGCGGGTCTGCGCCTTTACCGACGCGCTACGCGGCCTCCTTGCGCGACCGGCGCTTGCCCCGGGGGATGTACTCGTGCACCGGCTCGTGCTGCCAGCAGAACTGCCATCGGTTGTAGATCGAGAGCTTCGTGCTGCAGCCCTCGGCCGCACATACGCGGCCCGCCGCATACGTCCGGTTCGCCTTCGGGAGCTCGCGGACGCGGGCTCCGCGGTAGGAATCCGAAGTCATCGTCACTCCCTGCGGTTCGTCCGGGCCCTGCCCATCGCTACAGGGTCATCAGGTATTCGAACCGTTCGGGAGGGCGGTTCGTTCCCGCGGGCCTCCACGATCGCGGTGCAGAGGTTCCCTGAGGTTCCCTCAGTCCTCGCGTAGGTGCTGGACCAGGGCCTTCGTCGCCTGCGTGAGCTGCACGACCCTGGGGGTGAACCCGAGGGACTCCCAGAACTCCATGGCACCCTGGTTGGGTGCGAAGGTCTTCAGCTCGACCCAATCCACGCCGATCTCACCGGCGAAGCTGACCGCCTCCTTCACCAGGGCGCGGCCGACACCCCGTCCTCGATATCCGGCCCGGACGACGACGCCCGAGAGCTCGAGGGCCCGCTCGTCCGAGAACCGGGACGGGACCCGGACCTCGCCGTAGGCCATCCCGACGATCTCTCCGTCGTCGTCCGCCGCCACCAGGACCACGGCGTTCTCCGTCTCGAGCGCCTGCTGGTACTTCGCCCCGACCTCGTCGTAGAAGCCCGGGCGGGGCGTGAACACCCGCCAGTCGCCCTGGAGCCGCTCGAGCTCCTGGAACAGTCCCACCAGTACCGGCACGTCGTCGGGGGTCGCCCGTCTCACCTTCACCGCAAGCCTCCTACCGACCCCGGAAGCCGGGATCCCGCTTCTCCAGGAAGGCGCGCATGCCCTCCTTCTGGTCCTCCGACGAGAACAGGTCGCGGAACGCGTCCCGCTCGACCTCGAGGCCTCGTTCCTGGCTCTCCTGGGCGGCCGCGTTCAGGGACAACTTCGCGGCCCGAAGCGCCCGGAGGGGGCCGCTCGCATAACGAGCCGCCTCCTCCACCGCCGTCGGGTACACCCCGTCCGGGGGCAGGACCCGGTCGACGAGGCCGATCGCCAGCGCCTCGTCCGCCGGTACCTGCCGTCCCGTGTAGACGATGTCACGCGCCCTGGGCAGGCCGATCAGCCGCGGCAGCCGCTGCGTCCCGCCGGCACCGGGGATGATGCCGAGCTTGATCTCGGTCTGTCCGAAGGCGGCATCCTCGGCCGCGAACCGGAAGTCCGCACAGAGGGCCAGCTCGCAACCTCCGCCGAACGCGTAGCCGTTCACCGCCGCGATGACGACCTTCGGGATCGCCTCGATGTGCCGGAAGGCGCCCTCCAGCGCACCGACCACCGGCTCGATGTCCCGCGGCCCGAACTCGGCCATCTCCTTCACGTCCGCCCCTGCCGAGAACCGCTTCTCGCCGCCCCAGATCACGACGGCGCCGATCCGGTCGTCGTCCGCCACCTCCCGCGAGACGTCCCACAGCTCGAGCGCCACGTGCTCGCTCATCGCGTTCGCGGGGGGGCGGTCGAGCCGGATCGTGGCTACTCTCCCCTCCGTCTCGAGCCTGACGAACTCGCCCATCTCCACTCCCGGGTTCCGTGTCGCGTCTATCTTTCCAGACCGGACAGGGAGCCGGAGGTTCGGCCGCGCCCGCCGTCGGCAGACTACGCTTCCGGCCATGCAGCCGACCGCCGACGAAGCGGCCCGGATCGAACGCGCCCTGAAGAAGGTTCGGGCGGTCCCGGTGGACCACGGTCCCATCACCACCGGCAGCCACACCCCGGCCCGGCGCTGGCTCGTGACACTGGACGACGGCAGCCGGGCATTCGTCAAGGTGGCTACGGACGAGCTCACGGCCAGTTGGCTCCGGGACGAGCATCTCCTGTACTCGCTGCTACGCGGCTCTGCGTTCATGCCCTCGTACCTCGGCTGGTACGACGACAAGCGGTACCCCGTCCTGGCCATCGAGGACCTGTCCGGCGCCGAGTGGCCACCCCCGTGGACCCGCGACCGCGTGGGGATGGTCCTGCGGTGCCTGCGGGAGGTGGCGGCCACGCCGCCCCCGGAGGGATTGCCTCAGGCCGCGGACGATCACCTGGGCGTCCGCAAGGGCTGGAGCGAGGTTCGAGCCGATCCTGCATCGTTCCTCGCTCTCGGGCTGTGCTCGGATCGTTGGCTCGGAAGGGCTCTCCCGGTCCTGCAGGAGGCAGCGGATGAGGCGCCACTCGAGGGTGAGGCCCTCCTGCACTTCGACGTCCGGAGCGACAACCTGTGCTTCCGTGACGGGCGGGCCGTCCTGGTCGACTGGAACTGGGCCTCGGTCGGGAACCCCGAGATCGACGTGGCGTTCTGGCTTCCGAGCCTGCACGCCGAAGGGGGACCGCCGCCGGAGGAGGTGCTTCCTCCGTCCCCCGGCTCGGCCTCGCTGGCTGCGGCCTGCGCGGGGTTCTTCTGCGCCCACGCCGGCAGACCACCGATCCCCACGGCGCCGCACGTACGGCCCTTGCAGCTCAAGCAGGCCCGAACGGCGCTGCCGTGGGCGGCCCGCGCTCTGGACCTGCCTGCCCCCGCGTGAGCCATCCCTTGCATCTGCAAGGGTTTGCTACGATGGTCCGGTGGAGCGCGGTGCACTGGGCGACGTCATCGAGATCCTGAAGCAGCGGGGGTTGCGGATGACCCCGCAGCGCCGGGCCATCGTGGCCGAGATCATGCGGACGAAGGGCCACATCTCCCCGACGGCGCTCGCCCGGAAGGTGCAGAGCGAGATGCCGGGCGTGAACGCATCCACGATCTACCGGACGTTGTCGCTGCTGGAAGAGGTTGGCGTGCTCTCGCACGCACACCTCGAGAGCGGCGCGGAGTACCACCGGGCCGAGGAGGCCGGCCACGTCCACCTGACCTGCTCGAATTGCGGCGCCGAGGACGACCTCTCGCTCGACGAGACCCGTGAGCTCGAGCGCCTGATCCTCGAACGGCACGACTTCCGCCCGGACCTCACGCACTTCGCGATCTCGGGCCTGTGCGGCGACTGCCGTCCCAGAGGCTGAGCGGCTACCCGGCAGCCTCGGAGGGCTCGGCCAGCCGCAGTGCTTCGGCCGGGAAGAACCCGAACGGCAGCTCGAGGCGGTTCGCCCGCATCAGGGCGTCGTCGGACAGGACCTCGCCGGTTGGGCCGTCCGCAACGATCACGCCATCGTTGATGACCAACGCGCGCGGGCACAGCTCCAGCGCATACGGCAGGTCGTGGGTGACCATCAGCATCGTGATATCGAGCGAGCGGAGGATATCGGCCAGCTCCCGCCGGCCGGCGGGGTCGAGGTTCGACGACGGCTCGTCCAGCACGAGGATCTCCGGCTCCATCGCCAGCACCGTGGCCACCGCCACCCGCCGGCGCTGGCCGAAGGACAGATGGTGCGGCGCCCGGTCTTCGAACGCCTCCATGCCGACGGCGGTGAGGGCCGCCTCGACCCGGGCGTCCAGCTCGGCGTCACGAAGTCCCAGGTTCGCCGGTCCGAAGGCCACGTCTTCCCGCACCGTCGGCATGAACAGCTGGTCGTCGGGATCTTGGAACACGATCCCCACCCGACGGCGGATCTCGCGAAGATGCTCCTTGCGCACCTCCAGCCCACCGACCGTCACGGAGCCAGACTGTGTGGCCAAGATCCCGTTCAGGTGCATGACGAGGGTGGTCTTGCCGGCGCCGTTCGGGCCGAGCAGCGCCACCCGCTCCCCGCGCTCGACATCGAGGCCCACCCCGAACAGGGCCTGGGTGCCGTCCGGGTAGGCGAACAACAGGTCGCGGATCTGGAGCGCGAGATCGGTCACGGCACCCTCACCCAGGCAAGCAGGGCCACCAAACCGGCCGCGGCCGGCAGGGCCATGGCCGTCGCCCACGTGGCGGCGGTGGCCGGTGCGTCGTCGATCCGCGGGATGCTCCCGGTGAACCCGCGCGACACCATGGCCAGGTACACGCGCTCGCCGCGCTCGTAGGAGCGGATGAACAGCGCCCCCGCAGACGCCGCGATCGCCCTGGCCTGCCAGAGCCAACGGGGGTCGTAGCCCCGCGACTCCCTGGCGACCCGCATCCGGCGCATCTCGTCGGCGATCACGTCCCCGTACCGGATCATGAACGATGCGATCGAGGTGAACGCCCGGGGCAGATGCAGCCGCTCGAATCCCCGAAGGAACTCGGGTGTGGTCGTGGTGGCGGCGACGAGGATGCTCGCGCCGAGGCCCAGGGTCGCCTTCGCCAGGATGTTCCACGCGCCCCACAACCCATCCACCGCCAGCGACAGCCCGAGGAACTCAGTCCTGGGACCCTGCGCGATGAACGGCAGGAGAACAGCGAAAAGGACGAACGGCACCTCGAAGAGGAGGCGCTTCAGGACGAACCCGTACGGGACCTCCGACAGCTGGATGAGGGCCACCAGCATGAGCGCATACATCCCGAACGCCCAGAACGCCTCCCGAGGGGTGGCTACCACGAGCAGCACGAACAGGATCTGCGCCGCCAGCTTGCACTGCGGCGCAAGGCGATGGAGCGGGCTGTGCCCGTGGACGTAGAGCGCGTGGGAATGCTTGCCGCTCATGGCCCGGGCGCCGTCGTGGGCGTCCGGTCCCGTGCGCCCTGCGGCCCGCTCCCCTCCCGCGCCTCGCGCCGAGCTCGCGACAGGCGTAGGAACCCGAACAGGATCATCCCGGATCCGAAGGTGATCCCCACCCCGATCACGCCGGACAGACCCTTGCTGAGACCCCTGCCGCCCACGCCCTTCACCTCGTAGCCGGCAAGCGGACCGTCGCCCACGGCGTGTGGTTGTTCCGTCGAGTCGATCCCCTTGTCGATCGCCACGCGGTTGAGTCCGTCCGGTGAACCGCTCGCGAGGGGGCTGACGAAGAAGGCCAGCCCCGCCGCGACCACGAGACCGCCGATCAGGAAGAGCAGCACGTTCTTGCGATCCACCGGCTTACCTCCTCGCGACGGCCCGCTCCGCCGTCGGCTCGACCGCGCGGATCTCCAGCCGTGGCGTCAGACCCCGGGCGCCGTAGACGAGATCGGGCCGCACGGCGAGAACCGCCCCCACCGTGAGGGCCGTGATGATCCCCTCGCCGATCCCGATGAGGACGTGGACCCCCAGCATCGCGGCGGTGACGGTCGAGATCGGAGCGTTGCCGGTTCCGCCCAGGGCGTACTCCAGCACGAACCCGCCGGCTGCCAGAACGACCGAGATCGCTGCGGCGATCCCGGCGGATGCCGATGTCATCGATCGCGTCTTCGGGAGCGCCGTCCGCAGCAACGCGAAGATCGCGTACCCGGCGAACGCCGTGATCAGCGACATGTTGATGATGTTCAGGCCGAGGGCGGACAAGCCTCCGTCGGCGAAGAACAGCCCTTGGACCACGATCACCAGAGCCACGCAGATCGCGCCCGCCCAGGGTCCCACGAGCACCGCGGCCAGCACACCCCCCAACAGGTGGCCGCTGGTTCCGGCCGCGACCGGGAAGTTCAGCATCTGGACCGCGAAGATGAATGCGGCCACCAGCCCGGCAAGGGGCGCCTGCCTCTCCTCCAGCGTCTTTGCGGCCTTCCGCAGGCTCACGCCGATACCGCCGGCCGCGACGACGCCCGCCCCGGCGGACACGCCCGCGTTGATGAAGCCGTCAGGGATGTGCACCCGTTCTCCTCACTCGTCCATCCCGCATCGGTTTGCAGATGCAATGATGCGCAGGACCTACGTAGGCAAGGTACCGGCGGCTCGGAGATGCGTCAAGGCCGGTCCGGGATGGGACACGGGATCAGAACCTGGGCGTCTCGTCGTACTCGCCGAACACCTCGCGCAGGGCGCCGACGATCTCACCCTCGGTGCAGGCCACCCGGGCGCAATCGACCAAGAGCGGCATCAGGTTCACCTCCGTTCCGGCCGCCTCCCGGAGCTCGCGGAGGGCTCGTTCGGCAGCGGCCTCGTCCCGCGAGGACCGCACCTCGCGCACCCGTCGGACCTGCTCGTGCTCCACCCCCGGCGCGATCACGAGAACATCGACCGGCGCCTCGGATCCATCCACGAAGTCCGTGATGCCCACCTTGACAAGCCGTCCCTTCTCGTACCGCTCCTGCTCGCGCCAGGCGGACTCGGCGATCTCCTGCTGGAAGTAGCCGCGCTCGATACCCGCCAGGACCCCCTCGAGGATCTGGCCGCCCCCCATGCGCTCGATGCGGGCGAACTCCTCCTCGGCCAGCTCCTCCATGCGATCCGTGAGCGACTCGACGAAGTACGAGCCGCCGAGTGGGTCGATGACGTGGGCTACGCCGGTCTCGTGCGCGAGGATCTGCTGGGTCCGAAGGGCCAGCTTGGCCGCCTCCTCGGTGGGCAGAGCCAGCACCTCGTCGAGCGCGTTCGTGTGCAGCGACTGCGTGCCGCCGAGCACGGCCGCGAGTGCCTCGACGGCGGTCCGGACGACGTTGTTCATCGGCTGCTGCGCGGTGAGGGAGACGCCCGCCGTCTGCGTGTGGAACCGCAGGCGCAGTGAGCCCTCGTCTTGTGCTCCGTACCGGTCCCTCAGCCAGCGCGCCCAGATCCGCCGGCCCGCGCGGTACTTGGCGATCTCCTCGAAGAAGTCGATGTGTGCGTTGAAGAAGAACGACAGTCCCTGGGCGACGGCGTCGACGCCCATCCCCCGCCGCCGCCCGAGCTCCACGTACGAGAAGCCGTCCGCGAGCGTGTACGCGAGCTCCTGCCAGGCGTTCGCTCCGGCCTCGCGGATGTGGTAGCCGGACACGCTGATGGGGTGGAACTTCGGCACGCGCTCGGCGCAGAACTCCATGAGGTCGCCGATCAGCCGCAGGTGCGGGCGGGGCGGGAAGATCCACTCTTTCTGCGCGATGTACTCCTTCAGGATGTCCGTCTGCAGCGTGCCATCCAGGCGTTCCCACGGCACGCCCTGACGCTCGGCCGCGGCCAGGAAGAACGCGAAGATCACGACCGCCGGTCCACTGATCGTCATGGACGTGCTGATGTCGCCGAGCGGGATGCCGTCGAAGAGCTGCTCGAAGTCGGCCACCGAGTCGGTGGCCACGCCGCACCGACCCACCTCCCCTTCGCTGCGAGGGTCGTCGGAGTCGCGACCCATCAACGTCGGCATGTCGAACGCGACCGACAGGCCGGTCTGCCCGGCATCGAGGAGGTACTTGTACCGGGTGTTCGTCTCGGCCGGCGAGCCGAACCCGGCGAACTGTCGCATCGTCCACAGGCGCCCCCGATACATCGTGGGGTAGACGCCGCGGACGAACGGATACCGGCCCGGGTATCCGAGGTCGCGATCGTGGTCCAAGCCGGCCACGTCCTCCGGCCCGTACAGAGGCTTCAGAGGCGCTCCGGAGAGGGTCTGGAAGTCCGCGTCGCGCTCGGCGGACCTTCGGTACTCGTCTTCCCAGCGCTCGCGCTCGGGCACGTGGCCTCCGTCGTCGGCTCTTCGGCGCCTACGCTGTCCCGTCGGTCGCCTGTTCCATCAGGATAGCGGCGGCTCGGTACGGATCGATGCGGCGGTCGGCGAGCCGCCCGGCGAGGTCGGCGTCTTCCCGGAGCAGGTGGTGGACCCGCCACCGGAGCCGCTCGCCGGCCAGACCCTCCACCTCCCGGAGCAACCGGTCCCGGCGACGGGTCATGAGCTCTCCACTCGCCTCCAGGTGCGATCGGTGGTTCGAGATCTGCTCCCACAACTCGTCGATCCCCTCTGAGGCGGCCGCCGAGACCTGCACCACCGGCGGCGACCACGTCAGCTCGGGTCCCATCCGGGTCATCTGCAGGAGGTCGCGAGCGGCGGCGGCGGCGCCACTCAGATCGGCCTTGTTCACCACGAAGACGTCGGCGATCTCGAGGATGCCTGCCTTCGCCACCTGCACCGCGTCGCCCCACCCCGGCGAAACGACCACGAGCGTCGTATCCGTGGCGGCCGCAACGTCCACCTCGGCCTGTCCGACCCCGACCGTCTCCACGATCACCACGTCCTTGCCCGACGCGTCGAGGATCCGCACGGCCTCAGGGGCGGCCAGGGCCATGCCGCCGAGATGTCCTCGCGTGGCCATCGACCGGATGAACACGCCCGGATCGGTGGCGTGATCCTGCATCCGTAGACGGTCGCCGAGGAGCGCGCCGCCCGTGAACGGCGAGGTGGGGTCGATCGCGAGCACGGCCACGTCGAGCTCCCTGCGCCGGATGGCGCGGACCAGCGCTCCGGCCAGCGTCGACTTGCCGACCCCCGGCGACCCGGTCAGGCCGATCGTGTAGGCATGTCCGGTCCGGGGGAAGAGCGCCGCCGACAGCTCCCGAAGGCCCTCCGCCCCGTCCTCGACCATGGAGATGGCCCGGGCCACGGCCCGGGAGTCTCCCGCCAGCACGCCGTCCGCGAGATCCACGCGGCTCAGGGTAGTCGCGCCAGAGGCGGACCGGCGCCGCGCCCACCGGCCGGAGCTGCGCCCGGCATCGCCATGAGCGCGTCGCGGAGGGACTGGCAGAGCTCTCGCTGCCGCTCCAGCGCGGGATCGTCCTCGCTCCGGGGCCTGGCACCGAGCATCGCGAGGTTCACCTGCTCCCGCTGCAACCGACCCAGCAGACGCGCGGCACGAGGACCCGCCCGTACCCTCATGTCACGGCGTGACCGACGCCGGGCCAAGGGGTCCAGCAACACCCCGAGCTCCACGCTCGACAGCCACGGCGAGCCCACCTCCGATCGAAGCGCGGCCTCCAGCCACCGGTGTTCGCGTCGGCGGGCCAGCACGACCGCCACCGCGACGAACCCGACGAGGGGCAGGCCCTTCACCACCACGGCCGCCGGGATCAGCAGCCAGTCGCCGGGTCCCTGGATCTTCCTGGGGAACAGGTCGAGGATGGGCGAGTTCCACAGGAGATGCCCGGACACGGCCGCGAGGAACAGGCCGCTGGCCACGGTGACACGGCGGTGGAGCGGTTCCTCCTTCCGGTGGGCGGCGAAGTACGCGATGCCCATCCCCATCAGGCCCGTGAAGAGCACGTGTCCGTAGAGCCCGCTCGAGACCACCCGAACGTAGAACCCTGCAAGCACACCGGACGGGGTTCCTCCGAACACCCCGAGGAAGTAGAAGACGTCTTCCACCACGGCGAACCCGAGGCCGCAGACCGCCCCGTAGACGAACCCGTCCATGACGTCGTCGACCTCGTCCCGGGCCAGCAGGACGATCAGCACCACGCCGCCCGCCTTGAGGGTCTCCTCCACCCAGGGAGCCGTGAGCGCCGCCGTCCACCTCGACGCGAACTCCGGGCCGCCGGCCCGGGCCACCACGAGCCCCCAGCCCTCGTTCGCCACCCCGGCCAGCGTGGTGGCGGCGATGGCTCCCCAGACGAGGGCCGCGAAGACCAGCGACAGCGGTTCGCGCTCGTACAGGTCGAGGAAGTACACGGCCAGGAAGACCGGGAGCGAGTACACGGCCAGGAGCAGCCACGAGAGGGCCCAGCCGGTCGGAGAGATCCGGCGGAACAGCGCCTGCTCCGAAACCGCATACACGCCGGTCGCAGCCACGATGGCCGCGTAGGCCCAGAACGCGGGCTCGCGCAGACGGAGGAACCGTGCGTCGGAGACAGGCGGCTCGGGCGGCTGGGCCGGAGCGCGGTCGGCGCCCACTCAACCCACCTCCGCCGTGTCCACCATGGCGTGGATGTCGTCCAGGACGTAGTGGAGGAGGCCGACCGGCGCCCATCCGTCGAACACGGCGCCCACCCCACCGGCCGCGACCACGGCAGTGATCTCTCCCTCGATCTGACCCTGCACGCCGCCGAAGAGGCCCACGTACGCGATCCTGACGGCGGCGAGCCCGGACTCCAGCCGGATGGCTTGGGTCGAGGAAGACACCGAGAGACGCCGCGCCTGGGGCTCGAGGAACCGGGTCACGTACCCTCGCAGCAGCTGGGTGGCATCGCCGGGGGACGCGAGCGCATGGATCTCGAGGTTCCCACTGCCCCGGGACAGCAAGACGCTCGTGGTGTCCAGCGTGGAACCCCCGTCCTGCCACCCCGCGAGGGGAAGGACCCGCACGAGCCCGCCCACGGTCACGGGCGGCCCGACTGGCCTTGAGAGGACACCCTCCGTCGCGAACCCGCCGAACACCACGAGCGCCATGGCGGCCAGTAGGACCAACACCGGGACCGCCTTGCGAGCCAGGCCATCCGCGCCGGGCCGCGAGGTCACCGGCGCCGGCGGAGGCGGCAGGTCCATCACACCACCGACAGCAGCTTCGACAGCCGGACGAGCGCCCCAGGGTGCCGGAGGAAGCCCTCGATGCGGATGCGCCGCCGCCCGATGCGCGAGAGGACGACCCGGCCCACGCGAGTGAAAGGATCGGGAAGACCGAAGCGCAACGGCACCGACGCCAGCAGGAGCAGGTCCGACGCGTGCGCCTGCACGTGGACGTGGGATCGGCCGTTCGCGCCGGCGGCGGGCGCCACGACGATACGCGCGGGTTCTATCGCGAGGCTCACAGACACGTCGGCATCGGAAGCCGACAGGTCGATCACCGAAGGCCGCAGGAGCTTCATGCGGTCGGGATGGCGGATCAGGTTGGCCTCGATCAAGCCTCCCACCATCGAGGCAAGGCCGTCGGGTTCGGGTTCGGCGTACTCGACCTTCACGGCCGCAACAGCACCTTGGTCGCCCGCCGGGAGGCGAACAGCTCGTAGCCGTCCGGCGCATCCTCGAGCGGGAGCCGGTGGGAGACGACCGGCAAGGGGTCGAGCCGGCCGTCGAGAACCTCCTGCAGTACGGATTCCCAGTACGCGTGCACGGGACAGATCCCCGCGAACCGAACCGAGAGCGCCCGGGTCCACCACACGCCGGCCTGCATGGGAACGGTCTCCGAGGTGAACATGCCGACGACCGTGATGCGGCCTCCGCGCCGGACCACGTCGAGCGCGGTGGCGAAGCCGTGCGGCGAGCCGACGGCCTCGATGACCACGTCGGCACCGCGTCCGTCGGTTCGCTCGGACACGGCTGTGTGCGGGTGGTGCCTCGTCACGTCGATGGGCGCGCCACCGAACCGCTCCGCCAGTGCGAGGCGGTCCGGCTCCATGTCGAGCGCGAGCACCTGTTGGGGACCGAGCAGTGCGGCGGACCGAACGCAGAACAGCCCCACAGGGCCGGTCCCGACCACGGCGACCGTGTCCCCCGTTCCGATGCCGGCGATGGCCGCCCCGTAGTAGCCGGTGGTGAGCACGTCCCCCAGGAAGAGGGCGCGTTCGTCGTCGAGCTCGTCCGGTACTGGGAGGAGGTTCACGTCGGCCGTCGGGATCCGGACCAGCTCGGCCTGGGTTCCGCCGAGCTCGCCGCCGAACAGCCCGGCTCCGAGCATCCGCCAGTCCTCGCACAGCTGGGTCTGACCGCGCTCGCAGAACCAGCAGTGCCCGCACGCGATGTGGAAGGCGGGCACCACGCGGTCCCCCGGACGGAACCGCTCCACCCCCGACCCCACGGCTTCGACCACCCCCACGGCCTCGTGGCCGATCCCCTCCCCGGGATGCAGGGGGGCCTTGCCGTGGAGGAAGTGGAGATCGGACGCGCAGATCGCCGACAGGCGCACACGGACCACGGCGTCGGAGGGCTCCATGACCCTCGGATCCGGGACGTCCTCCACGGCCACGCGCCCGATCCCACGGTAGACGATCGCCCTCACGCGTCCCCCCGACGCTCGGCGAGCGTGACCGTCACCCCGCCGCGGCGGGGAGCTCGTCCAGGAACTCGGTGGGCACGCTCATGGTCAGGTGAACCAGCTCGTTCGCCGCCCGGACGTACTTGATGATCGTGGGCAGGTCTCCCTGCAGCTTCAGTTTGCCCTGCATCATGCCCTTCACCGGGTCGAGGTTGCCAGCGAGGACCTCCTTCCAGCGCGAGTAGGAGGCGCGGATGATGTACGGCGCCCTCTCTCCCTCCTCGGAGCTCACGATCCGGCCGGCCCGGCACGTTCCGTGCCACAGGTCGAGCCATCCCCACAGATCCACCGGGACGTTCCGATCGGGCTCGGCCTCGAACACGAACGAGACGTCGCCCTCCCAGTCCGCCGCGGACTCCCGATACTCTGAGGACGAGTTGATCCGCTCGACGTAGATCGCGAACCACTCGTCGCTTGGGAACACCGCCACGTCGTACCCCTCCCATGCCGTTCCTTCGGATCCCATCACGTGGACGCCCTCACCGGAGCCAGAGGATGAGGAGCAACCCGATCACGTTGAACGTCGCGTGCGCCGCCATGTTCGCGACCACGTTCCCCCGCCGATCGTAGAGCCACGCCAGGGCGACGCCCGTGAACACCATCACGGTGATGAGGAGCAGGCTGTCGTACCACGCCCCGGGGATGTAGTGGATCAAGCCGAACACGAGTCCCGAGCCCACCGCTCCGATCCCGAAGCCGTACCGGTCTCGCAGGGAGCGGAACAGGATGCCGCGGAAGAAGAGCTCCTCGTGGATCGGCGCGACCACCACGCCGTAGAGGATCGAGACGGCGATCCCCACGGCTGACAAGTGCGACGGCAGCTGCCTGGGCGGCTCGGCCTGGTGCCCGGAGATCGCGGAGAACACGAGCGTCACGACGAGCCCGACGCCGAGGGTGATCCCCGGGTACAACAGGACGCCGAACCCGAGCCCTGTGCGGAGCTCCGGCCACAGGCGGTTCGGGAACCCCACGGACCGCTCCCATCCTCGGTGGAAGCGCGAGAGCCACAGCAGCAGCAGCCCCACGTTCGCGATCGCGATGACCGTCGATGCGACGAGGTCGGCCAGCCCCTTCGGGCGGATGGCCAGCAGCGGCGAGGCGACGGTGGCCGTCACCAGCGTGATCAGCAGGTAGACGCCGATCGCCTCCCACCACGACCACGTGGATAAGGGTCTCCCCGGCGAGGAGGACCGACCATCAGCTGGCAGCGGGTGGAGCCCGTCCGGGCGTGGGGGGACCGGGGCGCTCATCCCCTCATCATCCCTGTTCGGCCCGCAAGAGACACATACAGGAGCCCGCCGAGCCCCAGCCCGAACGCGAGCCCCATCGCGGCCGGCCAGCTGTCGTTCGAGAGCACCGCCACCAGACCGGCCACGAGCGTGACCACGATCGCGTCGCGGAGCCCGTGGTGCCGCTCGAGGGCGTCCCGGACGCCGGGCGGAGGCCGCAGGACGCCGATCAGCGTCAGCGGAACACCGAACACCGGGACCAGGGCGAACGGGTTCCGCAGGATCAGGCGCCAGCCCACGAGGAACCGGTCGCTCACGGTTCCCCAGACCCCCGACAGCGATCGACCGGCCGTCTCTTCGAACCGGGTGACGTGGGTGGGCGCGGACGTCAGGACCCGGTGCGCGAGGAGCACCACCCCCGTCCCGACCACGACGGTGGCGACGGCCGCCACGACCGGGCGCCATCCGAGCCGGTCCCACCGCCGGACGGCCAAACAGATGCCGGCGGCCGCGAACAGCGTGACGGAAGCCCCCAGGTTCGAGCCGGCGAACGGCAGCCCGGCGAAGAGCCCCACCCCGGCGACCAGGAGCCAGCCCGCGATCGGCCCGAGCCGGACCGCCACGAACAGCGCGCAGCCCGCCAGCAGCCCGATGAACACGTTCGGCAGCCCGTAGAAGCGCCCGCCGTCGAGCTCGGATCCGCCGAGGAACGGTGTGAGGGCCGCCGTCCATCCCAGTGCCGCCTCGACGACGAAGTACAGCAGCACGCTGGCCCCGAGGACCGCCGTCGGAACCGACGTTCCGAACCGTTGCAGCGGAACGACCGCAAGCACACCGAGCACGGTGACCCCGATGGCGAACGGGACCACCGTCGCGTACGAGAGCATCGCCAGATGGCCTGCGGCGAGCAGCGCCGCGGCGAGCGGGATGACCGTGAGCGCGGTCCACCCTCCGAACCGCGCGAGTCTCTCGGGGACCCGCCGCCGGAAGGCAAGGAGCGCGATCCCGAACAGCCCGACGACCGTGACGTAGAGCCCGGCCGCCGTCTGGATCGGGACCGACATCCGCCGCATCGCCAGGTACCGCTCGTGCAGCTCGAACGGCGCCGGCGCGTCCGTCACACGGATCGTGCTGCCCTCCGGATCGCCGTTCGGCGACCGCTCGCCGAGGAACGAGAGGACGGTCGTCGCGACGTCCCGGGACGTCACGATCCCGTTCCGGCGGGTGGAGTCGGAGCTGAGCGACCGGACCCGCGCGCAGCCGGCGCCCGCGAGCGCACCGGCCACGGCGCCTGGCGTCCCTTCGGCCAGGATGACGGCCGACAGCTCGTCTCCCGCATCCCTGGACGCCGGCGGAGGGCCCGCCGAGGCCACCACCACGAGGACGCGATGTACGGCCGCATCGTGCTGGACGTCGGCCCCCAACCGGTCGGCCAGGTCCAGCACACCGGATACCCGGAAGGTGCCGTCCGGCTCGGTCAGGGTTCCGGCGTCCTCGAACGACAGCCCGGGCACCGGGACGGCGACCGAGGGCTGCTTGTCACCGGGATCCGAGATCAGGAACCGCTCGACCCGGCGGAGCGGAAGGCGATCGGACAGTAGCGCGGTCCCGCCCTGCGCTGCGAGGCAGCGCATCGGAGCGACGGAGAGGAGTTGTTCCATGGTGGCGCCGTCGACGAACACCACGTGCGCCGCACGACCGGTGGCACGCCCTTGACCGAGGGCTGAACCGGCGGAGAAGAGAGGTATGGATGACGCGAGCAGCACGCAGGCTGCGCGTCGGATCGCGGTCACGGGACGGCCGGGGCGAGCTCCCGCCGGCGGGTGACCTCTGCCCCGAGGGCCGTCAGCTTGGCCTCGAAGTCCTGGTACCCGCGGTCCACGTGGTACATGTCCTCGATCGCCGTGACGCCGTCGGCGGCGAGCGCAGCGATGACCATGGCCGCGCCCGCCCGGATGTCCAGGGCACGCACGGGCGCCGAGGACAGACGCTCGACGCCGCGGATCACCGCGTGGTGGCCCTCGGTCCGGATGTCGGCGCCCATCCGGTTCAGCTCGTCCACGAACATGAACCGGCTCTCGAAGACGTTCTCGGTCACGATGCTCGTCCCCTCCGCAACCGCCAGCAGCGCCATCATCTGGGGCTGCAGGTCCGTGGGGAACCCCGGGTACGGAAGCGTCACGAAATCGACAGCCCGCGGCCGTCCGTCCAGCCCGACCGCGACGCCGTCGCCGGTGACGTCGACCTCGGCGCCGAGATCGGACAGTTTCGCCAGGACCAGGTCCATGTGATCGGCCCGAGCGCCTCGCAGATCGACGCGCCCGCCGGTGGCGCAGGCTGCGATCGCGTAGGTCCCCGCCTCGATCCGGTCGGGAACCACCGTGTGCTCCACCGCCGAGAAGCCCACGGTCCCCTCGATCTCGATGGTGGGGGTTCCGACACCGTCGATCTTTGCCCCCATCGCCATCAGGAGGTCGGCGAGATCCGCCAGCTCGGGCTCGCGGGCGGCGTTCTCGATCACCGTGGTACCCCGCGCGGCCACGGCGGCCATCATCACGTTCTCGGTGGCGCCGACGCTGGGGAAGTCCAGCGAGATGACGGCCCCGCGGAGACCTGCGGGTGCCCGGGCCTCGAGGTAGCCGTGCTCGGACGAGAACTCCGCCCCCATCTTCTCCAGACCTCGCACGTGCAGGTCGATCTTCCTCGACCCGATGTTGCACCCGCCCGGCATCGCCACCCGGGCATGGCCGAAGCGGGCCAGCAGCGGGCCGAGCACCAGGATCGACGCGCGCATCCTGCTGACGAGATCGTAGGGGGCCTCGACCGAGCGGAGCGGCGCGGCGTCGATCGACACGGTGCCCTCGGTCCAGGCCACCACGGCTCCGAGGTGGTCGAGCACCTCGCCCATCGTCAGGCAGTCCTGGATCCGGGGCACGTGATGCAGCACCGTGCGCCCGTCGGCCAGGAGCGCGGCCGCCATGAGCTTCAGGGAGGAGTTCTTCGCCCCCGAGATGGGGACCGTGCCGCGGAGCGGGGCTCCTCCCGTCACCAGGAGTCGATCCATGATCCCCCCATCCTAGGCCCCGGCAGCGCCGGGGCTGGGAGCCTCATCCGTGAAGATCGATGCGGGCCAGGGCCTTCGCCAGCTCGGCGTGGGCCTCGGCGTCGTCGCCCGCCTGGATCCGAGCCTCCATCTCGTCGCGACGCCGGCGTTCGAGCTCGAGGTCGATCTCCGAGCCCAGCGCGGCCTGCGAGGCCAGGACGTCGACCCGTGTCACGCCCTGATCGTCCGTGGACACGTGCAGGAAGCCACCGTCGACCACCGAGACGAAGTCCTCGCCGTCCCGGACCACCTTGAGGTGCCCGATGGCCAGCCGGATCAGCAGGGGCGCGTGGCCCGCCAGGATCCCAACCTCGCCGTCCACACCCCTGGCGATCACCATCTCGGCCTGGCCGGACCAGACCTCGCGCTCGGGTGTGACCACGTGCACCTCGAGTGGCACCGCCTACGCCACCTCCTGCAGGCGCTTGGCCTGCTCCACGGCCTCCTCGATCCCACCGACCATGAAGAACGCCTGCTCGGGGAGATCGTCGTACTGGCCCTCGCACAGCCCCTTGAACGAGGCGATCGTCTGGTCGACCGGGACGAACTTGCCGGGGATCCCGGTGAACTGCTCGGCCACGAAGAACGGTTGCGAGAGGAACCGCTGGATCTTGCGGGCCCGCGACACGATCACCTTGTCCTCCTCGGACAGCTCGTCCACGCCGAGGATCGCGATGATGTCCTGCAGGTCCTTGCTGCGCTGCAGGATCTCCTGCACCCGCCGGGCCACCAGATAGTGATCCTCGCCGACGTACCGCGGGTCGAGGATCCGCGACGTTGAGTCCAGCGGATCCACGGCCGGGTAGATACCGAGGGCCGAGATCTCGCGCGAGAGGACCGTGGTGGCGTCCAGATGCGCGAACGCGGTGTGGGGCGCCGGGTCGGTGATGTCGTCCGCGGGCACGTAGATCGCCTGCAACGAGGTGATCGACCGGCCGCGCGTGGAGGTGATGCGCTCCTGGAGCTCCCCCATCTCGTCGGCCAGCGTAGGCTGGTAGCCGACCGCCGAGGGCATCCGGCCGAGCAGCGTCGACACCTCCGATCCCGCCTGCGTGAACCGGAAGATGTTGTCGATGAAGAGCAGGACGTCCTTGCGCTCGACGTCGCGGAAGTACTCGGCCATCGTGAGCGCCGACAGGGCCACTCGGAGCCGCACCCCCGGGGGCTCGTCCATCTGCCCGAAGACGAGCGCCGTCTTCTCGATGACGCCCGATTCGGTCATATCCAGGAACAGGTCGTTGCCCTCGCGCGTGCGCTCGCCCACGCCGGCGAACACCGAGACGCCGCCGTACTGCTCGGCCTGGCGGCGGATCATCTCCTGGATGATGACGGTCTTGCCGACGCCGGCGCCGCCGAACATCCCGATCTTGCCGCCCTGGACGTACGGCTCCAGCAGATCGATCACCTTGATGCCGGTCTCGAGCATCAGGCTCTTCGGCTCGAGCTCCTCGAACGGCGGGGCCTCGCGGTGGATCGGCCACCAGTCGCTCGGATGGACGTCCTCGGCCTTCGCATCGAGCGGCTCGCCGAGCACGTTGTAGACGTGCCCCAGTACGCCCTCCCCGACCGGGACCATGATGGGAGATCCCGTGTTCTCGACGACCGTTCCTCGGATCAGCCCGTCGGTTGGCTTCAGCGCGATCGTGCGGACGGTCGAATCCCCGATGTGCTGAGCCACCTCGCAGGTGATCACGGTGGTGCGATCGTCGAGGGTCACCTCCACCCGAAGCGCGGTGTCGATCTCGGGCAGCTGCCCCGGCGGGAAGGCCACGTCCACGACCGGGCCGATGACCCGGACCACGCGTCCCGACGCGACCTCGTTTCCTTCAGCCATGGATGCTCACTCTCCCGATGCCTGCGCCAGGGCCTCCGCCCCGCCGACGATCTCGCTGATCTCCGTGGTGATCTCGTCCTGCCGCGCTCGGTTCGCCTGCCGCGTGTAGACCTTGATGAGCTCCTCCGCGTTGTCGGTGGCCGCCTTCATGGCCCGGCGGCGGGCGGCGTTCTCCGACGCCGCCGACTCGAGGAACGCGTGGAAGACCTTGGTGATCACGTACTGCGGCAGCAGGTCGTCCAGGATCTGCTGCGGGGCGGGCTCGAAGATGTACTCGGGGTGCGGCTTGCCCAGCTCGTGCCGGACCACCTCGTGGGGCGCGATCGGAAGGAACCGGTTCGTCGTCGGCCGCAGCGTGAACGCCGACCGGAAGTCCGTGTAGGCCGCGTGGAGCTCGTCGAAGCGGCGCTCGGCGAAATCCGCGATGAGGCGCTCGCCCACCCTCTCGGCCGCCGAGTACGGAGGGACCTCGCTGAACCCCCCCCACACGGCCTCCATGGGGACGCCCCGGAACCGGAAGTACGACTGGCCCTTCTTCCCCGTCACGTAGAGCGCCGGCTCCAGGCCCCGTTGCTCGATCTCCCGGACCACCCCTTCGGCAAGGCGGATGACGTTCGCGCTGAACGCGCCGGCCAGCCCGCGATCCGACGTGACGACGAGCACGCCCACGCGGCGAGGGTCCTCTCGATCCTCCAGCAGCGGGTGCACGAGCGCCCCCGTCTGCCGGGCCACGTCCTCCATGGCCCGCGTCAGCAGCTCGGCGTATGGCCGTGCGGCCTCCACCCGCTGCTGTGCCTTGACGATGCGCGAGGCCGCGATGAGCTCCATGGCCCGGGTGATCTTCATGGTCGACTGGACCGAGCGGATCTGCCGACGGACGATGCGGAGTTTCGCGCCCATGGTTACGGGATCGGAGCCTCGGACTCGCCGACCGGACCCGCGCGGCGCTCGAAGTCCTCGCGCATCTCCTCACGGGTCGGGGGCGGCGCGTGCTCGTCCTGGTCCGAGGAGACGCGCTTCCAGCCGACGTCCTCCTCGCCCCCGCCGCCTTCGGCCAAGCCGGATGGCACGAACGACTCCTTGTAGGTGGCGAGCGCCTCCCCGAGCGCAGCCTCGGCCTCGTCGGAGATCGCTCCAGACTCGCGGATCGATCGCAGGACCTCGGGCTGGCGCGTCTCGAGGTATTCGGCCAGGCCCTCGACGAAGCGGCGCGCATCCTCGACGGGAAGGTCGTCCAGATGGCCGCCCGTGGCCACCCAGATGTACGCGACCTGCCGCTCCACCGGCACCGGCCGGTACTGCGGCTGCTTGAGGATCTCGACGACCCGGGCGCCGCGGGCCAGCTGCTGCTGGGACGCTCTGTCCAGCTCGGATCCGAACTGGGCGAACGCCTCCAACGCTCGGTACTGGGCTAGATCCAGACGGAGCCGGCCGGCGACCGACTTCATGGCCTTGATCTGGGCGTTCCCGCCGACCCGGGAGACCGAGATGCCGACGTTGATCGCCGGGCGTACGCCGGCGAAGAACAGGTCGGGCTCCAGGTAGATCTGGCCGTCGGTGATCGAGATGACGTTCGTGGGGATGTACGCGGAGACGTCGTTGCCCTTCGTCTCGATGATCGGCAGCGCGGTGAGGGAACCGCCGCCGAGCTCGTCGGACAGCTTCGCCGCGCGTTCCAGGAGTCGCGAGTGCAGGTAGAAGACGTCGCCCGGGTAGGCCTCGCGACCCGGGGGCCGGCGGAGCAGTAGCGAGATCTCGCGGTACGCGACGGCCTGCTTCGACAGGTCGTCGTAGATCGCGAGCGCGTGCAGCCCCTCGTACATCCAGTGCGCGCCGAGGGCCGCGCCCGAGTACGGGGCGATGTACTGGAACGGCGCCGGCGAGGACGCCGACGCGTTCACGATCACGGTGTAGTCCATGGCGCCGTATCCGCGGAGGGTCTCCTCCACCTCGCGCACGGTCGAGGACTTCTGCCCCACGGCAACGTAGATGCATCGCACCTGCTTCTTCGGGTCGCCGCTGGTCCAGTTGTCGTGCTGGGCGATGATCGAGTCGATCGCGATCGCGGTCTTGCCGGTCTGGCGGTCGCCGATGATCAGCTCGCGCTGTCCCCGTCCGATCGGCGTCATCGCGTCGATGGCGGTGATCCCGGTCTGGAGGGGCTCCTTCACGGGCTGGCGGGCCACCACCGAGGGCGCCTGCACCTCGAGGGCCCGCCTCTCGTCCGCCGCGATCGCCCCCTTGCCGTCGAGGGGCCCCCCGAGGGCGTCGACGACACGGCCGAGGAATCCGTCGCCCACCGGGATCGAGAGGATCCGGCCGGTCTGCTTGACCAGGTCGCCCTCCTCGATGTGCGCCGACTCCCCGAGGATGATGCAGCCGATCTCGTCCTCCTCGAGGTTGAACGCGATCCCCAGGACGCCGCCGGGGAACTCGAGGAGCTCGTTGGACATGGTGAGCGGAAGCCCCTTCACGCGGGCGATGCCGTCGCCGGCCACCATCACGCGGCCGACCTCCTCGCGCTCGACCGACGGCTTCCAGCTCTCGACGTTCTTGCGGAGCGCCTCCGCGATCGACTGAGGGTCCAGGTTCAGTGCCATCGGCTCACATGCTCCTCGTCATCACCGCTCACGCGCCGGCGAGTTGCCGACGGGCCTCCTGCAGCCGGTTCCGCACGGTGCCGTCGAACACCTCGTCGCCCACCCGGGCCACGACCCCCCCGACGACCGACGGGTCCACCACGACCTTGACATCCACCGACCTGCCGGTGGCCTTCGACAGCGCCTTCGCCAGCTCATCCCGCTGCTTGGCCCCCAGGGGTACGGCCGAGCGTACCTCCGCCACGACGTGCCGGCGGCTCTCGGCGACGACCTGCGACATGGCCTCGATGATCGACGCGAGGTCCCTGCCTCGCCCCTGATCGACGAGGAACGAGAGCGCGTTCACCGCGACCGGATTGGCCCCTGCTCCCAGCACGTCGCCGACCAGCGCCTTCTTGTTCGCGGCCGGGAGGGCGGGGTCTGCGAGCGCATCGCCGAGCTTGGGCTGGCTCTCCAGGGCCTTCGCGAACACGTACAGCTGGTCCTCGACCAAGGACAGCTCTCCCTCCGCGTCGGCGATCGCGAACAGCGCGTCGGCGTAGCGGCGGATCACGGTGGCCTTCTCAGCGCTCACCCGAGCCCTTCCCGTTGCCGCTTCCGGCCACCTGCTCGATGTACTCGTCGATCAGCCGCTGGTGGGCGGCCTGGTCCAGCGACTCCTCGACCACGCGCCCGGCCAGGTCCACGGCGATCGTGGCAACCTGGGCCCGAAGCTCCTGCAGGGCACGGTCGCGCTCCGCCCGGATCTCCTCCTGGGCTCGGTCGATGGTCTGCGCCGCCTCCTGCTCGGCCTTGGCCTGCAGGTCGCGCTGGAGTTGGGCGGCGGTCCGCCGGGCCTCCTCGATGATGCGGTTCGCATCCTCGCGAGCGCCAGCGAGTTGCTGGCGGTAATCGGCCAGTTCGGCCTCGGCCTGCGACCGCGTCTGCTCGGCCTTCTCCAGGTCTCCCTGGATCTTCGACGTGCGCTCCTGCAGCATCTTGTTCAACGCCGGGAAGGCGAACTTCGCGAGGATCGCGAACACGATGAGGAACGCGACCGATCCGTAGATCAGCTCGGCCACGTCCGGGACGATCGGGTTCGGCGCTTCCTCGGCAGCGAGTACCAGCACGTGCAGCATCCGCTCCCCCGATCAGACGATGAACGAGAGCACGAAGCCGAACAGCGCCAGCGCCTCGACGAACGCGATGCCCAGGAACATCGTGGTCCGGACCATGCCGGCGGCCTCGGGCTGCCGGGCCATGGCCTCGACCGACTTGCCCACGAGGAAACCGATCCCGATGCCGGGGCCGATGGCGCCGAGGCCGTAGACCAGGCCCTTACCGATCGCGCCGACGTCGCCCGTCACCTGGGCGAGCAGACCGAACAGGTGCGTCATGCCTTCCCTCCTCCTAATGCTCCGGGTGGATGGCCCCGGCGATGTACACGGCGGTCAGGATCGTGAAGATGTAGGCCTGCAGGACCCCCACGAGGAGCTCGAAGCCCGTGATGAGGGTTCCCAGCGCGAACGAGGCCGCGGCGAACGGCATGGTGGCCAGCTTCCACTGCAGGTACCAGGTTCCGAGGAAGAAGACCGTGAGGATCAGGTGTCCCGCGATCATGTTGGCCGTGAGACGGACCGACAGGGTGAGGGGCCGGACCACGAACACGGAGACCAACTCGATCGGCGAGTAGAGAGGGTAGATGTACCAGGGGACGCCGGGCGGGAAGAGGATCCCCTTCAGGTACCGCAGGCCGCCCTGCCGGGCCACGCCGACGACGTTGAACAGGACATAGACCAGCCCCGTCAGCACCAGCGGGATCGCGATCTTGGCCGTGGGGGGGAATTGGATGAACGGGACCACCTCGAACGTGTTGTTCACCCAGATGAACACGAACAGCGAGGTCAGGAGCGGGACGAACCGGAGCCCCTCAGGACCGATGACCTCCATCACGATGCCGTTGCGGATGAAGTCGACGAGCGCCTCGACCGCGTTCTGGAGGCCTCGCGGCACGAGCTTGGGACGGCGGAACGCGACGACGAACAGCACCGCGATGATCACCGCCGATACGAGCACCCAGAAGGTCGGCCGGGTGATGCAGTACGAGCCGCTGCCGAACAGGCAGTTGTCGGAGTAGTCGAAGATCCCCGTGCCCGGCGCCTGGAACCCCTCGGGCGGGCGGGCCACGTTCGCGAGCACCGGAGCCAGAACGCCTGCGAACATCAACGAGCCTCCCGAACGGCCCGGGCCTCCGCCGCGCGCGCCGCCGCCGGGTCGGCCGGGATCCGCAACGTCATGCCCAGGCCGCGCATCACGAGCCGGGCCTCGTACGCGAGGAGCAGCAGGGTCGCGGGTACGACCGCCAGCCCGAAGGCCAGCGGCGAGAACCAGGACAGGGTGTTCAGGGCGAACATCGCCGCGACGATCACGCCGAGCCGGACCACGAACCCGACCAGCGCGACGACCTGCACGACGGTGATGGAGATCCGCGAGGCCCAGGCGAGCGACAGGCCGTGGGCGGCGAAGTTCGCGTACACGACGACCACGCCGATCGCCGCGGAGATGCCCACCCCGGACCCGCCGGCCGCCCAGCCGATCGCGGCCGCCGCAGGGAAGGCGAGGACAGAGGGCACCACCGCCCTCCGGACCAGCTCCCGCTCCGCCTGCTCAGTGATCTCTGCCATATCGCAGGTACACCACGTAGATGGAGGCCGAGACGCCGATCACCATGCCGATCGGGAGGAAGAACCAGTGGAACCCCACCGACCGATCGACGAGGTAGCCGATGCCGCCCCAGACGAGGATGCCCGCCGTGAGCGTCCCGGTGACGCTCCACGCCGTGCCCATGCCCCTCCATGCATCCCCGTGTCCTCCGGCCATGGGCGCGGGGCAGTATATCCGGGCCCACTCCGGCACGTCAAAGCCGCGGCGCGTGCATTTCCGCAGCTAGATGGCCATGTGAGCGGGATCCCCGGCCGAGCTTGTGAAGGATTTCACGAACCCCGCCGAGCACGCGCTACTCCAACCCGGCGGCGAGACCTCAGGCCCGGCGGGACCGCTGGGCGACCACGTTCACGATGGCGATCAGGACGCCGGTCATGAACAGCAGCGTGGCCATCACGTTCACCTGGGGGGGGAGCCCGATGCGGGTCGCCCCCCACACCCAGATAGGGAACGTCTCGGTCTGCCCGCTCACGAACTGGGTGATGACGAAGTCGTCGAGGGACAGGACGAACGCCAGGAGGAATCCGGCGAAGATGCCCGGCATGATCTGGGGCAAGGTCACCTTGAAGAAGGTCGTGATGGGGTCCGCGAACAGATCCTGCGCTGCGTCCTCCAACGACCGGTCCATGCCGGCGACCCGGGCCTGCACGGTGACGGCGACGAACGGCGTGTCGAACCCGATGTGGGAAAGGAGGATCGTGCCCATGCCAAGGGGCGCCTGCGCCTGCACGAACATGGCCAGGAGCGAGGACCCCAGGACGATCTCGGGCACGGCGATGGCCAGGAAGATGAAGAAGTCCACCGTGCCCTTGCCTCGGAACAGGTAGCGGCCCAGCGCAAGACCGAGGAACGTGCCGAGGATCGTGGCGATGACCGCCGCCGTGGGGGCGATGAACATGGAGTTCTTGAGCGAGGTGGTCAGGCCGGGGATCGCGAACAGCTCCCTGTACCACTGGAGCGTGAAGCCCCAGAACCTCGGGGTCTGGCGGTCCCCCGGGATGTTGTTGAACCCGTACAGGATCATGAGGAACACCGGGCTCATGAGGTACAGGATCACGAGGATCGTGAAGCCCGGGAGGATGAATCGCGTGGGTCGCTTGTTCGGCCGGTGCAGCGGCGCGGGCTCCTGGGCTCGGCGTTCTGGCTCCGTCGCGATCGCGCTCATGCCGCCGCCGCCTTCACGACCTCTTCGGTCCCGAGGACCCGGGCGTAGAGGCTCACGAGGACGAACATCCCAAACATGAGGATGGCGGACAGGGCAGCCGCCTCGTTGTAGAGGTTCTGGGACAGGAACTTCGTCTGGATGATGTTGCCGACCATGGTGGTCCCGGGTCCGCCGAGGATCGCGGCGTTCACATAGTCGCCCGACGCCGGCACGAACGTGAGCAGGAAGGCCGCGAACACACCGGGGAGCGACAGCGGGACCACCACGTGCCGGAACGCCTGCCACCGGCTCGAGTAGAGGTCCTTGGCCGCCTCCACCATCGACTTGTCGATCCGCTCCAGCGAGACGTACAGGGGCAGAGCCGTGAACGGCAGGAAGTCGTACGTGATCCCCGCCACCACCGCGAAGGGGGTGGCCAGCACGTGGAAGCTGTGCGGTAGCAGCCCCAGGTTCTTCAGAGGCCCCAGGATGATGCCGTCGTCCGCCAGGATGAACTTCCACTGGATCGTGCGGATGATGAACGACACGAAGAACGGCAGAAGCATCAGCAGGAGCAGCGACGACTTCCACCGGCCCCCGTAGAACGCGATCCAGTAGGTCATGGGATAGGCCAGCAGGAGCGCGACGAGGGTGACGATGGACGAGTACAGGAGCGATCGGCCGAAGTACTTGCCGTTGTTGCTCAGGGCGTCCGCGTAGTTCGAGAACTGCCAGGTGAAGTGGAAACCGCTCAGGAGGCCCCCGCTCTGGAGCGACGTGTACACGAGGAGCAGGAGCGGCAGGATCAGGAACAGGAAGAGCCACAGCCCGCCCGGCCCCAGGAGGTAATAGGGCACCAGCTTCTTCCGGAGGCCCACGCTGCGCCCCCCACGCTGCGACGGCTCGGTCGCCGGAGTGGTGGCCTGTGCCACGGTCCCCCTCGCCCCCCGCGCTCGCTCGCCTAACCCTGGCTGATCGGCAGGAAGATGGAGTCCCACTCCGCCCGTTCTGCGTCGGTGGTCAGGTCGCGTCCGTACGAGGTCCGGTCGAGCAGCGCCTGGTCCGGGTACAGGTACGGGCTGTCCGCCGTGGCTTGGAGCTTGTTCGCGTATCCCTTGTAGTTCTGCTCGAGGGCCTTCGCGGCGTCCTTCAGGATGAGGTCCTTCGTGGCCGGGACCGGGGAGAAGTACAGCACCCATTCCGTGACCTTCACGGCGACCTCGGGGCGGTAGTAGAAGTCCATCAGCTCCATCGCGCCGACCGGGTCGTTGGCGTGGGCCGGGATCAGCATGTTGTCGTTCCAGTGCAGGGCGCCGCCCTCCGGGAAGATGAAGTCCAGGTTGTCGTACCCCGCCCACAGGTTGTAGTAGAGGACGTCGCCCGACCACGCCAGCGTGGCCGAGAGGTTGCCGGCCTTCAGGTCGTCCACGTAGCCCTGGTCGTAGTACTGCCGGACGACGCCGGAGTCGCGCTGCTTCAGCAGCCAGGCCGCGGCCTCCTTCCACTCCGCTGG
>DASWAT010000152.1:0-4079 GCA_036390995.1 Actinomycetota bacterium | reverse complement strand
CAGTGTTTCCTTCGCCTCCGCGTGATCCGAAGCGATGGCAACACTGACCTCCACGCACCCCGGCAATGGGATGAAGGGACCCCCTCGGTAGGCCGCTCTCCAGCCCCCTGACATAGCGCGCAAGCACTCGCGCCTCGGCGTCGCGCGCCGATTGCGTAAGCTCTCGATCAGCGCTGTTCCCCTTCCGTCCAGAGCGCCTCGACTCCTCCTTGCTCGTCGACTGCGAACGAGCCGAATCTGACGTCGCCTGCGCGACGGTACCGGTTGATGACCACACCGGTGGAAGAGGTCGTGCTGTCGATGAGCTCGAGGCCGGCGGGGATCGTTCCCTCCTCGAAGAGCCGCTTGCCCTGCTCCTCGGGATGACGGCGTCGGCCCTTGCTCACGTCTTGGTCACGCCGGGACGACGCGCAGCCGCACGGAACGGCACCGGCGGACATGGGGTAGCGCCTTCTTGACCTGGGGTGCCCCGTACCCGCATCGTTTCGGCCGACGTGCGGTATGAACGATGGATGACGCGCTCGCCGATCCACCCCGCCGCGACCGCGGTCATCATCCTCCTCGCCGTGCTCACGGCCGGATGCGTGTCGACGGCGGCCGACACGCCCGTGCCGTCGCGCAGCGTGGTCGTCTCGCCGACGCCGGCCGAGAGCCGGGCGCGCATCTCGATCACGCCGAGTCACGGGACGAAGACCGACCCCGCCGATGGGCTCTCGGTGAGCGTGAAGCACGGAACCCTCCAAAACGTCACCGCAACGGCGGACGGTGAGCCCGTCGAGGGATCCTTCGGCGCCGGCCGCACGCAGTGGCACAGCACCTGGGCGCTCACCACCGACACGCGCTACGTGGTCCTGGCCTCGGCGAGCGATGCCGCGGGGCTGGCCGTCACGCGGACGGCCTCGTTCCGCACGCTCTCGCCCGAGCACACCTTCTCGACCACGATCTTCCAGGGCTACCACAAAGCCTACGGCGTGGGGATGCCGATCATCCTCACCTTCAGCACGGCGATCACGGACAAGGCCGCCGTCGAACGGTCGCTCGAGATCCGGACCTCACGCCCCGTGATCGGCGCGTGGTACTGGGACGGGGACCGGACCCTGTACTTCCGCCCGCGCACGTACTGGAAGCCGGACACCAGCATCGACTTCGTCGGCCACCTCGACGGCGTGGAGGGCGCGCCCGGCGTCTACGGCGTGCACACCCTCACGCAGAGCTTCTCGATCGGACGATCCCTGATCGCGGTCGCGAACACCCAGACGCATGAGGTCAAGGTCTACCTGGAGGGGAAGCTGTTCGGGGACTGGCCGATGAGCGCCGGCCGCCCGGGCGACGACACGCCGAACGGCACGTACCTGACGATGGAGAAGCACAACCCCGAGGAGATGATCGGTCCGGGCTACGACATCCTGGTGCCGTACTCGGTGCGGTTCACGCTGTCGGGCGACTTCATCCACGACGCCTACTGGTCGGTGAACGACCAGGGCTTCGCCAACGTGAGCCACGGATGCGTCAACCTGTCGCCGGAGCACGCCAAGATCTACTACGGGCTCGCCGGGCAAGGCGATCCGGTCACCATCGATGGTAGCCCGCGGGCGGGGACCTGGGGGAACGGGTGGACCGTGTGGTTCCTGTCCTGGTCCGACCTCCTGGAGGGAAGCGTGCTGCACCGGGCCGTCCGCGCCGGACCGAACGGGAGCCGCTTCGTCCCCCGCTCGAGCCTGCCGCCCTCGCACGCCAAGCCGCCGCTCGGTACCTCCAAGCGTGACAACGCCGAGGCCACCACCCCCTGAGCACGATGAGGGCCGGCCACGCGGTCGGAGGCCGACGAGCACCCGTTCTGGAGCACGTCAGGCTCCGGGCGTCACCACAGGGATCCCGAGGGCGACCAGAGACCCACAGCCGGAACCCCAGCGGCATCCGATCCCTGGCGCGTCGGAGCAGGGCACTCCCGATGCCTCGGCGCTGATGACGGGGATGCACGTACAGATGCTCCACCTGCTCTCCGTGCATGGCGATGAATCCGGCGACCCCGTCGCTCGTCTCGGCCACGAGCACCTCCTGGTCGCGCAGGACGATGTTCGCGATGAACCAGACTCCTCCTCGTCGCTGTGGAGCTTCGGCAGGAACGTGAGCGTTTGCGCGGGACGCGATGAACACCCCGGCGATGGCTTCCGCGTCCTCGGACCGTCGCCGCCCTGATCAGGGTGCCCCCGCTCATATGGCGAGTATGGCCTAGGCTTGCATCATGCCTCGAGCCGTCTGGACCGGGTGCCTCGCCTTCGGGCTGGTAACGATCCCCGTCCGCCTGTTCCCCGCCACCCAACCGAAGGATGTGCGTTTCCATCTGATGGACGCCCGCGGTCGGCGGGTGCGGTACCGGCGGTTCGTCGCCGACGAACCCGAGAGGTGGGAGATGCCCGCCGAACGCCCGACGGAGATGGGCCGGGGACCCGCCCAGCCTCCAGAGGCGGAGCCGGAGACCGGGCCCCCGCCCGTGGCCGAACCCGGGCGGGAGCCCGAAGGAAGGGAGATCGCGTTCGAGGACCTCCTGCACGGGTACGAGACCGAGGAGGGCGTCGTCCTGCTGAGCCGCGAGGAGATCAAGTCCGTGCGGCCCGAACGGAGCCGCACGATCGAGATCGAGGACTTCGTCGAACTCGCCGACATCGATCCCGTGTACTTCGACAAGAGCTACTACCTCTCGCCCGACCGTGGGGCCGACAAGCCGTACGGGCTGCTCCTCCGCGCCATGGAGCGGGCCGGCCGGATCGGCATCGGGCGGTTCGTCCTTCGGACCAAGCCGCACCTGATCGCGATCCGTCCCGCGAGCGGCGTGCTGGGGCTCGAGACCCTGTTCTTCGGCGACGAGGTCCGCTGCGGCCGCGAGCTCGCCCCGGTCGTCGAAGGGACCGAGGTGTCCGGCGCGAGCTCCGCATGGCCGAGACACTCATCGAGACGCTGAGAACCGAGTGGAACCCCGCCGCGCACGCCGACACCTACCGGGAGGAGCTCTTCCGCAGGATCGCCGAGAAGATGCCCCGACAGCCCGTCGAGGAGCCGGCCGCCTCGAGCTCGGGGGCGCGCGTCGAGGAGCTGATGGAGGCCCTGAAGGCCAGCGTGGAGGCTGCCAGGAAGGGGAAGCGCGGCGGACGCTCCCGGAAGCGCCCGGCCTGAACCGGCTCGCGCAGCGCTTCTCGGCAGGGATCCCGGCTCCCCGGCGGGGATGAGCTTCCGATCTTCGCGGAGGAGGGAAGACCGAGACGTGGGCTACGACCTCGAGGGCGCGTGGCTGCGAACCGTGAATGGTCGCAACGTGGCCCGGAGGCCCGTGAGCCATTTCGGGGATCCGTGGCCGCGGGGGCACCCGATCGGCTACCTCTTCCACTACACGGCCGGCTGCGGGTCGGACCTTTCGGGGGTCCTGGACGAGCGAGGGATCAGCGTTCACTTCTCGGTCGATCGAGCCGGGAGGATCTACCAGTACGTGCCCGTCACCAACGTCGCCTGGCATGCGCTCGAGGCCTCGCTCGTGTACTGGGGGGTGGAACACAGCGCGCTTCCGGGGACCTGCGACCTCACGAACGAGCAGCTGATGGCGAGCGCTCGGCTGACGGCGGGCCTCGTCGAGCTCACCTCGCAGCGGTGGGGGTTCGACATCCCCCTCCGCAAGACCGAGGGGCCGGACCTGGTCCCGGGGTTCAAGGATCACGCCGACGGCACGCTGTCCACGTGGAACGACAACGGTCACACCGACCACCTGTACCGGTGGTCCTGGCCGCGCTATCTCTCCCAGGTCCAGGAGATCCTGTCCGGGAAGGAGGAGGACGTGCTCACGCCCGAGCAAGAGGATGCGATCAAATTCGCCCAAGGGCAGCTGAAGTACCTGGAGGGGCGACCGTCCCCGGCCGACCCTGGCCCGGGACGCCGTGGCTGGCGGTTCGCCAAACGGGTCTCGGAGGCCATCGGCGAACCCGCATCGACGGCCGCCGTGCCGATGACCGAGGAGCCCGCCCCTGCCCAGGACCAGGAGCAGCAGCAGTAGACCGGGAGGGGTCCTCGAAAGTGTGGCCCTTCCTTAG
>DASWAT010000151.1:0-12663 GCA_036390995.1 Actinomycetota bacterium | reverse complement strand
GCCCGCTCGGTGTGATCACGCGTGGGCGCTCGCTCCAGGACGGTCGTCGTTCCATCGGCACTGAGCCCCGCCAGGAGCACGGCGCCCTTCACCTGGGCGCTCGGGACCGGGACCTCGTAGCGGACCCCACGAAGTGCAGCTCCCTCGATCTCGACCGGCGGGAAGCCCCCGGCCGTTCGCACGTCTGCCCCCATCAGCCGGAGCGGCTCGGCCACGCGGTCCATGGGCCGGGCTCGAAGGCTGGCATCGCCGGTCAGCACCGAGCGGAACCTCGACGCCGCGAGTACTCCGGCCAGCAGCCGCATCGTGGTCCCCGAGTTCCCGCAGTCCAGCGGCCCCGGCGCATCGGCCAGAGCCTCACGCCCCTCACCCTCGACCTCAAGCTCCGGAACCAGCTCGCCCCAGCCCGGTCGGTCCCACGTGAAACCGTCAGTCTCCGTCGTCGCGCCACGCTTCCGGAACCAACCGTCGAGCGAAGGTCGAGCCGATGGAGCGATCGCCGCCAGGCAGGTCGTGGTCGAACGGACGTCGAGCGAAGGTGGAAGGTCGAGGATCGTGGACCGGCCGTCCGCGATGGCTGCCAAGATCAGCCAGCGATGTGCGATCGACTTGTCGCCAGGGACCCGGCAGTCCCCGCGGACCACGCCTCCCGGCCTGATCGTGACCCGCATGGATGCTCACGCCACCCTTGTGGGCTCGAACCCTCGCGCCTGGAGCGCCGCGGACGCGGCCTCGAGCTGGGGAACCGCGATCGTCAGGTGGACTGTTCCCCGTCCGCCCTCCGGCGAGTGCACGATCTGCAGATCCTCGATGTTCACCCGTGCGGCGCCCAGCGACGCCGTGAGATCGGCGAGCGCACCCGGGCGGTCCGGGACCGGCACCTGCAGGACGCCGACGCCGGTCCGCACCCTGGGCTTGGCGGCGAGCGACAACCGCGCGGACTTCGCCTCCTCGAACGATGCCTCGACCTCGTCCGCGGATCCGGCCAGGACCATGTCCCGTAAGCCGGACAGGCGCTTCACGTACAGACCGATGGCCTCGGCAACCGCTTCGCGATTCGAGAGCAGGATGTCGCTCCATAGGTGGGGGTTCGACGCAGCCAACCGGGTGAGATCGCGGAACCCTCCCGCGGCCAGCAACAGGATATCGGGCTCACCGGCCTCTTCGGCGGCAGCGAGTCCCATCAGCGCCGTCGAGGCGATCTGGGGCAGATGGCTCACCATGGCCACCAGTCGATCGTGGCGACGGGGATCCATGAGCACCGCACGGGCGCCGATCCGGCTCACCCACGAGCGAAGACGGTCGGCCGCCTCGCCGGACGTGGCCCCAGAGGGGGTGATCACCCAGACGATGCCGTCGAGCACGCCGGCCGCCGCCCACTGCGGGCCCGACCGCTCCGAGCCCCCCATGGGGTGGCCGCCGACGAAGCGGGACACATCCTGAGGACGTGCGGTGGCCTCGACCTCGGCCAGCACGTGGGATTTCACGCTCCCCACGTCGGTCACGACCGCGCCGGGCTCGGCCCGCAGCGCCTCGTTCGCCAGGCCGGGGATCGTGGGCACCGGAGTACAGAGGAAGACCAGACCGGCCCCGGCGACGCACGCCTGCACGCTCGACGCCGGCTCCAGGCCGCTGCGCTCGGCCGCCGCGACCAGCACACCGGCGTCGGCGTCGAAGCCTCGGACCTGGTTACCGTTCCGCCGGCCCGCCAAGGCGATCGAGGTGCCGATGAGCCCGGTTCCGACGATCGCGATCCGCTCAGCCGAGGTCATCGCGAAGCGACTCCGCTCCGTCCAGATACACGTGGACGACCTCGGCCTGCGCCCTCTCGGTGTGGAAGTGCATGAGCACGCGCACCACTCGAGGCATCGACCCGGGGACGGGGATCTCCGTCGCGCACAGCAGGGGCACGCGTCCCAGGCCCATCCGCCGAGCCGCCTCCGCCGGGAAGGCGGATCGGAGACCCTCGGTAGCGGTGAAGAACACGCTCACGATCTCGCCGGCGTGGACGTCGTTGCGCGCCAAGACATCCCGGAGCAGACGCTCGGTGGCGCCGAGCACCGCATCGGGGGTGTCCTCGGCGACGCAGATCGCCCCTCTGACCGCCCGTACCGACTGATCCCCCACCCTGCACCCCTTCGGCCGCGCCCAAAGGCTACAGGCCGAACGCGGGCATCGCAGTTCACAGTCCCGCGACGCGGTAGAGGTCCCGAACCTCCTCCGACGTGAGGTCTCGCGACGAGCCGGCGGCCAGCGTGCCCAGCCTGATGGGACCGACCCGCAGCCGGACGAGCCGGACCACGGGGAGGCCGACCGCGGCCAGCATCCGCCGGACCTCGCGCTTGCGGCCCTCGGCCATCACCACCCGGATGGCGCCCTTGCCCCTCGATCGTCCGATCACCCGGGCGGACACGGCGCGCGCCGGACCGTCGTCGAGCTCCACCCCCGCACGCACCCGCCCGAGGTGCCGCTCGGTGGGGATACCCTCCACCTCCGCGAGGTACTCCTTCTCGACGCCGTATCGGGGATGCGTCAGCCGGTTGGCGAGCTCTCCGTCGTTCGTGAGCAGGAGCAGGCCCTCCGTGTCCCGGTCCAGCCTGCCCACCGGGAACACCCGCACATCGCTCGGCAGGTACCCGCCCAGGTCGAACGTCGCGTGGCGGTCGCGAAGCGTCGTGGTCACGCCCGCAGGCTTGTGCAGCGCGAGGTACCTGAGCTCCGGGTCGACGCTGATCCGGTGCCCCCGAACCTCCACCACGTCCTGCGACGGGTCCAGACGGTCGCCCAGCGTGGCGACGTGTCCGTTCACGGTGACGAGGCCTCGCTCGATGAGATCCTCGCAAGCCCGGCGGGAGCCCAGGCCTGCTCGCGCCAGCGATCGCTGCAGCCGCTCCTCGGTCATCGAGGGCCTCAGGCCTCGGGTTCCGGCTCCGCCTCCTCGGCACCCTGCGACAGCAACGGTGCGAGCGGCGGCAGGGCCGACAGCGACGACAGTCCGAGCCGCTCGAGGAACTCGGGCGACGTGCCGTAGAGCAGGGGCCTGCCCGGGCCCTCCTCCCGGCCGACCTCGTCGACGAGTCCGCGATCAACGAGCGCGCGGAGCACGCCGTCGGAGTTCACGCCACGGATCGCGGAGACCTGATGTCGTGTGACGGGCTGCTTGTAGGCCACGATGGCGAGGGTCTCGAGGGCCGCCTTCGTGAGTCGGGTGTGGCGCGAGGCGAGCACGAACCGCTCCACCACCGGCGCGGCGTCCGGATGGGTGGTGATCCGCCACCCCCCGGCGACGTTGCGCAGGACCAGGCCCGCTTCGCGTTCCCCATACGAGCGGGCCAGTTCCTCGCACAGCCTGTCCGCGCCGGGCCGGTCCAGGTCCAGGGACTGCGCCAGGAGGGCCGACGGCACCGGTTCGTCCGAGACGAACAGCAGCGCCTCGAGCGCGCGAAGCTGCTCCGTGCGTTCCGCCAACCCTCTACTCACCCTTGCCATCGGACCTCGATCTCACCGAACGTGTCTGCCTGCTCGAGGTCGACCTTTCCCTCACGGTAGAGCTCGAGGAGGGCTAGGAAACGGACCACCACGTGGATCCGCTCCTCGCAGTCGGCCACGAGGTCACGGAACCGGGCCGATCCCAACCTGTCGAGGTGCCCGGTGACGGCCAGCACGGCCTCCTCCATCGAGTAGCGGATGGGCGTCACGTGGTACAGGTCGAGCAGCGGCGGCGGCCGCAGCAGGGACGCGGCCAGCATCGCCAGGTCATCGGCCGCCACCTTCTCCAAGACGTCGGGGTACAGGTGCGCGAACCCCTCGGGAGGGCCGACCTCGCGCGGGAAGTATCGGGATTCCTCCTCCAGCCGCCGGGCAAGATCGGCCGCCACCCGCCGGAAGGCGGCCAGCTCCAGGCTCCGAGCGTAGACGAGGTCGGGGGACACGCCGAGCAAGTCCTCCTCGTCGAGGACCTCGTTCCTCGGCATCAGGCGGCCCACCTTGAGCTCGAGCAGGATCGCGCAGACCGCAAGGAACCAGGTGGCCTCCTCGAGGCTCCACCGCCCGGCCTGCCCCGAGTACGACAGGTACAGGTCCGTGATCTGCGCGATCTGGACGTCGCAGACGTCGACCTTCTGATCCAGCATGAGGTCGGCGAGGAGCCGGAACGATCCTACGAAGACCGGGAGCTCCACGGCGAACCCCGAGGAGGCCTGGGCCGGATCCTCGCTCATGGGTGAAGGGCTCGCGTCACGATGGTCGCGATGATAGCGCGGGGCGCCCGCGACCCCGGGGAGCGCTCAGAAGATGCCGCAGAGCCCCGCACCGCCGCTGACCAGCCGGCACAGCCCTCCCGACAGGGCGGAGACGATCCCCAGCAGCAAGCCCCCGAGCAAGAAGAAGATGAGGAGCATGAACAACGCCAGGTACTGGTCGAGGTTGCGGTAGACCTCCCGCGCCCTCGGCGGGAGGAACCGCGCGAGGAGCCTGGCACCGTCGAGCCCCGGAACCGGCATGAGGTTGAACACGAACAGGATCAGGTTCACGTACAGGATCGCGAAGACGAACAGACCCAGCTCCTGTGCGGTGACCAGCCGGAGCACGATCCCTGCCGCCACGGCCAGCACGAGGCTCACGATCGGTCCGGACAGTTGCACCAACACCTCGTCCCGGTCGCGGTTGCGGAGGTAGTTCGGGTCGTGCGGCATGGGCTTCGTGTACGCGAACAGCGGGACGAAGAAGCCGGACGCGATCAGGATCAGCAGCAGGCCCGGCAGGATCACGGTCCCGAACGGGTCGATCAACGGCCGCGGGTTGAAGGTGAGCCGTCCCCAACGGCGGGCCGTCGGATCGCCCAATCGGTCCGCGGTGAGCGCGTGCGCGTACTCGTGGAGCATCAGGCTCGGAACGAGCGCCACGAGCAGATAGAGGGCGAACCGCACGGTCTCCATGGAGCCTCCGCTCAGACGTCGCCGAACCAGCCGAACACCAACGGCGGCGCCTCGACCGGATCCGCCGAAACGGTCATCGCGGCCAGCACGGTTCCCACGCACGCCCGCGCCGACGCCTCGTCTCGGGCGTGCACCGTCCCCAGCTCCTCCCTCGGTTCCAGCCGATCCCCCACCTTGGGCCGGAACACGATACCCACCGCCGGGTCGATCGGATCGCCCTTCTTCTTCCGCCCCGCCCCGAGATCCCCGCTGGCCCTCCCGATCGCCTCCGCGTCGACGGCCGCCAGGTACCCGGCGCGGGCCGCCAGGATCGGCACTCGCACCGGCGCCCGCGGCAGGACGGCGTCCGGGTCCTCGACCACGCGAGGATCCCCGCCCTGGGCCTCGACCATCCGCCGGAACACCTCCAACGCAGCGCCCGACGACACGGCCTCCGCGGCCGTCGCCCTGGCATGCTCGGGCGAGGCCCCCGTGAGCCGAACCACCGCCTCCGCCGCGAAGGTCACGACGAGCTCGAGCAGCCTTCCGCCCACCTGTCCTCGCAGGAGCGCCACCGCCTCGTCGACGTCGAGTGCGTTCCCCACCGCTTGGCCGAGCGGCTGGGACATGTCGGTGACGGCCACCCGGCACGAGCGTCCCCAGTCCATCGCCAGGTTCGCGCAGGCCTCGGCCAGCTCGGCGGCGTCCTCCCACGTCTTCATGAACGCGCCGCTTCCCGCCTTCACATCCAGCAGGATCAGATCCGTGCCCAACGCGAGCTTCTTCGACATCACGCTCGCAGCGATCAGCGGGATCGACGGCACGGTCGCGGTAGCGTCCCGAAGCGCGTAGAGGGCACCGTCGGCGGGCACGAGATCGTGTGTCTGGGCGGCGACCGCGCATCCGATCTCGTCGACCTGCCGCTCGAACGCCTCGGGGGAAAGGTCCGTCCGCAGCCCGGGGATCGCCTCCAGCTTGTCGAGCGTGCCGCCGGTGTGCCCCAGACCCCGGCCGGAGAGCTTCGCCACCGCCAGGCCGAGCGATGCCGCCAGGGGCGCGAACGCCAGCGTCACGCCGTCCGCCACGCCGCCCGTGGAATGCTTGTCCACCTTCGGCCGCGAGACCCCGGCCAACGGCAGCGTCCGGCCCGACCCGACCATCGCCCTCGTGAGGGTGAGCGTCTCCTCGGCGTCGAGCCCGCGGATGAAGGCGGCCATGAGGAAGGCCGAGGCCAGGTAGTCGGGGACGTCACCCCTCGCGTATCCCTGAACGAACATGGCAAGCTCCTCCGAAGGAAGGTGCTTGCCGTCACGCTTGGCCGCGACCACGTCGCGTGGATCCGGCAGGCTCATCGGCCCCTCCGACCCGGGCTCGGGCACCGAATGACCCCAACGTCGACTTCAGCTCGAGACTCTCGTGCACAGCCTCGATCTCCCGTGAGGACACCCTCGATCGAAGCCTGAGGCCCTCTCCGCGCTGCTGACATCAGATCCCCAGCTCCCCGGCGAAGCTCAGCCCGCCCAGATCCTCCGGTTGAACCCCCAGGAGGTCTGCCGCCGTCGCCCCGAGGTCCGCGAACGTCTCCCGCGTCCCGACGTCGACGGGGCCGCCCGGCAAGCCGGCGGCCAAGATCGGCGTCCGCTCTCGCGAGTGGTCGGTCGACGGTGTGGTGGGATCGCAGCCGTGATCCCCGGTCAGCATCAGGACCCCTCCGTCCAGTGCGCCGACGATCTCCGGGAGCCTGTGGTCCAGTGCCTCGATGGCCGCCGCGTAGCCACGTGGGTCGTTGCGGTGGCCGTACTTGCTGTCGAAGTCGACGAGGTTGGCGAACACGAGAGCCGGTCCGGGTCGCCGAAGGTACTCGATCGTGATGTCCACGCCATCGTCGTTCGAGTCCGAGTACCTGGCCTCGGTCAGGCCCTGCCCGGCGAAGATGTCCTGGATCTTGCCGACCCCGTACACGGCCACGCCCTGTTCCACGCAGAGATCGAGGAGCGTCCGTCGTGGCGGGGGAACGGAGAAGTCGCGACGCTCCGGCGTGCGGGTGAAGCTCCCCGGCCTCCCGGTGAACGGGCGGGCGATCACGCGGCCGACATTGTGCTCGCCGGTGAGGATCCGCCGCGCGATCCGGCACCACTGGTAGAGCGTGGGAAGCGGAACGACGTCCTTGTGACAGGCGATCTGGAACACCGAGTCGCCGCTCGTATAGACGATCGGCCGGCCGGTTCGAAGATGCTCCTCCCCCAGCTCCCCGATGATCTCGGTTCCCGATGCAGGTCTGTTGCCGAGCACGGACTTGCCGATCTGCTCCTGGAACGGCCCGATCACCTCGGGAGGGAACCCGTTGGGGTACAAGGGGAATGGGTGATCCAGGATCACGCCAGACATCTCCCAGTGGCCGGTGGTCGTGTCCTTGCCCGCGGATCGCTCGGTGAGCCGGCCGTGGGCCGTGCCGGCCTCGGCCCGAGGCTCCACGCCCACGATCTCGGTCAACAGACCCAGGCCCATCGCTTCGAGGTTCGGGGCGCGGATCCCGCCTACCGCACGAGCGGTGTTGCCGAGCGTGTCGGATCCGAGGTCCCCGTACGCGTCCGCATCGGGAGCGTCGCCCACCCCGAACGAGTCGCAGACGAGGATCAGGACGCGAGGCACCCGGACGGCGCTCACGCGAGCGTCACCGGCCCTCCCCTTTCTGCTTGCAGTCGATGCACAGCAGGGCCCATGGGAGCGCTTCGAGTCGCTCGATGGCGATCGGCTGCCCGCACCGTTCGCAGATCCCGTACGTCCCGAGCTCCATCTTCGTCAGCGCTCGGTTCACCAGCCGGTAGTTGGCCCGCAGTGCCTTCAGGACGGACAGAAGTCGTGCGCGCTCGGCGGTGCTGTGGGCGCTGTCCGCGAAACCGCGCTCCACGTCGAACGCGGCATCGTCCGAATCCGGATCGCCCCCGTGCTCCTCGATCTCCTTACGGAGATGTTCTCCGTGCTGTTCGAGCTCGGTGCGAAGCTCCATGAACTTGGCCTCGCCGATCACCTGGTATCCCTCCTCCCGGACGGCGTTCGGCGCGCCCGAGGATGCGCCGTGAAGTACACCTCGCGGAGGTGCTCCTCGGTCACCAGCGTATAGACCTGCGTGGTCGCCACGCTCGCATGGCCGAGCAGTTCCTGCACCACCCGGACGTCGGCCCCGCCCTCCAGGAGATGGGTTGCGAACGAGTGGCGGAGCATGTGAGGCGTCACGCGCTTGCGGATCCCGGCGCGCCGTGCGTACTCGGTGACCATCCTGCCGCACGACTGCCTGGAGAGCCGCCCGCCGCGGTGGTTGAGGAACAGGGCCGCGCGCGACCTCGGCGTGGCCAGCAGCGGCCGCCCTCGGGTCAGGTATGCCCCGACGGCCTCCCGCGCGTACGTGCCGAGCGGCACCTCTCGCTCCTTGCCGCCCTTGCCGAACACGCGGACGCTGCGGCCCTCGAGGTCCACGTCGTCCACGTCGAGCCCTGTGAGCTCGGAGACCCGAAGGCCCGCACCGTACAGCGTCTCGAGCATGCCCCGGTCACGCAGGCCCGTCGCAGACGCGTCCGACGGCGCGGCCAAGAGCTTGAGGACGTCCTCGACCGACAGCGGACGAGGGAGCGATCGGGGCATCCTCGGCCGCACCACCGTCGAAGACGGATCGCGAAGGGCGTCGCCCTCCCGGACCAGGAACCTGTGGAACGATCGCACCGTCGACAGCGCCCGGACCACCGAGGTGGCGCGGTACGGCCGTCCGTCGTCGTGGGTGGAGGCCGAGAGCCCCGCCACGAACGCCGCCACGTCTTCCCGCGTGGCGGCGGCGCCGTCGTGCACCCCGCGCTCGGACAGCGTCCGCCGGTACCGGCCCAGGTCCCGGCGGTACGCCTGGACGGTGTTGGCCGCCAGTCCCCGTTCCACCGCCACGTGGTCGAGGAAGCGCTGGATCTGTGACGAGACGGCGTCGGCCATCCCGAGCCCCTTGCTCCGCGATCCGGTCAGGACATGCCGCGCACGAGCGCCCCGAGGTCCGTGGAGGGAAGTCTGTGGGCCTCCGCCACACCGGCGTTCGTGACCTGTCCCGCGTACACGTTCACGCCCACCGCGAGGGCCCGATCGTGCCGCACCGCGGCCTCCAAACCCAGCGACGCGATGGCCAAGGCATAGGGAAGCGTCACGTTCGTCAGCGCGTACGTCGAGGTCCGCGGAACCGCACCCGGCATGTTCCCCACGCAGTAGTGGACGACGTCGTGCTCGACGTAGATGGGATCGGAGTGCGTGGTCATCCTCGCTGTCTCCACGCATCCGCCCTGGTCGATCGAGATGTCGACGATCACGGCCCCCGGCTGCATGCTCTGCACGAGCGCCCTGGACACCAACTTCGGCGCTCGCGCCCCGGGAACCAGAACGGCGCCGATCACCACGTCGGCCGAGGCCACGAGCTGCTCCACCGCCAGCACGCTGCTCATCACGGTCTGGATCCTGCCCCGCTGGATCTGGTCCACGAATCGGAGCCGGTCCACGTTCTTGTCCAGGACGAGCACCTCCGCCTCCATCCCGGCAGCGATCCACGCGGCGTTCAGCCCGGCCATCCCGGCGCCCAGGACGACCACCTTCGCCGGCGTCACACCGGACGCTCCACCCATCAGCACGCCCCGCCCCCCGTACGGCTTCTCGAGATACGTCGCGCCGACGTGTGGGGCCATCCGTCCGGCGATCTCGCTCATCGGGGCCAGCAGCGGAAGCCGGCCGTCCTCGAGCTGGACCGTCTCGTACGCCACGGACGCGACCTTGCGCTCCATGAGGAAGTCGGTGAGACGCTTGTCCGCCGCCAGATGCAGGTACGTGAAGAGGATCTGTCCTTCCCGGAAACGGCCGTACTCCTCGGGCTGCGGTTCCTTCACCTTCAGGATCATGTCGGCGGCCTCGAACACCGCGTCGGCGTCGGGCAGGATCTTCGCCCCCGCCGTCTCGAACTGCTCGTCGGGAAGCGCCGAGCCCACGCCGGCACCTGCCTGTACGACGACCTCGTGGCCCGCTCCGGTGAGCTCGCGGACCCCCTCGGGGGTGGCCGCCACCCGGGATTCGCTGTCCTTCACCTCAGCGGGGATGCCGACGATCACGTTCGTCCCCTTCCTGCGGAGATCGCGCCTCAAGACTACCCGACCGGACCTTCCGCCAGCGGTCCCGACGGGCGAAGGACATCAGGACGACCTCTTGAACCTCGTCGTCGGGCTCGGCCTCGGGTTCTTCGGCGACCGTGGCCATGAACGCCTGCACGTACTCGTCGGTGATCCCCGGACTCGCATACCAACCGCCGAGGAACTCGATGGACCTCGCGCGATGGCCGGTCTCCTCCAGGAGCTCTCGCTCCGCGCAGGCCATGGCGTCCTCCTGCTCGCGATCGAGCAACCCCGCGGGGACCTCCAGGAGCGAGACTCGCACCGGGGGACGGAAGACGCGAACGAGCAGGACCCGGGAGGACGGAGTGATCGCCGCCACGCAGACGGCCCCCCGGCCCGCCGATCCTTGCCGGCGCACGACCTCCCACGTCCCCGTGCCCCAGGTCTCGACGTCCACGCGGAGGAACCGGCCGCCGAACGCGAGCGACGCACCGTCGGGCTCCACGGGCCCGCTTGGATCAGCCGGGGACCACGACGGTCTGCCCGGCCTCTTCCCGGTGACGCGCACGCGCCGCTCCGACGAACTCCCGGAAGAGCGGGTGGGGCCGGGTGGGTCGCGATCGGAGCTCGGGGTGGAACTGCCCGGCCACGAAGAACGGGTGATCGGGTAGCTCGATGATCTCGACGAGCCGCTCGTCCTTCGACATGCCCGAGAAGACCAGGCCGTGCTGCCGGAGGACCTGATGGTAGGCGGGGTTGACCTCGTAGCGGTGCCGGTGCCGCTCCTCGACGACCGGCTCCCCGTAGGCCGCGGCCGCCCGGGTGCCCTCGACCAGATAGCAGGGCTGTGCGCCCAGACGCATGGAGCCACCGAGGTCGGTCACGTTCTTCTGTTCGGGGAGCAGGTCGATCACCGGATGCGGCGTGGCGGGATCGAACTCGGAGGAGTTGGCTCCCTCCAACCCGCAGACGTTGCGGGCGAACTCGATCACCGCGCACTGGAGGCCCAGGCACAGACCGAGGAACGGGATCCCATTCTCACGCGCGTACCGGACGGCCTCGAGCTTGCCCTCCACGCCCCGCCAACCGAACCCGCCCGGGATCACGATCCCGTCGATGCCGGCCAGGACCACCGCGGCGTCTCCTTCGGCCAGATCGTCGGAGGACACCCACGTGATCTCGACCTTCGCGCCGTGGTGGAACCCGCCGTGGCGGAGCGCCTCGATGACCGAAAGGTAGGCGTCGCGAAGGTTCACGTACTTGCCGACGATGGCAACCTGGACCGGTTCGACGGCGGCGTCGATCCGCTCCACGAGCGTGTTCCACTCCGTGAGATCTGGCTCGGCGTCGATCCGCAGGTGGTGCGCCAGCTCCTGGTCCAACCCCTCCCGGTGGAGGATCAGCGGGACGCGATAGATCGAATCCGCATCGGGCGCCGAGACCACTCCGGACATCGGCACGTCGCAGAGCAGTGAGATCTTCTCCTTGAGGTGCCGGCCGATCGGGCGGTCGGAGCGGCACACGATCGCATCGGGCTGAAGGCCGAGCGAGCGCAACTCCTTCACCGAGTGCTGCGTCGGCTTGGTCTTCAGCTCACCGCTCGGTCCGATGAACGGCATGAGCGACACGTGCACGAACGCGCAGCGATCGCGGCCCACCTCGTTCCGCAGCTGCCGGATGGCCTCGAGGAACGGCAGGGACTCGATGTCGCCCACGGTGCCACCGACCTCGACGATCACCAGGTCCGCGTTCTCGGCTGTGGCGTGCGAGCGGATCCGCTCCTTGATCTCGTCGGTGATGTGGGGGATCACCTGGACGGTCTTGCCGAGGTAGTCGCCCCGGCGCTCCTTCTGGATCACCGCCGAGTAGACGGCGCCGGTCGTGAGGTTCGAGCCGCGGTGGAGGTTCTCGTCCGTGAACCGCTCGTAGTGACCGAGATCGAGGTCCGTCTCGGCTCCGTCGTCGAGCACGAACACCTCGCCGTGCTCGAAGGGGTTCAGCGTGCCCGGATCGACGTTGACGTAGGGATCGAGCTTCTGGAGGGCGACCCGGAGGCCCCGGGCCTTGAACAGCCGCCCCAAGCAGGCGGTGGTGATCCCCTTGCCGAGTCCCGAGGCGACCCCGCCGGTGACGAAGACGTACTTCGGCTCTTTCTGCACCTCGGGGTTGCATGCTATCAGAGGGCGGTGGCACGGCCTTCGTGTTGGGTGGGAAACTTCGGCGTCCGCGCGGAAAGTCCGTCAATCCACCGTCCGCACTCGCCCCAGCCGGTCGAACCAGCGCAGGGGCGGCGCGGCCTGGATCAGCCGCGAGAAGCCGACCGTGTCGGCCAGGAGGTTCAGGGCCACCGCGGCCAGCGCCGAGAGGCCCACCGCCCAGCCCGGCAGCGCGAGGAACAGACCGAGACCCACGGAGAAGCCGAGGAGGTTCGAACCGCCGTCGCCGAGCATGGCGGTCTCGCGAAGGTCGAACGGGAGGGCGAGCAGGCCTCCGAGGAAGAGACCGAGCAGCGCGGGGGCGGCGGAGATCTCGCCGGCCAGGACGAACGGCAGCGCACACGGCAGATAGGCCTTGAGCGCACGACCGGGGCGGACGTCGAGCCCGTTCCACACGTTGGC